>SHYY01000014.1 GCA_009692555.1 Myxococcales bacterium
GGGGGATCACCTCTCCGGCACATGCGCGTGAGCATCTCCACGATGCGGGTCAGCAACTCCATGGCCTGTCGCCGAGTGTCTTCCAAGGCGAGTTGCAGGACCGCAAAGGCATCCACGATAGACGTCGAGCTTCTGGTAGGCCAGCATGGGCATCCTCCTTGGAGGCCAGGGTGGTCGGTTGGCAGGAGGAATTTGTTGCGGGAGGAAGTTCGATTGCCGTCGCTGCGGACGGGACGACTACGACTACGACTACGACTACGACTACGACTACGACTACGACTACGTGACGAGCAAGAGCCAGCAAGAGGGCCCCCTCCGCTGTTAAGCACCCCCGTGCGACCTTCGCCCAGATCGGCCGCGTCGACGATCTTCGCGTCATCGAGGCGCGCGTCGGGAGGCGGCGCGGTGTCGGGGCGGGCGAGGTCGGGGATCCCCTGGTCGGGCACCCCGCCGCCTTCGGCCACCGAGGGGAACTGCACGAACTGGCCGCAGCCGGCGGTGGCCAGCGCCAGGAGGACGGCACAGCAGAAGGCCTTCATCGCGCGCTCCCGTCGTTGGTGATCACGATCTCGATCGATCGGTTCGCGTCGCGGCCGGTGGGGGTCCGGTCGCTCCAGCCCTGGGCCAGGAGACGGCTCCCGTCGACGCCGCGCTCCACGAGGTGCCGCTTCACCGCCTCGGCGCGCGCGGTCGACCGGGCGAGGTTCTTCGCCGCGCTGCCGCGGGCGTCGGTCCGGGCCTCGATGCGCAGCCTCAGCCCCGGGCGATGCGTGAGGGCGCGTGCCAGTTCGTCGAGGAGCGGGAGCGACTTCGCCAGGATCCGCGCGGGCGCCGCGAACGCGATCTCCTCCTCCAGAACGATCCGCTCGCCTCCCAGGGTGAGGCCTCGGTAGGTGGGGCAGCCTGCCACGCCCGCGGCGCCCGGGCTCGCGCCGATGCCGGCGACCTCGGGACAGGGGTCGCGCGCGTCGGGAATGCCGTCACCGTCACCGTCGGGATCGGGGCAGCCGCCGCGCTCCCGCGAGCCGGACACGAGCGGGCAGCGGTCGGCCGGGTCCGGGACGCCGTCGCCGTCGTTGTCGGGGTCGGGACAGCCGTCGTCGTCCTGGAATCCGTCCCTGTCCTCGGCTGCGTCGGGGCACCGGTCGGCAGCGTCGGGAAGGCCATCGCCGTCGTTGTCGAGATCGGGGCAGCCGTCGCGGTCCTGGAAGCCGTCCCTGTCTTCAGCGACAGTCGGGCAGAAGTCGTCCGGGTCGAGCACGCCGTCGCCGTCGTTGTCGGGATCGGGGCAGCCGTCCTCATCCTGGAAGCCGTCGCGGTCCTCGGGGGCGTCGGGGCAGCGGTCGGTGGCGTCGGGAATGCCGTCCCGGTCGCGATCGACCGGCGCGGGCCGGCCAAGGCGGTGCGCGCGGCCCACCTCGACGGAGATGCCGCCGCAGACGATCAGCGCATCGCGGTTGTCGAAGCCGGGCTGCTCGGGCTGGACGATCTGGAAGTAGCGCACGAACGGGCCGAGCCAGACCGCACGCGCAAGGCCGAGCGGGAAGGAGATCCCGGCGCCGACCGAGAAGCCGAAGCGGTCGAGCGGGCCGGTGCGGACGTAGTGGACGTCGATGTCGGCCCACGGGAAGAACTGGCCGGCGCCGCGGTGGGGGCGCTTCAGCCGCGCGCCCGCTCCGAGGGCAAAGGCGAACCCGGTCTTCTCGTCGCTGGTGACCGCCGGGATGGCGAGCAGCAGGGCGCCGGCCTGGAGGTCGAACAGGCCGGCGAACGTGATTCCGCCCTTCAGTGCGGCCCCGCCGCCCGCGCCGAACCGCCGCGACTGGGGCGGCGTGATGGGCAGCGCGAGGCCCGGTTCGAGCTTGACGGAGAGGTCGAAGGCGCGCGCGGTGAGCGACGGGGCCAGCAGAAAGGCCAGGAGGGTGACCGCCCGCGGATGGGCGCGACGAGAAGACATGGCGGCCTAGTATTCGTTTTGCGCGCGCGCGGATCAACCGGCGGTTGCGGCGGCGGCCGTTGCGGCGCTGCGGCAGAGGGGGCCATGCCCGCGGCCTAGCCTTGCGCTATAATGCGCGGCATGAGCGTCGGAGAAACCATCGATCGCCGCGTCACCCCGGACGGCCACGAGATCGCGCTGATCAAGCGCGGGGACGCCTTCGAGATCGTCTACGACGGGAACTTCCTGATGGCATCCGACTGCCGGCGCTCGGAGCGCTCGCTGGCGGAGCTGGCGATGACGCCCCTCTCGCAGCGCAATGACGTCACGGTGCTCGTCGCGGGGCTCGGGATGGGTCACACGCTGCGCGCGGTGCTCGACGCACCGGTGGTGGTGCGCGTCGATGTGCTGGAGATCTCCGACACGGTTGTGGAGTGGAACCGCGAGCACTTCCGCGGCCTGAACGGGGATGCGCTGGCCGATCCGCGCGTGCACCTCCACACCGGGGACCTGCTGAGCTTCCTCCGGCAGCTCCAGTACACCCCGATCGAGGAGGTCAAGGACGGCTGGCTGGCCCTGCTGCTGGATGTCGACAATGGGCCGTCCTGGCCGACCCGACCGCAGAACACGGCGATCTACACCGAAGAGGGGCTGGGCAAGCTCGAAGGGGCGCTGCGGCCGGGCGGCGTGCTCGCGGTGTGGTCGGCGCAGCGCGAGGTGGAGTTCGTGCGGCGGATGAGCGCCCGCTTCATCCAGGTCGCCGAGCTGGTGATCCCGATCGACATCGGCGACCAGGCCGGCCTCGACTACATCTACCGCGGTCGCCGCGCGGCGGAGAAACGGGCGGGCGGCAACGGGCAGGGCGGCAAGATCGCGCAGGCGTAGGCGTTCCCGTTCCCGTTCCCGTTTTCGTTTTCGTTTTCGTTTTCGTTTTCGTTGCTGGCTAGGTTGGGTCGCGGTCGGCGCGGGCGCGGCGGCGCAGGACGACAAAGACCAGACCGAGCAGCGCGATCCCCGCCAGCATCGGCGCGCGCTGACCGCCGAGGAGGGCGCCGATCGGCTCCGACTGCTGCCGGCCGGCCGAGAGGCGGTGCTCGTTCGAGACCGGCGTGTTGCTCGGGGCCGGCGTGAGGGTGAGATCCTCGATCAGCAGCGACGGTTTGACGTCGGTGCGCAGCCGGGTCAGGTAGGTGCTGCTCGCCGACTGTCCGGTGGTGGCGACCTTGAGATCGCCCGCCGCCTCGGGCGGGAAGGCGAAGGTGTTCAGGTTGCCGGCGAACTCGGTGATGAAGGCGCCCTTCGGGTGCTCGGCCAGCGTCGCGGCGAACAGCTCTCGGTAGTTCGAACGGTTGGACGCGGTCGACCACTTGAGCTTGCGCTCGTCGATCGTGACGGTGTCGTAGTTCATCGCCTGGTAGCGCTGGTCGGCGACCACCCACAGCAGGATGCCCAGCGACGGGCCGGCGCCGGCGGCCACCATCCGCAGCGGGAAGGTCGCGGCGAGCCCCTTGAACACCACGCGCACCGGCTTCATCTGGCTGGTGTTTTGATCGGGCTTGAGGCGCAGCGCGTTGAAGACCCACCTCTTGTTGACGTAGAAAGTGATGATCGGACGGAGTCCGTCGGGGACGGTGTAGCCGTGGTTGGTGAGCCAGTCGATGAGCGCCATCGGGCTGTCGGAGCCGACGGTGGCGGTCTCGTACGGGCCGACCTCGCCCTGGTGGTAGACGGTGACGTCCTCGCCCGCCTTCTCGTCGGCAGCACCGCGGAGCGAGGCGCCGGAGCCGCAGCCGAAGCCTCCACCGCTCTGTGACACCGGCGGCGGGCCGTAGACGCGCGGTGCGGTCTGCTGCTCCAGGCTCTCGAAGAAGGACTGATCGGCGAGCTGTACGTCGGCCGGCAACGGGGTGGGGAGGACCCACACGAAGTCGCCCGGGTTGCCGGTGTACTGGATCTGATCCCAGAGCGTCGATTGGGTGTTCGAGAGGGCGATCACCATCCTGTGATCGGTCACCGTCGAGACGGCGTCGGGGGGCTGGAAGCAGCCGCCGCAGGCCCGGGCGGGCGCTTCGAGGGTGGCGAGGGCGAGCGCGGCGGCAGCGCAGGAGAGGGCGAAGGTGTTGCGACCCATGGGTTCCTCCGATCGAGTGAGCGACGGCTGGCCCCCAGTGCAGCACGAGGGCCAGACGCGAGTCGCAGGATATCAGGGGTTTGGCGCGCGCGGTACGGCGGCTCGGCGCTCCCGTCGGACAGCGATGTCGCGATCGCGACCGCAGCTACTCCAGCGGCAGCTCGACGGTGAAGAGCGCGCCTCGCCCGGGCTCCGACTCGACGGTGATGCGACCTCCGTGGCGGCGCACGATCTCGTGGGTGATGAAGAGGCCCAGGCCGAGTCCGCGCGGCGCCAGCTCGCCCGCCTCGCGACCGCGTGCGAACGGCTCGAACAGCAGGGCGTGCTGGCTTCGCGCGATGCCGATGCCCTGGTCGCGCACCGAGAGCAGAGCCACCGCGGCCACGCGGCGCACCGTGACCACGATCTCGCCGCCGTCGGGGGAGTAGCGCACCGCGTTCGAGATCAGGTTCGCCGCGACCTGGGCGAGGCGGTGGCGATCCCAGCGCCCGTGGACCGGCTCCGGCGCGTCGAGCCGCGCGTGGTGGTGGGTCAGCTCCAGGGCCGCCAGCTCGACCGCCTCGCGCGCCACGGTCACCAGGTCGAGCGGTTCGCGTTCGACGGGGAGCGTGCCGTGGCGCATGCGCGCGGTGTCGATCAGGTCGTCGACCAGGCGGCTCAGCCGGCCGATCTGGCCCTGGATGCGCCCGATGAGCTGGCGGCGGCGCTCCGGATCCGTGCTCGCGCTCGGGTCGATCTGGAGGAGAGTCACGCAGGCGTGCAGCGACGCCAGCGGGCTGCGCAGCTCGTGCGAGGCGACCGCGAGGAAGCGGTCCTTGGCGTCGGCCAGCTCGCGCAGCGCGGTGATGTCCTGGATCGCCAGCACCGACGAGGTGACCACCCCCTCCGCGTCGCGCAGCGGGACCGCGAGGATCTGGACGGTGCGCTGGCCCTGGGGCGTGCCAAGCAGCCGCTCGACCGGGTCGGGCTCCTCGCCGGCGAGCGCCCGTACGGCCGACAGCTCGCCTTCTGGCACCGGGGTCCCGTCGCTGCGCGCGATGCCGAGGCGGTGGAGTGCGTCCCCGTCGCCGAGGCCGGTGAGCGATCGGTAGGCGCCGTTGGTCTGCTGGAAATGGAGCGCGTGATCGACGACGGCGATCGGAAAGGGGAGGCGCTCGATCAGATCTCCAAGGTGGCGCCTCTCCGCCTCGGCTTCGCCATGCAGGCGTCGGCGCTCGAGAGCGGACGCGGCCAGCGAGGCCAACAGGCCGATCGCCGCGACCTCCTCGTTGTGAAAACGCCGCGGCGAGGCGGACGGCGACGCGAGGAGTCCGACCGTTCGGCTGCCCAGGCGGAGGGCCACCGCGACCACGGAGGCGACGCGGCCGGAGGTGAAGTGATCACCGGCGACCGATCCTGCGGGCAGGTCGGAGGGCGAGGCGATCACCAGCGGGCCGGCGGTCGCTTCGAGGAGGCGGAAGAGCGGGTCGGAGCTGCCGATCCGCTCGGCGGTGGCGAGCAGCTCGGGCGAGTAGCCGCGCACCGCCGCGGTGGCGAGATGACCACCGCCGTCCAGGGTCGCGAGCCGCGCCATGGTGCTGCCGCAGAGCCGGCTCATCGCATCGACCAGTGCCCCGGCGATGGCCGCGTCGTCGTCGGCGGTGAGCACCCGCTCGGCGGTCTCGCGCAGGTCGGCGGCGAGCCGCGCGCGCAGCTCCGCCACCTGGTAGACGCGGGCGCGGTCGATCGCCACGGCCTGCTGCTCGCCGATCGCCATCAGCGTGCTCAGCGTCGAGCTGGCGGGGATGCGGAGGGTGCGGAACCCGAGCCCGAGCAGGCCGATCACCCGCTCTCCGAGGATGAGCGGCGTACTGATCCCGACCGCGATCCCGGCGGCAGTGAAGTCGGCACGCGCGGTCGCAGGGAGGCGCGGGTCGTCGGCGCGGATGACCTGGGGCTCCCGGCGCGAGTCGGGGGTGCGGAACAGCGAGCGCTCCAGCGGTACCCGCTTCGTCGCTGGCGACAGCGCCTGGAGCCCTCTCCCGGCGCGCAGCTCGAAGCACTGCTCCTCCTCGTCGAAGAGGTGGAGCGTGCAGGTATCGGCGCCGGTCAGCTCCTGGGCGAAGTCGAGGCAGCGCTCCAGCACCTCGGCGAGGTCGAGGGTGCGGCCGAGCGTGTCGGCGAGGCGGTGGAGCAGGCTCAGCGCGGCGCCGCGGCGCCCGAGCTCGGCGTCGGTCTCCTCGCGACGGAGGGCGGCGGCCAGCCCCGGCCCGACCTGCGCTCCGATGCCACAGAGCAGGTCAAGCTCGTCGCCGGAGAAGCGGCGATCGTCGCGGCGCGAGAGGTGGATGACGCCGATCGGCGCTTCGTTGGCGGTGATCACAGCGCTGGCGACGGCGCGCGCACCCGCGGTCGCCATCATCTGCTGGGTCGCGACCGGTGCCTCGTCGAAGATCCACGACCGGGCGCCCCGCGCGCCGAACACCTGCTCCGACACCGTGCCGGCGATCGGGATGTGGCGGTAGGGCTGGGTGTTCTCCGGATCCCCGTCGCTGACGGCCGCCATCTCGAGGAAGTCGCCTGCCACGAGGTAGATCACTCCCGCGTCGGCGCCGATGGCCGCGCGCGCCTCCTCGAGTATGATCTGGGCGACGTCGCGCGGCTGGGCCAGCGACGCGCCGAGGTTGGCGATGCGCTGGAGCAGGCGCTGGCCGGCGGCGTCGCGGCGCGCCGATTCCGCCGCGCAGGTGGCGCTGACGACCAGCCCGAGCGCACCGGCGATCGCCAGAGCGAGCGGCAGGTCGGCGGACGAGGCGTCGGACCGCGAGAGGCCGATCACGATGCCGCCGGCCCATTCCCCGCGGGCGTCGCCGCGGGCGCGCAGGGGGGCATGGAGGCAGTGGCGGATGGTCGTCGGGCTGGTCGCGCGAACGCAGATCTCGGCGAGGGCAGGGTGATCGTCGACGTTGGCGAAGGTGGCCGGGCGCTCGCCGGGCAGGCTCGCCACGAGCCGAGCGTCCTCCTCGGAGAGGCCGCACCCGCCTACGAGCGGAGCCCCGCCCCGGCCGTCTCCCACCCAGGCCACCACCATCGCTGCGTCGAGGGAATCACGGATGACACCGGCCGCGGCTGCCATCGCCTCGCGCAGCGTCCGCTCGTCTTGCAGCGCGTGGATCCGGCGAATCGCCTCGACGGCCCGGTCGGGGAAAGGGGACTGCCTGGGCGCCGAGGACACGATCGCTCGCCCTGATTCCGTCCCGCCCGATCAGCCGTTCGGCTTCGAGTCGGGGGGAGCGAGATCGGCGGCCGGCTTGAGGTCGGCCGCCGCGTCGGTGGGCATCGCCTGGTCGGGCATCGCGAGGTCGGGGGCCACGGCCAAATCGGATGGGGCCGTGGCCATGTCGGCCGGGGCCGCGTCCTCGCCCGCCATCGAGAGATCGGGCTGGCCACCGCCAACCATCGATCGGCACGAGCCGCCCTCGGCGATCGAGCCGCCGGCGGGGATGATGCACGAGAGCCCCTCCTGGCAATCGGAGTTGATCTGGCAGCGATCGCCGACCGCCTGCTTGCAGCCCAGCGTCGAGAAGGCGAGGAGCGTGAAGGCGAGGAGGCCGCGTAGCGGGTTGGTCATTTCAGTCCTTGGCCGGGGTCGGCGGGCGCCGCTTCTATAGCACAGATCGGGCACCGGATGCCCATCTCGGAGCATCTTCCAACCCGGGTTGGTGGTAAACATTTTTGCGATGCACCGTCGACTCGCGCGCCTGGCCGCCCTGGTTCTGACTGCGCTTCCGGCCTCCGGGCTGGCCGCAGGGTCGCCGCAAAAGGGGATCGCCCTCGGGCTGTTCTCCGAGGACCCGGGCTGGTCGTACCGGCCGCTGCTCGACGAGATCGCCGCCACCGGCGCCGACCACGTGGAACTGGTGGTGGCGTGGTACCTCGACGACGTGGGCGCGGTGGAGGTCAAGGAGCACCCGCGGTTCAGCGCGCCCGCCGAGGCGATCGAGCGCGCCATCGGCGATGCGCATGCGGCCGGCCTGAAGGTATTCCTCTTTCCGATCCTCCGGCTGACCCGGCAGGACGCACCGGACGAATGGCGGGGGACGCTCCGCCCGCGCGATCGCGCCGCGTTGTTCGCATCCTACTCCCGCGCTCTGGTCGGGCTGGCGCGGCTGGCAGCGCGCACCCGGGTGGAGCTGCTCTCCGTCGGGAGCGAGCTCTCCACGCTCGACGGCGAACGGGCGCCCTGGGTGCCGCTGGTGGGCGCGGTGCGCTCGGTCTATCCGGGAAAATTGACCTACTCGGGCAACTGGGACCACTTCCGGAAGGTGGCCTTCTACGACCTCCTCGACTACGCCGGCCTGTGCGGCTACTTTGCGCTGGCGCACGAGGGCGCACCGTCGGGTGAGGCGGAGCTCACGCGGGCGTGGCGCGATCTGCGGGTGGAACTCGATCGCTTCTCGCTCCTCGTGAAACGCCCGCTGATCTTCACCGAGGTGGGGTACCTGAGCCAGCGCGGCGCGTCGGCATGGCCGTGGGCCGAGGGGTCGCGGAAGCCGGTTGATCTCGACGAGCAAAGGCGGTGCTACGCCGCCTTCGCGCGGGTGTGGCGGGGAGCGCCGATCGGCGGGGTCTACTTCTGGAACTGGTACGGATGGGGCGGGCCGACGAGCGGTGGCTACACGCCCCGGGGAAAGCCGGCGGCGGAGGAGATCCGCAGGTTCTTCAAGCCGTGAGGGATCCGGTGACGCCCTCGCTGTTCGATGTCGGGCGCTCGATCCGGCTGTACGGCGACGTCGCCCGGTTCCTTTTCCGGATGGCGCTTCATCGCGCAGACCGGCTGCCGTCGACGGCGGTGGCGGACGGGCTTCACGAGGTTCGGGCGAGGTGCGCGCAGGTGCTCGAACGGGCGGGGGTCAGGCACGAGGTGCTCCACGCCGAGCGCGTGCCGGAGACCGGCGGCCTCCTGTTCTTCTGGAATCAGGAGTCGCACCTCGATCACCTGATCCTCCCGGTCGCGATCCCGCGGCCCTTCGTCACGCTCTACAACAACGCGGTGGCGCGCGTCCCGTTCTACGGCGCGCAGCTCCGGGCGGCGGGCCACCTCCACGTCGACCGCAGCGACGAGAAGCAGTGGCGCGCGAGCGTCGCGCGGGGGGCCCGGCGAGCGCAGGCTGGCGAGTGCATCCTGGTCAGCCCCGAGGGGACGCGGAGCGAGGGCCGCCATCTGCTGCCGATGAAGCGGGGGGCGTTCCTCCTCGCAGCCGCGGCACAGCGACCGATCGTCTGCGTGACGGTGATCGGTGGGCACCAGCGCCTGCCCCGCGGCAGCCCGATCGTCCGCTCCGGTCCTCTGCGCGTCGTGTTCTCGGATCCCATCCCCACCGACGGCCACCGGGAGGACGATCTCGCGCCGCTGCAGGCGATCGTCGTGGCCACCTTCGAGGAGACCAAGCGCCGCTTCGCGCTGTGAACGCGCGTCGGCGTGGTACCCTGGCGCCTCGCGAAGGAGGATGCATGCGCTCTCTTGTTGGTCGCGCGCTGTGGGTCGTCGCTGCCGGGCTCGGGTGCGGCGGCGCCAGCGGCACCGCCACCTGTCCGATCGGCCAGAGCTTCTGTGGCGCCCGGGTGTGCGCCAACCTCTTCACCGACGCGAAGAACTGCGGCAGCTGCGGCGCGATCTGCCCGGGCGCCACGACTTGCTCCGGCGGCAAGTGCGGGGTCTGCGGCCCGGTGACCCAGACCGTGGGCCCCGAGGGCGCGGAGATCGCCATCACCGCCGCGGCGTGCGACCAGGGGCTCGCCGGCACGACGCTGTTGATCCCGAGAGACGCGCTGGGGGCCCCGACACTGATCTCCGTCGGGAAGGGCGCTGATCAGGCGCGTCTCGGCGAGACCGCCGTCGGGCCGAGCGTGCGCTTCACACCGGATGGGCTCGCCTTCGCGACGCCGGCCCGGCTCACGCTGCTCTACCGCCCCGCCGACGTGCCGCAGGGCAAGGTGCTGGCGATCGCGGTCTCCTCGGTGCAGGGGCAGTCGCGGATGGTCGCCGACCTCACCGTCGACAGGGACGCCGCGACCGTGAGCGCCGAGATTCGCCACTTCACCGACTACCAGGTGATCGCCGGCCCGCCGGGCCAGATCACCGACGGTGGAACGGGCGACGGCGGCAAGGGCGACGGCGGCGGCAAGGATGGCGGCGGCAACGATGGCGGGCACCCCGACGGGGGCGGCGACGGCGGGATCTTCGATGGCGGGAAGATCCCCGACGGCGGGAAGATCCCCGACGGCGCGTTCGACGGCGGCTTCAAGCCCGACCTCGGACCGGTCGACGGCGGCGGCCAGGGCTGAGAGCTCCGTTCGCCGGTGGGGGAGCCCTCGCAGTTTCTCGTCGCTGTCTGCCAGATCGGGGCGGAGGGCGCCCTCAAGCGGGAGGTGGCGAGGGAGCATCCCGACCTGCGCTCCGCGTTCGCCCGTCCGGGGCTGGTCACCTGGAAGAGCGCCGGTGTGCCGGTGGGTCCGGGCTTCGTGCTCCGCGCCGTGTTCGCGCGCGCGTACGCGGTCGCGCTCGGTCCGGCGCGCGACGTGGCGGAGGTGCTGGCGGCGGTCGAGCGCGTCGGCGCCGAGCGGCTGCGACTGCACGTGTGGGAGCGCGATGCGCGCAGGCCGGGCGAGGAGTCGGTGCAGGAGAGTCCGCGGGCGGGCGAGGTGCGGGGCGCCTTCCTCGCGGCGTTTGGCGCGCGGTTTCGGGACGGCGAGGTGGCCGAAGCGGGCGAGCATGTGCTCGATGTGGTGGTCGCCGGCGATGAGCCCTGGTTCCTCGGCCATCACCTGCACTCGCCGCTGCATTCGCCCTGGCCGGGCGGGCGGATCCCCGTCGCCGTGCCGGAGAATTCCCCCTCCCGCGCCTATCGCAAGATCGAGGAGGCGATCGCCTGGTCGGGGGCGCCGCTCCGGCGCGGCGAGGTGGCGGTGGAGATCGGCAGCGCGCCCGGCGGAGCCAGCCACGCGCTCCTGCGGCGGGGCCTCGAAGTCGTGGGGATCGATACCGGCACGATGGCCGAGGTGGTGATTGCCTCGCCGCGCTTCCGGCACGTCCAGGCGGCGGTGGGGCAGGTGCAGCGCGACCAGCTACCGCCGTGCGCCGACTGGCTGCTGCTGGACGTGAACCTCGCGCCGCAGGTCGCGCTGCACGCGGTCCGCGGGATTGTCGCAGCCCTCCGCCCGTCGCTGCGCGGGGTGCTGTTCACCCTCAAGCTCAACGACTGGGGGATGGCGGACCAGGTGCCGGATCTGCTTCGCCGCGTCGAGGGGATGGGGATCACTGACGTGCGTGCGACCCAGCTCCCGAGCAACCGCCAGGAGATCTTCGTCTACGGGCAGCTCGCGGGTCCGACGGGAAAAGGGCGGCGCGGCCGAGTGTGAGACCATTTCGCGGCGTGCTGCGTTGAATCAGGCGGTTCCTTCAACTCAGGCTCGGGAGACGCCATGCGCCCTCGGAAGCTGCTCCTCGCCGCCCTGATCCTCTTCTCCTCGCCCGCCTTCGCCGGTACTCCGCCTCCGCCTCTGCCGCCGCCACCTGCGCTCCCCGGCATCCGGACCGCCGCCGTGGCGAAGCCGCTGGTGTGCGCGATGGCGACGGTGGCGCGCCCGGAGACCAAGGGCAACCCGCAGGCGCGTCAGGCGGCCCAGCGGGGCCTCGACTACCTCGCCCGCTCGTCGGTGGCATGGACCAACGAGAAGAAGTGCTTCGGGTGCCACGTCCAGGCGGTGACGCTGGAGGCACTCACCGTCGGGAAGCACCACCAGTACGGCATCGCGGCGAAGGACATGAACGCGATGGTCGGGGCGCTCCTCCTCGGGGTCACCGCGGGCGGGCGGATCACCGGCGCGGCGTTCGAGGGGCAGGCCTGGGCGCGCTACGACCAGTGGGTCGACGCCCAGCACACCAAGGATCTGCTCAAGTACGCGCAGGAGCTGATCGGCTACCAGCAGCAGGACGGCTCGGTGCTCGACGATGATGCGCGCCTGCCGGTCACCGGGGGCACGATGCACACCACCTATCAGTCGATGCAGACCTGGCGGCAGGCCTACGCACGCACCGCCGACGACAAGTGGCTGACCCCGATACGCAAGTCCGAGAAGTACTTCGCGCAGCAGTCGGGGCAGTGGACGCAGAAGAGCGAGGTCTACATCCAGAACCTCAACTTCGCGCTGCTCGGGCTGGCGGCGGCGGGTGTGGGCCCGTCGGAGGCGAGCTCGCTGCGGCTGCAGCGCCTCCTGCTCGCGCGGCAGAATCAGGACGGCGGCTTCGGGCTCGAGAAGCAGAAAAGCGACGCGCTGGCGACGGGGCAGACAATCTACTCGCTCAAGCTCGCCGGCTACGCGGACTCCGATCCGGTGATCGCCCGCGGGACCTACTGGCTGGTGCAGCACCAGGCGCAGGACGGCGCGTGGCGAACGGTGCGGAGCGGCCAGGGCGGGGCGGAGAAGGGGGAGGGGATGTGGGCGGTGCTCGGCCTGGTGACGATGGACGTGATGAGCCTGGCGGTGAACGGTCTGGTCGATGGGCAGCATGTTGCGGAGACGATGAACATCGCGGTCGAGGCGCGCGACAACCAGGCGGGCGGCGTCGCCAAGGTCGAGCTGCTGGTCGACGATCTTCCGGTCAAGGGCGAGTGCGCGGCGAAGCTGTCGCACGCCTGGAGCACCCGGGAGCTGAAGGAGGGCAAGCACATCGTCGACGTGGTGGCGACCAATTCGAGGGGGCAGGAGAGCCGGCGGCGCTTCGAGGTCTACGCGGGGAGCGTGTTCCTGACCGAGGTAGGCGCGCGCTTCGACGAGGCGCGGCAGGCGACCGAGGTGACGCTACGCAACCTCGCGGCCACGCCCGAGACGGCGGGAAAGCTGGAGATGGTGGTCTACGCCGTCGAGGGCAATGACAACAAGCGGGGCAAGAAGGTATTCACCAGCGAGCAGAAGGGCGCGCCGGGCGCGATGGCCTTCACGTGGAACGGCACGGGCAGCGACGGAAAAGCGCAGCCCAAGGGGCGCTACGTGGCGGAGCTGGTGCTGCGCGACGCGAAGGGCAAGGAGGTGCAGAAGGAGCGCACGCTGTTCTTCCATGACAGCGAGCAGGTCCAGAAGCAGAAGTTCGGCGAGATCGAAGGGCAGCTCTCGCTGCGCGGCGGCGCCGGCGTCTCGGCCAACACCACCGTCGAGCTGGTCGACGACACCGGCAAGGTGGTGCAGAGCGCGACCAGCACCGCGCAGGGCAACTACCGTTTCAAGAGCGTCGGAGCGGGGCAGTACAAGGTGCGCGCGCGCAAGGAGGGCTGGGCGCCGCAGGAGTCAGCGGTGCAGGCGACACCGGCCGCCGCCCCGGCCAAGGTCGACATGGCCTTCCACTAACCTCCCGTCGCTGACCCCTACTCCCCGCCCCATGCCTCTCCCATCCACGCCTGATACGCCGCCTTCGCTTCGGGCGACGCCTGGTCGGCGAACCCCACCTCGAGCTTGTGATCGAGCGGCCGGAGACCGAGGGTGACGGTCATTTCCTGCAGCTCGTCACGCCGGAACACGGTGAGCCGGATCGGCACCCCCGGCCGGCGCGCCCCGATGCGCTCGGCGAGCGCCTCCTTGTCGACCCGATAGCCGTCGCAGGCGAGGAGCTGATCGCCCGGGTAGAGGCCGCCCGCTTGCGCCGGCCCACCGTCCTGCGACTCCGCGACCCGCAGCCGATCCCCCTCCTGCACCAGGGTCGCGCCCAGCCAGGCCGCCGGCCCCTCGTCGCTGCCGCCACCCGCGGGGCGCACGCACAGGCCCACCGATCCGAGCGGCCCCGCGAGGTCGAGCTCCTCCCGGCCGCGCACGGCACGCGCGAAGAAGTCATCCAGCGACAGACCCGCCGCCTGCTCGCACAGCGGCTGGATCGCCTCATCCGGATAACCGCGCCCGACCTGACCGTACTCTCGCCACAGGAGGCGCAGCGCATCGTCGAGCGTGCGATGCCCGTCGCTGCGGCGGCGGATCTCGAGGTCGAGCAGCAGCGCAACGATCGATCCCTTGAGGTAGTAGGAGACCGTCGAGTTGACCGTGTTCTCGTCGGGGCGATAGAGCTTGATCCAGGCGTCGAAGCTCGCCTCCTCGAGGCTCTGGCGGCGCCGGCCGGGGATCGCGGCGAGGCGGGTAAGCTCCTCGCCCAGCTTCTCCCGGTAGCGCGCGGCGCCCTGCAGGCCGGCGCGACGGAGCGCGAGGCGATCGTAGTAGCTGGTCCACCCCTCGACCACCCACAGCGATCGGGTGTAGGCCTCGCGCTGGTAGTCGATCCCCGTCGGTGCGCTGGGCCCCCGCCGAAGGACGGGGTGGGTTGCGACGGAGGGCTGGAGGGCCTCGGGGTAGATCCGCTTGACGTTCCAGAGGTGAAGGAACTCGTGCGAGCAGACCTCGAGGAGGTCCTGGTACTTGTTCGCCACGCCGAACGCGTGCGGGTCGCCGATGACCGTGGTGGAGTTGCGGTGCTCGAGGCCGCCGTGGGCCTTCGGCACGAGGTGGAGGATGAAGGTGTAGTGCGCGTAGGGGAGGCCCCCGAAGAGGGCGGCGTGGGTCTCCACGATCTTCGCGAGATCGGCGCCCAGGCGGGCGCGGTCGGCGGCGGTGGTGCGACCCCAGATCGCCACCGCGTGGGGCCTCTCGGCCGCCTGGAACTCGATCCGCTCGTGCGGTCCGATCTCGAACGGCGCGTCGACCAGCGCATCATGGTCGTCGGCGCGGAAGGCGATGCCTCGGGTCGCGGTGGGGTCGGCGTCGAGGCCGGTGGCGATCCGCCATCCCGGAGGTGCGTCGACGAGGACGCGCACCGGGAGCGGGCGCAGCGCGTCCACGTAGAGGAACAGGCAGGCGCCGTTCCAGTAGGCGTGGCTCAGGTCGAGGTGCGACGTCCGTACCGTCACCTCGTGTGCGTAGACCTGATAGCGCGCCCGGAGCTCGGTCGCTCCGCCGCACTCCACCCGCCAGGTCGCCTTGTCGATCTTTCGGACTCCGAGCGGGCGCCCCTCACCGTCGGTGACGGAGAGCTCCTGCAGGTGTCGCTGGAACTCGCGGATCAGGTAGGAGCCGGGGGTCCACACCGGCAGCCGGAGGTCGACCGTATCCGCGGCGGCGATCGGAAATCGTGCCTCGATCTCGAACAGATGACGCGCTCGTTCGGCCAGGCCGACGCGGTACTCGACGATCAACATGCGCCATCGTTATCACGGGGAAAGTCCCCAGTCGACAGGGGAGGGCCGGCCGGCTTGCCGCCGCTCGCCGGCGCAGCCGCACGGCGAACAAGGCAGCGAGCATCATCAGCCCCCACGGCGACGGGTGCTCGCTCCCGATCCGGCCGGCGGAGCAGCTCGATCCACCCCCGCCGCCCCCGTAGAAGAACGAGCACACCGGCTCCTCGGGGCTGAGATCGGCGCAGTACATCCCCTCGGGGCAGCTCGCCGGATCGGCGAGGTCGCATTTGTTGGTGCAGAACTTCGTGCCGGCGAGCTCGGCGCACAGCATCGAGTGGCAGTCCGAGTGCATATTGCACAGAAAACCCGTCTCTCCCGGATTCGGCATGGGCGCCTTCTTCGCCGGCTCGCACATCTTGGCTGCGTTGCACTGATAGTTCGCCGGGCACGTCCCGCACGCCTGGGTGCAGATCCCGGCCGGGCAGAGCCCGCTCGCGCATTGGCCGGGCGTGTTGCACTGCGAGCCGAAAGGGAGCTTTGCGTCGGCCTTGACCGACACGTTCACGATCGCCGGATCGGAGGCGTTGCCCACCGCATCGTAGGCCACCGCGCTGAGCGCCCACGTGCCTTCGGCCGTGACCGTGAGCTGCGCCTTGTAGGGCGGCTTGTCGAGCCGCTGGTTCTGCGACTTCGCGCCCGGTCCCGAGGCCTGGAGGTCAATGTGATCCACTCCCACGTCGTCGGCCGCCGTGATCGTCACTCCGAAGGTCAGTGGCAGGACGGCGTTCGGCAGCGGCGCGGCGATCGACACGGTCGGTGCCATGGTGTCGGCGCCGCCTTGCGAGGGGCCGAGGATCTTCAGCAGCAGCGCGTGCGAGTCCTGGATCCCGACCCCGCCCGAGCACGACCCCTGCTTGTCGACGCGCTTGCCGGAGAGGAAGCCGACCGTCTTGCCGGTCTCCTCGGGGTACATGATGTCCTGGGTGTTGTCGCTGTGCTCGAGGCCGTAGGCGTGCGCAGTCTCCTGGGCGATCGTCACCGCGAGGTCGAGCACCTTGTCCTTGTAGGGCCGTCCTCCGCCGAGAACCTTCTCGACGCCCGAGAAGGCGAACACCACCTCCACGTCCCCCGAACCGTTGAATAGGATCTGGCCGCCCTTGTTATCGCAGTCGAGCGGCGCGAGACCCGCGACGCACCCGTTGTTGCACGGCTCGCCGATCAAGTTGGGCAGCCCGCCGATCGCCACCATGACGTAGTCGCCGCTCGGCGGGCGCTGCGTGACGAGGTCGACGTTGAAGTCGGCGAAGAACTTCCGCGACACCGCCATCACGTCGCTGATCACCTGCGCGCGGGAGAGCTGGTTCGTGAGATCGGCGCCGTCGAACGGGGGGACGGTGATCGCGTGGTTGAGACCGGCTGCGATCGACGACTCGTTGTGGACCGCGTCGTCGTAGTTCGGCTTCACGGTGACGCCGTCGAAGTTGGTGAAGATGATGTGATGCCCGTTCGCGCCAAGCCCCTGCGAGAGCGGGCGCGATCCGGCCGGCCGGCGCAGGCCCCCGAGGAACACGTCACCGACGATGGTCCCGGTCTCGCCCGCGGGCGCGGCGCAGGCCGAAAGCAGTCCCAGGCCCAGCGTCGCGTAACGGTGCCACTTGATCATGGGTACTCCAAGCGAATCCCGAACATAACCCATTTGGTGGCGCGGAGGAACCGGGTGCCCGGGTCGGCTCGAAGCAGGGGATCGGTCGGGAAGCAGTTGAAGGGAGAGTGGGCGAGGTACGACGGGAACGGAGGAGGGACGACCGGAGTGGTGCGGCGCCGGCTAGAACCAGAACGCGGCGCCGGCCGTGCCGGTCATGCCCCAGCTGTTCTCCTTCACGGGCGCGCCACTCACTCCGGAGTAGTACGACGACGGCCGGTCCGAGTCGTCACGGAACAGCGCGAAGCCACGTACGTCCGCCTGGAGCGCGAACCAGCGGAAACGAAGCTCGAGGCCGACCCCGAGGTGGGCCTCGGCCTCGGTGAACTCCTGCTTGACCCGCTCGCCCCACTGGTTGGTGAGGCCCATGGTTGTGGCCACCACACCTATGCCGCCGAGGAAATAGAGGTTGAAGATCCGCGCGTCGTCGTTCGGGAAGACGTAGACCAGCGCCGAGACGAGCACCGGGACGCTGTCGCGGGTGACCTGCCCGACGTGGAAGTAGGGGCCGCTCTGCGGCGTGGGGGTCGCGCCGGTGTCGGGCGGGGGCGGGCTGTCCGAGGAGCCCTGGGGCGCCTCCTCGGCGCGCGGATCGGGCCGCGCGTGGTCGTCTTCGCTGCCCCCGCTGCCGAACTTGCCGTGCAGGAAGTCCACCGAGGCCTCCATGCCGAACCGGCCGCGCGTACGGAAGCGCATCTGGAGGCCGGCGCCGGCCATCACGACGTCCTTCCCGTTGATCTCCTGGTCGATGCCCATCACGGCTGCGCGCAGGCCGAACGAGAAGAAGCGGGCCTTCGCCTGGGGGCCGCAGGAGGTGCAGGTGAGCTTCTGACGGCGCGCCGGGCGGGCAGGAACGTAGTAGACGGGCGGGGGCGGGTAGGCGTAGATCGGCGCTGCGTAGCCGGCCGGCGGGTAGTAGTAGCCCGGGTTTTGCGGCGCCGGATAGCCCTGCGGCGCCGGATAACCCTGCGGCGGATAGGCAGGAGGCGGGGGATACGCCTGCGGCGGCGGATACGCCGGCGGCGGGGGATAGGCCGGCGGGTAAGCCTGGGGCGGTGGGTACTGCGGAGGCGGTGGCGCCTGCGGAGGGGCCGCGAACACGGGTGGCGGCACGGCCCCCGAGCCGTAAGGGTCGAGCGGGTCCTGCTGGGCCTGGGCGCCATGAGCCAGGCCGAGAACAACCGATCCAACGATGAACAGATTCCGCATGAGGTCACCGCTCCGAGGCGAGTTGCCCGCGCTGCTAGTCAACATATATGCCAGCGCTCGGCGCCCAGATCAAGCCACCGCGGGCGGGTTTCCATCGCCCCGGCGGCGTGACGTGACCGTCGGTTCGCGCCCGACCGTGAATGGGCGTTCACATTGACACCCCGCAAGCGCGTGGGTAGAACCGAGCGCCATGGCTCATTACCTTGTGACCGGCGGCGCCGGCTTCATCGGATCGAATCTGGCCCACTCCTTGGTGGCCCGTGGCGAGCGCGTGCGGGTTCTCGACAACTTCTCCACCGGGCGCGACGGCAACCTCGCCCCCCTCGCCGGGCGCATCGAGATCGTGCGCGGTGACATCCGCAGCGAGGACGACGTGCGGAGGGCGGTGGAGGGCGTGGACTACGTGCTGCATCAGGCCGCGCTCCCATCGGTGCAGCGGTCGGTCGAAGATCCGATCGAGAGCGACCGGGTGAACGTCCTCGGGACCCTCCACGTACTCCAGGCGGCGCGCGAGGCGAAGGTGAAGCGCGTGGTCTTCGCGGCCTCCTCCGCCGCCTACGGCGAGACGCCGACGCTGCCCAAGGTCGAGTCGATGGCGCCCGATCCACTCTCACCGTACGCGGTGACCAAGCTGGCTGGCGAGAGCTACTGCAAGGTCTTCCACATCAACTACGGCCTCGAGACGGTGGCGCTGCGCTATTTCAACGTTTTCGGCCCGCGCCAGGATCCGAAGTCGCAGTACGCGGCAGTGATCCCCAACTTCGTCACCGCGGCGCTGCGCGGCGAGGCGCCGACCATCTATGGGGATGGCGAGCAGTCGCGCGACTTCTGCTACATCGACAACTGCGTCGAGGCGAATCTCAAGGCCTGCACCGCGCCCGACGCGGCCGGCAAGATGTTCAACGTCGCGTGCGGCGAGCGCACCACGCTGCTCGATGTGATCGCCGCCCTCGGCGAGATCACCGGCCGCGCGATCACCCCGCGCCACCTCCCGGCCCGCTCCGGCGACATCAAGCACTCGCTGGCCGACATGGATCGCGCACGCGCCATCCTCGGCTATACCGGCGCGGTAACGTTCGCGGAGGGGCTGCGGCGCACGGTCGCCTGGTACCGCGAGATCCAGGCGTGAGGCGATGAGATCCATGACCGGCTACGGGCGCGGGCGCTGCGACGTGGCGGGACGGCGGCTGGTGGTGGAGATCCGCTCGGTCAACCACCGCTTCCTCGATCTCAAGCAGCGCCTGCCGTGGGCGGATCCTGGCATCGAGCAGCGGATCGCCCTGGCGGTGCGGAAGCGAATCGATCGCGGCGCGCTGTCGCTGACGGTACGCGACGAAGGGGGCGACGAGGCGGGGCCCGCGGTGACAGCCAACGTCGGGCTGGCACGCGCCTACCATCGCGCCCTCGAGGAGATTCGTGTCGCCTGCGGGCTGGCGGAGCCTCCGTCGCTGGCGGTGATCGCCGCGTTGCCCGGCGTGCTGGTGGTGGGCGAGTCCGCCGTCGACGGGGACCGCATGTGGGACGAGCTCGCGCCGGGACTCGGGCGCGCGATCGACGAACTGTGCGCGGCGCGCGAGCGGGAAGGGGAGGCGCTGCGCAGTGATCTGGCCGGCCGGGTTGCCCGGCTGCGCGAACTGGCGGGCGAGGTGGCGACGCTGGCCGGGGAGGCGCCCGCCGAGGCGCGGAGGCGGCTCCAGGATCGACTCGCGCGCCTGCTCGCGCCCGGGGAGGTCGATCCGCAGCGGCTGGCTCAGGAGGTGGCGATCCTGGCCGACCGTGCCGACGTCGCCGAGGAGCTGACGCGGCTGCGCACCCACCTCGACGAAGCGACGCGCCTGCTCGCCGAGCCGCGCCCCTCGGGAAGGCGCCTCGACTTCCTCGCCCAGGAGCTTCACCGCGAGGTCAACACGGTCGGGTCGAAGGCCCAGCGCGCGGAGATCGCCCAGCGCGTGGTCGAGGCCAAGACCGAGGTCGAGCGGCTGCGCGAGCAGGTTCAGAACGTCGAGTAGCGGGGCGCGCCCGGCTCAGTCCCCGAAGACCCAGGGGACGCTGTGGAGCCGCCTGCGGCGGGTCGATAAGGCTCAGCGGGCTTCGGGGCGGAGGCGGTCCCAGCAGGCGCCCGCGTCGAGCAGCGTGAACTCGACGAGGCCGAAGCGCAGCGTGTCGAGGTTCTTGACGGCGCGGCCTGGGCTGCGCGCGTCGACCCGGCGCGTTCCGACCCAGGTGCCGTTCCGCGAACCGCCCTCGGCGACCTCGAGCTGTCCGCCGCGCATGCGAAAGAAAGCGTGGAACTTCGAGACCGAGACATCGTGCAGCACGAGGTCGTTGTTGTCGGTGCGCCCGAGGGTGATCATCGAGGGAAAGGTCTCCCGCACCTTGCGCACGGCGAGGATCGTGGTGGGCGCCGCCGAGCGTTCGGGCGTGAAGCGGGCGCCGAGCTTGTCGATCGTCGCCGTGGCGCGCGGGCCTTCCGGGCGCACGAGCTGGCTGCCACCGACGAGAAAAAAGAACGGGCAGGCTGCCACGAACTGGGCGCGCGACCTGCGGAGCGCGGTCTCCGCGAACGGCTGCAGGCCCAAAAGCGGTAGCGCCTGCTCCCTCTCCTGTGGGGCCGCCTGGGTATTGACCATCCGGTAGAGCATCGGACCTCCTGCGTGAGTCGTGTCAGGGCGTCGCCGCGGTGTCAGGCCGCTGACGGCGTCCGCCGCGCGTCTGGCCGCCCGGGCTTTTCCCAGGCGACGCGCGGCTCGTTGGCCAGCTGAAGCAGGGGCCGTGCCACGCGGGGTGACGGCGGCCAGTTGTGCTATGGTGCAGCACCATGGCCGACGCGGAAGGCAAGGAGCCGAAGCCCGACGACGAGGGCGGCCTGGGCTCCACCAAGCGCGACTTCATCCAGACGTTCTTCAAGCGGGCCGGCGAGTTCACCGACGATCTCCTGCGCGAGAACGAGCGGCTGCGCTTCCGCGTGCTGCAGCTCGAGGAGGGCGCCCGCGGGCGCGCAGCCGAGGTCGCGCCGTCGAGCGGCACGCTGCGCGAGCTGGCGGCCCGCATCGAGCAGCTCGAGCACGAGCGCGAGCAGCTGCTCCAGCGGGTCCACTTCGTCGCCAGCGAGAACCTGGACTTCGAGCAGCGCGCCCGCGAGATCGAGCGCGAGAACAACAATCTGGCGAACCTCTACGTCGCCTCCTACCAGCTTCACTCGACGGTCGACCTGCGCGAGCTGACGCAGATCGTCGTCGAGATCCTGCTCAACTTCGTTGGCGCCCGCACGTTCGCGGTCCTGCTGCTGGACGAGCCGCTCGGGGTCCTTCGGCCGCTCGCGGCCGAGGGGATCGCCCGCGCCGAGGTGCCGCCCGCGCGCAGGGGGGAGGGGGTCGTTGGTGCGGCGGTGGCGACGGGGCGACCGCATGTGGATCCGGCGGCCAACCGCTCGGCGCGCGATCTGGCGCGGCCGATGATCGTGACCCCGCTGCGGATCCAGGATCGGGTGGTCGGCGCGATCGTGATCTGGGATCTGCTGCCGCAGAAGACCGAGCTCGCCGAAGTGGACTCCGAGCTGTTCAACCTCCTCGCCGCTCACGCGGCCACCGCGCTCCAGGGCGCCAAGCTCGCTTCCGAGCTCGGCGGTCGGGCGGTGGCGCTGTGGGACGCCGTGGACCTGGTCTAGAGGGCACCATGGCGTGGACCGCGTTGGTCGTCGAAGACAGCCCCACCATGCGACAGCTGATCGTGTTCGCCCTGGCCCGGATCAAGGGCCTCTCGGTGATCGAGGCCGACGACGGTGTGGACGCGCTGAAGAAGCTCGCCGGCACCAAGGTCGACATCCTGATCACTGACATCAACATGCCGATCATGGACGGCCTCAAGCTCACCAAGCGGGTTCGCAGCGACGAGGCGCTGAAGAGGATCCCGATCGTGATCATCACAACCGAGGGGGCCGACGAGGACCGCCAGCGCGCCCTGGCGCTCGGGGCGAACGCCTACATCACCAAGCCGATCCAGGCGCCGCAGGTGCTCTCCAAGGTCAAAGAGCTGCTCAAGATCGCGTGATCGGCGCGCTCGCCGATATACTGGAGCCATGCGAATCGGCGAACTGATGGTGCAGACGGGCGTGCTCAGCCAGGAGCAGCTCCGCACGGCGCTGCGCCGCCAGCAGGCGACTGGCGATCGGATCGGGGCGTTGCTGGTCGATCTCGGCTACATCAACGAGGCGCTGCTGGCGCAGATGCTGGCCTCGCAGCTTCAGCTCCCGACAGCGACGGCGGCGGCGCTCGAGAAGGTCGCGGTGAACGTGCTCGCGCTGCTCACGCCCGAGCTGGCGGCGCGCTTCCACGTCTGCCCGGTCCGTCTCGACGGCAAGCGGCTGTGGCTGGCGATGAGCGACCCGACCGATCGCGACGTGATCGACGTGCTCCAGCAGGCGACCGGGTGCGAGATCCGGGCGATGGTCGCGCCCGACACGCTGATCACCTACGCCCTCGATCGCCACTACCGGGTGCCGCGGGCGCCCGAGCTGGTGCCCGTCACCGACGAGGTGCCGGTGGCGATGACGATCGAGCTCTCGAACGCACCGCCTGCGCGTCCGGATCCTGCGCCTCCCGCGGGAAGGGCGCTCGGGCGGATCGTCCCGCAGCCCACTCCACGCGCTTCGCCGGTGCCGGTCGCGGCCGTGGCCGTGGCAACGCAAAAGCCGATCGCGGGGCGAATCACCCCGACCGAGCTCGGGACACGCCTCGAGGGCTGCCGGAGCCGGGTCGACCTGTTCGACGTCGCGCTCGGGCTCCTCGGGCAGGACTTCGGTCGGGTGGTGGTGCTCGCGCTCCGTCGCGGACAGCTGGTGTGCGCGCGTGCGCAGGGGGCGGTGGCCGACGAGCAGGCCCTGCGCGGCTTCTCGGCGCGGCCGCGCGACATCCCGGTGATCGCCCAGGCGATCGAGGACGGCGTGCCGCGGATGGGGCGGGCCGCGTCGGGCACCCTCGGGCCCCTCGGGCCGGCGGTGGGCCCCCCGGGCGACCGCGCGATCCTGATCCTGCCGGTTCGCTGCTCGGGCGAGTCGCTCGGCTGCTTCCTCGCGCTCGACGGGCGCGACGGCGTGGAGGCCTGGTTCGAGGACTACGCGCGGGTGGCCGAGAAGCTCGACTTCGCGCTGCAGATGGAGGCGCTGCGCCGCCTGCTCCTCGGATCCTAGGCATGGGGCTGGGCCTCGAGGAGGCGTGCGATCTCTACCTCGATCACGTGAAGATCGAGCGCGGCCTCGCGCAAAACACCGTCGTCTCCTACGCCTTCGATCTGACGAAGTTCCGCGCTTTTCTCGTCGCTGCCAAGGTGGAGGAGGTGGGCGCGGTCGAGGCGCGCCACGTGCTCCGGTTTCTGGTCGAGCTGGCCGAGGCGGGGGTGAGCGTGCGCACCCAGGCACGCCACCTGGTGACCGTGCGCGGCCTGTTCCGCTATCTGCGCGCGGAGCGCCGCGTCACCCTCGACCCGACGGCCGAGATCGACCGGCCACAGCTCGGCAGCCCGTTGCCCGTGTTCCTCACCCTCGACGAGGTGGAGCGCCTGCTCGCGGCGCCGGACGCGACGAACCCGCGGGGCCTGCGCGATCTCGCGATGATCGAGACGCTCTACGCCACCGGGCTCCGCGTGACCGAGCTGATCTCGATCCGACTCGGCGACATCAACCTCGCCGAGGGCTTCGTGGTGGTGCTCGGCAAGGGGCGCAAGCAGCGCGTCGTCCCCGTCGGTGAGGCGGCGCGCGATCGGATCAACGACTACCTCGCGGCAGCCCGCCCGACCTTCGATCGGGGACGCAACCTCCCGCCGCTGTTCCTCTCCCGCCTGGGGCGTGGGCTCACCCGCCAGTCGGTCTGGCAGCTCATCGGCGGGTACGCGCGGGCCGTCGGGATCCGCAAGGCGATCTCGCCGCACAAGCTGCGCCACTCCTTCGCCACCCACCTCCTCGAGCGCGGCGCCGAGCTGCGCGCGGTGCAGGCGATGCTCGGCCACGCCAACATCGGCACGACCCAGATCTACACCCACCTCTCGTCGCAGCGCCTGAAGGACGTGGTCAAGCGCCACCACCCGCGCGCATGATGGCGCCCGTGCGATCGCTCCTGGTCTTCGCGCTCGTCGCCGGGTGCTCCTCCCATCCGGCGGCTCCCGATGGTGGCGCCACGGCGTGGCTCGAGGGGGCGCGGATCCTCGTCCCCGGCGAGGGCGTGCAGAACCAGGACTGCCGGACGGCGATCTGCCAGCACAACGAGAATACCGATCTGGTCGTCTGGAAGGGAGCGATCTACCTCGTCCACCGGAGCGCGCGCAGCCAGATCCTCGGACCCAACAGCGCGCTGCACATCTACCGCACCACCGACGAGGGGAAGCGCTTCGAGCACCTTGCGGTCATCCCCGCGCCGGCCGATCGCGATCTGCGCGATCCGCACTTCTACGTGGTCGGCGACGAGCTGTTCATCAAGGCGCTGATCCGCAAGCCGATCACCTCGGCGCGCGACTCCTTCGTCGACACCGTGGCGGTCATCTCCCGCTCGAAGGACGGCGTCGCCTGGAGCGCGCTCACCGAGGCGGGCCCGACCACCTGGAGCTTCTGGCGGATCGTCCCGCAGGCCGGTCGCTACTACAGCGCGGCCTACGAGGACGGTGACAAGAGCGTGGTGCTCTTCTCGTCGAAAGACGGGCTCGCCTGGACCCGCGGCGCGCTGATCTACGGGATCGCGGAGGACACCCCGCTCGAGACCGAGCTGACCTTCTTCCCGTCGGGGCGGCTGCTCGCGCTGGTGCGGATGGACGGCACCGACAAGGAGCTGCTCGGCACCGAGGGACGCCTCCGCACCAAGGTCTGCTGGGCCGAGCCCCCCTACGACAAGTTCACCTGCCCCGACGAGTTGACCGGCCAGCGCCTCGACGGGCCGCTCAGCTTCTTCTGGAAGAATCGGCTCTTCTCGCTCAGCCGCAAGCACCTCCCGACGGGCGGCCGCAAGCGCACCGCGCTGTTCGAGCTGACCGGGATGCTCGACGGGGGACCGATCGCGATCAAGGAGTGGGGCGAGGTCCCGAGCGCGGGCGACACCGCCTACGCGGGCGCGGCCGCCATCGACGGCGATCGCTTCCTCGTCACCTGGTACTCCGGCGACCTGGTGGTCGACGACAACTGGGCGCGCGGGATCCTCGACGCGACCGATATCTGGCAGGCCACGATCGACTTCTCGCGCCTCCAGTAGCTCCCGTCGGTTCGCGCTTGAACCGCCCCCTCCCCGCGATCATAATTCGCACCGAAATGGACGAGGTGGATATCCGGAAGGTGCAGCTGGCGGTGGCCAACCTGCTGACGTTGATCCTCTCGATCGCCATCCACGAGTTCGGCCACGCCTACGTCGCCGACCGCCTGGGCGACGGGCTTCCGCGCCGCCAGGGCCGCGTGACGCTCAACCCGCTGGCCCACATCGACCCGATCGGCACGATCCTTTTTCCGCTCCTCGGCTTCTTCACCGGGCTCCCTTTCCTGGGCTGGGGCAAGCCGGTCATGACCTCGCCGCGCGCCGGCTGGCTGATCAAGATGCGCGAGAAGACCGCCAACCTGCTCATCTCCGTCGCTGGCCCACTGATGAACATCGGCCTCGCTGGGCTGATGTCCGTCGTGTTCCTGGTCCTCACCCGGCTCGGCTTCCGCGAATCCGATCGGGTGCGCGAGGTGCCGCTCCTGCTGTATTACGTCGGCCGCGCGATCGAGCTGAACATCGGCCTCGCGCTGTTCAACATGATCCCGTGCCCGCCGCTCGACGGGCGATCGGTCCTGTTCTTTTTTCTGCCGCACGGCCACCCGGTGGAGCGCTTCCTGGTGCAATACGGCTCGCTGATCTTCTTCGCCCTGCTCCTCACCGGCCTGTTCCGGATCATCCTGGTGCCGGTCGGGATCGTCACCAACCTCTGGCTCGATCTGCTCCTCAGCTGGGCCCCTTGATGTCGGCGGGGGACCCCGAGACGCCGGTCGTCCCCGTCGACCACAACCCGGAGGCTGGGGACCAGGACCAGTCGGTCCGCTTCGAGCTGCCCGACTTCGAGGGGCCGCTCGACCTGCTCCTCCACCTGGTGAAGAAGCACGAGCTCGATATCTTCAACGTCCCGATCAGCTTCATCACCGAGCGCTACCTCGCCTACATCCACACCATGCAGGTGCTCAACCTCGACATCGCCGGCGAGTACCTCCTGATGGCCGCCACGCTCGCCTACATCAAGTCGCGCGAGCTGGTGCCACCGACGGCCGAGGAGCTGGCCGCCGAGGCCGCGGGCGCTGACGACGACGAGCCGGTCGGCGATCCGCGCCAGGACCTGATCCGGCGGCTGCTCGAGTACCAGAAGTACAAGGCGGCGGCGGCGATGCTCGGCCAGCGGCCGGTGACCGGGCGCAACGTGTGGACCCGCGGCGCGTCGGCGGAGGACGTGGCCTGCATGGCGCCCTCGGGGGAGGCGCCGCTGGCCGAGGTGCCGGTGTTCAAGCTGATCGAGGCGCTCGAGAAGGTGCTCGCGCGGGCCCGGATCAAGATCGCCCACGACGTGGTGATCGATCGCATCTCGCTGACCGACAAGATCAACGAACTGGTGGATCGCCTGGAGCGCGAGGAGACCTTCACCTTCGCCTCCTGCTTCGCCTTCGTCGACGATGCGGAGGTGGTGGTGAACCTGCGCCACCAGATCGTGATCACCTTCCTCGCGCTCCTGGAGATGACGAGGCTGCGCATGTTGCGCTTGCATCAGCCGAGCGATCGGGGCGAAATCTACGTGGCCCGCGGCAGCGCCGATCTGCAGGCCGCCAAGGCTTCCGCGCACGGCCAGGAGTTCACCGCATGAGCGAAGAGCAGGAAGGCCCCCGCCAAGGCGGCGATGCGACCCCCGGTGCACAAGGTGTCGCCGAGGGTGTTCCGGAGGCCGAGGTGGCCCCCGAGGTGACCGCGCCGACGGTGGCGCCGATTTCCATGGAGACCGACGACGTGGCCGGGAGCGACCCGGGCGGCGACTTCGACGAGGAGAAGACCAATCCAGGTGGCTCGGATCTCGGCGAGGTGGTGGTCGCCGAGGGAGAGGCAACGGAAGGCGAGTTCGACGAGGAGGAGGTGACCAACCGCGGTCCCTCGCCGTTCACGATGACGGTCGACATGGCCCGGCCCGACGCCCCGGCGGCCGACCTCTCCGGGCCGCTCTCCCTCGCCTACCACCCCTCCAGCGATCCCGGGCTGGGCGCCGGTGGAGCGGCTCCTGTCGCTGCCGACGCCCACGCCGCGGAGGCGGAGGCGAGCCCCGCCGAGCGGCTGCCCTCGATCCTCGAGTCGTTGCTGCTGGCGGCCGATCGCCCGCTGGCGGCCGCCGACCTCGCCGCGCTGGTGGGCGAGCGCGACGCCGACCGCATCCAGACCGCGCTCCTGCTCCTCTCGGCGGACTACGAGCCGCGCGGGATCCACCTCCACGAGGTCGCCGGAGGCTGGCAGCTTCGCACCAACCCGCAGAACGCGCCGTGGGTGCAAAAGCTGCTCACCGCCAAGCCGGTCCGGATGACCCGCGCGCAGCTGGAGACCCTCGCCATCGTCGGCTACCGGCAGCCGATCACGCGCCCGGAGGTCGATGAGATCCGCGGCGTCGACTCGGGCGGCACGCTGAAGACGCTGCTCGACCGCACCCTGGTGCGCATCCTCGGCAAGAAAGAGGAGGCGGGGCGACCGCTCCTCTACGGCACCACCAAGGACTTCCTGCAGTTCTTCAACCTGCGCGATCTGCGCGATTTGCCGACGCTGCGCGAGTTCCACGAACTGACGGAGGAGCACCAGGCGCAGGTGGCGGCGCTGGAGGGCGCGGCGACGCCGGGGACGATCGAGCCACCCGACGCAGCGGGGGAGCCGGGGGTACCGGCGACGCTCTCGCGGGTCGATCTGCCCGACGTGGCTGAGGAGGACATGAGCCACATCGACTCGCTGATCGACCAGGCAGGTGCGAAGGCGCAGGCCGCCTCGAAGGCGATCAGCGACGAGGCGGCGAGGCCCGCGGAGGGAGATGGCGATCCTGGGCCGCCGCCACCTCCGCCCGGATCGACGCCGGCACCGATGTCTCCACAAAAGCCAGGCGAGAGTTCGTGAAGTCCACCGAGATGCGGCTGCAGCGCTTCCTCGCGCAGGGCGGGGTGGCGTCGCGCCGCAAGGCCGAGGAGCTGATCACCTCGGGACAGGTCAAGGTCAATGGGCGGGTGGTCACCGAGCTGGGGAGCAAGGTCGATCCCGATGCCGACAAGGTGTTCGTCGCCGGGCGGCGCATTCTCGCCCAGCGCAATGTGTATATTTTGCTCAACAAACCAAAGGGTTACGTGACCACCGCGACCGACCCCGAGGGGCGCCCGACGGTGATGCAGCTGGTGCCTTCGAGCGAGCGGCTCTACTGCGTTGGCCGGCTCGACTACAACACCGAGGGCGTCCTGCTCATCACCAACGACGGCGACCTCGCCTTCGCGCTGATGCACCCCTCCCGCGGCGTCGAGAAGACCTACCACGCCAAGGTGCAGGGGACGCTCAACGTCGAGGAGATCGAGCGCCTCCGCGAGGGCGTCACCCTCGATGACGGGACAAAGACGCGGCCGGCCCACGTCCATGTCGTCGGCGACACGGGCAATCACACCTGGGTCGAGATCGGGATCAAGGAGGGCAAGAACCGGCAGATCCATCGCATGGCGGAGGTGATCGGCCACCCGGTGCTGAAGCTGGAGCGGGTGGACTACGCAGGGCTCACCACCGAGGGTGTGAAGCTCGGGCGCTGGCGCAGCCTGACCTCCGAGGAGGTGGCAGCGCTGCGCGAGATGTCCGGGGCGCGCTCGACGGTGGTGCGCAAGCGGTCACCGCAGGGACGGCGGCCCTCGACGAGAACGGAGACGCGATCGGAGGCGCGCGCCGATGCGCGGTCGGCGCCGAGGAGCCGGGCGCACGAGGAGCCGCGCAAGCCGCCGCGCCACAAGCCGCGCGGTGGCAGAGGCCAAGACAAACGGGGAGGACCGCCCGCGCAAGCCGGCCGTCCGGGACGGGGAGCGCCACCTGCGCGCACCGGAAAACCGGGACGGGGAGCGCCGCCTGCGCGCACCGGCAAGCCGACCCGGGAGGGTCGCCCGAAGGCGGGGCGATGAGCAGGCCCACGCAACCGACCCCGTCCTCCGGCTCGGGCCCAGCCCAGGTGATCGCCATCGATGGACCGGCCGGCGCGGGCAAGTCCACCGCCTCGCATACACTGGCCCGGCGCCTCGGCTTCTTCCTCCTCGATACCGGCGCGATCTACCGCGCGCTCGCGCTGGCGGCGCGGACCGCGGGGGTGGCGTGGGACGACGAGGCGGGGCTGGCCCTGCTGGCGCGCGATCTGCCGATCCGGTTCGTGCCGCGGTCGGACGCGGCGCAGGCGGTGCTGCTCGGCGATGCCGATATCTCCCTGGCCATCCGTACCCCCGAGATCTCCGACGGGGCGAGCCGCGTCTCGTCGCTGCCGGCGGTGCGCGCGGCGCTGCTCGAGCTGCAGCGATCGATCGCCGGCGCGGGTGGCTGCGTGGTCGAGGGGCGCGATATCGGCACCGTGGTCCTGCCGTGGGCGCCGGTGAAGTTCTTCGTCACCGCGTCGCCGGAAGAGCGGGCGCGGAGACGCCACCTGGAGCTCTGCGCGCGCGGGGAGCCGTCGGACCTCGTGGACACGCTGGCCGGGATCATCGAGCGCGATCGCCGCGACGAGACGCGGGAGGCGGCGCCGCTCCGGCCTGCCGTCGACGCGGTGCACATCGACACTTCTCCGCTGGGCCTGGAGGAGGTGGTCGATCGGATGGAGCGGATCGCCCGCGAGCGGCTGCGTCTCGGGGGGTAGGTCGGCGACGTCGATGCTCGATCCGCCAGGGTGTTGAAAGGGGGACCGCCAAGCTGCCCGGGCTGCCTCGGGACGAAGGCGTGCGCGAAGGCGAGCGACTGGCGGCGGGGGCTGGTTCAGTGCGGCGGGCTTGCCCTCGTCGTACCGCGCCAACCCCGATGACCCGTCGGTCCGCGTCGACCGCAACGGGGGGCGGTGTGCGAGGACACCGTAAGACCGTGCTAAATTCCTGATGTGCTGCTGTTCGACGCTCCCCTCACCTTCCGCGAGTACATGACCTAAGGAAGAGCTTCCGCTGGCAACGGTGTTTCCCGAGGTGCTGCGGTTCCTCGCGTAGCGGGACGACGCGGCCCTGTTCGGCGCACAGGCGGTGAATGCGTGGGTCGATCGACCCAGGATGACCGAGGACGTGGACATCCTCTCGACCCACGCCGCGCGGCTCGCGGAAGATCTACGGGCGCACCTCGGGCGGAAGTTCCACATCGCGACACGCGTGCGCGAGGTCGAAGGCGGTGGTTTCAGAATCTACCAGGTCCGGAAGCCGAAGAACCGCCACCTCGTCGACGTGCGCCAGATCGAGACGCTCCCGGAGCATCGCCATGTCGACGGCGTTCCGGTGCTCGTGCCGCTCGAACTGGCAGCCATGAAGGTCATGAGCCTCGTGGCTCGAAAGGGCCAGGCCAAGGGTGACACCGACCGCGCGGACCTGCGGCGCCTCCTCCTTGCGTCTCCCGATCTGCAGGAGAGGGACGGCCCCGTGGCCGAACGCCTGCGTGCCCTCGGCGCCGACGCGGCCGCGTTCGCGGCGTGGCGCGAGATTCTGGCCGAGAAGATCCTCCCTGACAGCGACGATTACTGAGCAAGAACGACTCGCCGCAGGCGGCTCCTCAGCGTCTCCTGGGTGCGGGGACTGACCTGCCGCCCGTACCGCGCAGGCCGTGAGCGTAAACGCCCCGACCCGTCGCAGCCGCCCAACCCAGGGGAAATCGCGTCACCGGTAGACGGGGCGCGGTCTCCGTGCTACACCGCGAGTAGAAGTTGGAAAAGTAGGATTCCAACTCGGAGGTTTCCATGCGCGTCACGGCGAAAGGCCAGGTCACCATCCCTGTCGAGATCCGCCAGCGGCTCGGCCTCCTGCCCGATACCAAGGTCGAGTTCGAGGTCGTCGGCGCCACGGTCCGGATCAGGAAGGCCAAAGACTCCGGGCGCGGCAAGGCGCTGGTGGAGCGGATGAGCGGGCGGGGACTCGGACCCATGACCACCGATGAGATCATGGCCTTGACCCGGGGCGAAGATTGACGCTTGTCGACAGCAACGTTCTCCTCGATATTTTCACGCGCGATCCAAAGTGGTACGCGTGGTCGGCCGCCGCGCTGATGAGCGCCGGCGATGAGGGGGCGCTCGCCACCAACCCCATCATCTTCGCCGAGGTATCGATTCACTTTGCCAGCCTGGAAGAGTTGGAGGAGGCGCTCCCCGCCGCGTCGTTCCACCGGGCCGCACTTCCCTGGGAAGCGGCGTTTCTCGCCGGACGCTGTTTCGCGCAGTATCGCAAGCGCGGTGGAGCGCGACGGTCACCCATGCCCGATTTCTACATCGGCGCGCACGCCGCCGTCGCTGGAATGGGCCTCCTGACGCGCGATCCGAAGCGCTACCGGAGCCACTTCCCGAAGCTGCGCCTGATCTGCCCCGAACCCGGATGACGGGCGCGACGAGCGGCGCTGTGCTGCCCCTGGGCGCCGCGGAAGTCTGGTCACGCCCGGATTTCGCTTGACGGGGTAGGGTCACATCGTTAAGGTTCGCACCTTACTTTTTCCGGGTTTCGTGTGTCTCGACTTCCGGGGCCACCCTATCGGCGGATCAAGGGAAAGCGAGCACGTAACGACACATGGTGCAAGTCGACAGCATTCCGCAGGGTGGCGAGGACTCCTTCGCCGCGATGTTCGAGGAGAGCCTCAAGCGCGAGGACGTCAAGGAGGGTGACATCGTCAAGGGACGGGTCATCCAGGTCGCCAAGGATTACGTCGTAGTCGATATCGGCTACAAGTCCGAGGGGCAGGTCCCGATCGAGGAGTTCACCAACACCGAAGGCAAGGTGGAGGTGAAGGAGGGCGACGAGGTCGAGGTGCTGCTCGAGAGCCGCGAGAACGACAGCGGCCTGTGCGTGCTCTCGAAGGAGAAGGCCGATCGTCTCAAGGTGTGGGACGAGATCTCGGCCGCCTGCGAGCGCGACGAGCTGATCGAGGGAACGATCGCCCAGCGGGTCAAGGGCGGCCTCTCGGTGTCGGTGCGCGGCGGCGTCAAGGCGTTCCTCCCCGGGTCGCAGGTCGACCTCCGGCCGGTTCGCAACCTCGACGCGTTCATCGGCCGCACCTACAAGTTCAAGGTCATCAAGTTCAACAAGAAGCGCGGCAACATCGTGCTTTCGCGGCGCGTCCTCCTCGAGAAGGAGCGCGCCGAGCTGAAGGGCCAGACGCTCGAGAAGCTCAAGGAAGGCCAGATCGTCGAGGGGATCGTCAAGAACCTCACCGAGTACGGCGCCTTCATCGATCTCGGCGGCATCGACGGCCTCCTGCACATCACCGACATGAGCTGGGGCCGGGTCAACCACCCCTCCGAGCTGTTCCAGGTGGGCGATCACGTCCGGGTCAAGATCCTCAAGTTCAACGCCGAGACGGAGCGGGTCAGCCTCGGGTTGAAGCAGATCACCGAGGATCCGTGGACGCAGGCGGAGCACATCTTCACCCCCGGCACGGTGGTGAAGGGCAAGGTGGTCTCGCTCAAGGACTACGGCGCGTTCATCGAGCTCCAGGAGGGCATCGAGGGGCTGGTCCACATCTCGGAGATGTCGTGGACGCGGCGGGTCAAGCACCCGTCGAAGGTGGTGGCGGTGGGCGATACGGTCGAGGCGGTGGTGCTCGACATCGACGCCAAGAACAACCGGATCTCGCTCGGCATGAAGCAGCTCGAGCCGAACCCGTACGAGGCGCTGACCGCGAAGTACCCGTCGGGCACCGTGGTGCGTGGGAAGGTGCGGAATATCGCTGATTTCGGGATTTTCGTGGAAATCGAGGATGGCATCGATGGCCTGGTGCACATCAGCGACATGAGCTGGACGCAGCGCGTGAAGCACCCCTCGGAGCTCTATCAGAAGGGGGACGAGGTCGAGGCGGTGGTGCTGAACATCGACACCGCCGACGGCGACAAGCCGAAGATCTCGCTCGGCATCAAGCAGCTGATCGGCGACCCGTGGGATCGCATCCCGTTCGACTACCCGGTCGGCAAGATCGTGACCGCCAAGGTCCAGAAGGTGCTCGATTTCGGCGCCTTCGTGGAGCTGGAGAAGGGGATCGAGGGCCTCATCCACGTCTCCGAGATCTCCGACGAGCGGGTCGAGGATCCGCGCGAGGTGCTGAAGCCCGGCCAGGACGTGCAGGCCGAGATCATCACCATCGATGCGGTGGAGCGGAAGATCGGGCTGTCGATGAAGTCGGCTCACCGCGCTGCCGAAGTCTCGGAGGCGCAGGGCTACACCGCGGGCACGTCGGGGGCCACCCTCGGCGACGTAATGCGCGGCAAGCTGAAGGGCTTGAAGCCCGCCGCCAGGGGCGCCCGGGAAAAGGAAGAGGAGTAGGCCAGGGCTCGATGACCAACCTCCTCCGTTGCGCTCGCTACGCGGGTAGAAAAAACCGCGCGGGAAGCGCGCGGCGGAGGGGAGGCTCACGCGCCAGCGCCGCAGGCTCAGATCGGCCCGCGTGAGGGGGACGGGAAAGTCCCCATCAAAATGGACCGTCGCTCGACCCTCTACGCGCTCCTCATCTTCGGTGGCCTGCTCGGCGCCTGCTTCCTCTTCGCGCTCATCCTCTTCACCTCCCTCGACTCTGCTGACGAAGGCCGGAAGGGCTGGTCCTCGGGGCCCGGTCCGAAGATCGGCGTGGTGGAGATCAAGGGGGTGATCCTGGAGTCGCGGGAGACGATCGAGCGGCTGGTGGAGTTCCGGCGCGACAAGGCGATCAAGGCGATCGTGGTGCGGGTCGACTCGCCGGGCGGGTCGGTGGGACCGTCCCAGGAGATCTTCCGGGCGATCCAGCGGGCGCGGAAGGACAAGAAGGTGGTCATCTCGATGGGGTCGGTGGCGGCGTCGGGCGGCCTCTACATCGCCGTCGCTGGCGACCGGATCTTCGCCTCGCCGGGGACGATCACCGGATCGATCGGCGTGATCAGCGAGATCCCCGATCTCTCGGGGCTGCTCGACCTGACCCGGGTGCACGTGACGACGATCAAGAGCGGCGCGCTGAAGGACGCCGGATCGCCGCTGCGGCCGATGACCGCCGACGAGAAGCAGTACTTCCAGAAGTTCGTCAACGCGATCTACGAGCAGTTCCTCTCCGACGTGGCCTCGTCGCGCAATCTGTCGAAAGACGAGGTGCGGAAGGTGGCCGATGGGCGAGTGCTCACCGGGCAGCAGGCGCTCGAGCTGAAGCTGATCGACGAGATCGGCAACCTCGAGGACGCGCTCGATGGCGCGGCGAAGCTGGCCGGCGAGAAGGGCGATCCGGTGCCGGTGTTCGCGCGCAAGAAGCAGTCGTTCGTGCAGGAGCTGTTTCGCGATGGCGCGGAGGGGGCGGCGGGCGCGATCCGGGACCAGCTCCAGCAAGGGTCGACGGTGGAGCTGCGCGACCCGAGGCTCCGGTAGTGCACCGCCGTCGAGGTGGGGTCAATGATCCGCGGTCGAGGCGCCCGCGGCGCGAGGCGCGAGGAGGGCGCTTGCTGGCGGCAAGTAACCGACGAGCAACGAAGCGACGTGGGATGGATCGGCCGCGCAGCGTTGGCCCTACCTCGACGGCGGTGCACTAGTCCATGGACCGGCTGTGGGCGCCCTGGCGGATGGCCTACATCCTCGCCGGGGACGAGGTGGCGGACACCTGCATTTTCTGCCAGTTCCCGTCGCTCGGACCGGCGCGATTCCGCACGCATGGCATCCTCTGCGCGACCGATCGTGCGTTCGCGATGATGAACAAATACCCGTACAATAACGGGCACATCATGGTTATCCCGCGCGCTCACGTCGCGGATCCGGCGGAGCTTTCGAGCGAGGATTACCAGGCGACCTGCGAGCTTCTCCGGCAGGCGACGGCGGCGGTGCGCGGCGCGCTCGGGGCGCACGGCTTCAACCTCGGGATGAACCTTGGGCGGGTGGCCGGCGCGGGGATCGACCTGCACTGCCATTACCACGTCGTGCCGCGCTGGAACGGCGACACCAACTTCATGCCGGTGGTGGGTGACGTGAAGGTGCTCTCCGAGGCGGTGGGCGCCACCTACGAGCGCCTGCTGCCGCACTTCGCGTCGCTCGGCGTCGGGCCTTCGCCGGAGGAGCCGGGCGCGCTGTGAACACCTTCTGGCAGTCGTCGCGGCGCTTCGCCGGGCTGTGGGGATTCGCCCTCTTCCTCGTGCTGGTGGTGGTGCTGTTCCGGCGGGTGGTGGTGCCGTTCCTCCTCGGGATCACACTCTGCTACGTGCTCGCGCCGGCGGTGTCGCGGATCGCGCGGATCCGGATCGGGACCCGTACAGTGCCGCGCTTCGCCGCGGTGCTGGTGGTCTACCTCGCGATGCTCTCGGTGCTGGGGTTGTTCTTCGGGGCCTTCATTCCGAGGCTGTCGGGCGATCTCACGCGGCTGGTGCGTGGGGCGCCGAGCTTCTTCGCGCGGGTCAAGAGCGACTACGTGCCACGCGCCTCCAGCTGGATCGAGGCCAACTTCCCGGCGGACAGCGCCGAGCACGTCGATGGGCCGCGCCCGGAGCGCAAGCTCACCGTCTCACAGACTGCTCCTGGGCGCTGGGACGTGTCGCTCGAGGGGCTGGACGTGGAGGTCGACCCGGTCGCCAACGGGCGCTACCTGATCGGACCGCGGCGCGATGGCGATCCCGATCGGCTGGCCGACCTGATCGGCAACCTCGCCCGCGGCGCCGAGAGCGAGGCGACCGACCTCCTCAAGCTCGGCCAGCGCTTCGTCGCAGGCCTGATCAAGGGCGTGGCGACGTTCGTGCTGATCCTGATGATCGGCGCCTTCCTGCTGGTCGACACCGACGGCGTGCACCGCTTCCTGCGCGGGCTGGTGCCGCTCGGCCAGCAGGGGCACTACGACGTGGTGGTGGCAGAGATGGACCGCGGGCTCTCGGGGGTGATCCGCGGGCAGCTCGCGATCTGCCTGGTCAACGGCGCGCTGACCTACCTCGGCCTGCTGATCTTCCACGTCAAGTTCCCGCTCCTGCTCGGGCTGTTGGCGGCGGGAATGAGCCTCATCCCGGTGTTCGGATCGATCCTCTCGTCGATCCCGATCGTGGCGGTGGCGCTCGTCGGTGGCGAGGCCGGCGTGGACCTCCAGCGCGGGCTGGCGACGCTCGGCTGGATCATCGGGATCCACCTGCTCGAGGCCAACTTCCTGAACCCGAAGATCATCGGCGGCGCGGCGAAGATCCACCCGGTGGTGGTGGTGTTCGCGCTGCTGGTCGGCGAGGACACCGGTGGGCTGGTCGGTGCGCTCCTGGCGGTGCCGGTGGCGTCGATGGTGCAGACGCTGTTCCTGTTTTTCCGTCGGCGCGTGCGGGAGCGGAGCGAGGCGGCGACGGCGAGCAGAGGGAGTTCGACATGAAGCGGTGGACGGGACGGGCGGCAGTGGCGGTGATGGCGCTCCTCGGCGCCGGCTGCAGCGAGACGGCGGAGCGGCTGAGCGATCGCTTCGTCGACAGCTACTTCGTCGAGGCCGATCAGCTGCGGGCGAGGCCCCTCACCGTCGGGCTGGCAGAGAAAAAGCTCGACGACGAGCAGAAGCTGGTGGTCGCCGTGCGACGGGAGAACGCCGATCGCGCCGAGACCCGGCCGACGGTGTTCTACCAGCGGCAGCGCGTGAACGTCGATGGCGACCGGGCGCGCGCCACCTATGACATCACGATCCGCTTCGGTGGCGACGTGACGGAAAAGAACGCGCTACTCTCGCTCGAGCGCACCTCGGGGCGGTGGCGGGTGGCGAACTTCATGGTCGCCGAGGGGCATCTCCCGGGCCCGCGTCCGGCGGGTCCGTAGGGCCTCCACCGTCGGGGCGGGCGGCGGCAGGGAGGGGGACGGGGATCGGTGGGCCGCCCTTCGAGTCGAGCACCGCGACCTGGTCGGCGCCGTCCGGAAGGGGCACGCGCACCCGGGCCGTGGTGACGACGTTGGCCTTCACGCGCTCGGCGAGCGGGCCCTGGTTGCCGGCGTCGGCATCGCCGAGCAGTGGAAAGTCGAAGCGGACCGCGTCGACCTGTCTGCCGCGCGCGCTCACCCGCGCCTCGAAGCGGCCGACATAGCGCTTCAGCACCGTCGGTGACGGGAAGGCGCCGCGCGTCACCCGCTCCACCGATACCCTGCCCCGCTGATAGCGCAGCGAGACATCGAGGTAGGCGGTGGTGGCAGCGGGCGGGTCGGCGCGCACCGGAAGCGCTGCCAGGCCTGCCAGAAGCGGGGCGAACACAAGTCCGGCGAGGAGACGCATCGCGGCATGGTAGCCCTGCGGTCCCGGAAGGCCCAGAGGACCGTGTGGAGCCGGGTGCCTGACGGCGGAGGGGCCCCCTCCGGGCTCTTCGCGTGGGCGTGACGGGGGCGTCTCTCGACACATCAGATCTCGGGCTGCCGTCGCCGGTGCCGCTGCCGTTGCCGGTGCCGCTGCCGTCGCCGTCGCCGTTGCCGTTGCCGTTGCCGTTGCCGTTGCCGTTGCCGTTGCCGTTGCCGTTGCCGTCGCCGTCGCCGTTGCCGTTGCCGTTGCCGTCGCCGTCGCCGCGTGGTCTTGGGCCCGTGGTTCCCCCGAGGCGGCGCCAAGCATCGCCATCATGAATAGGCCCCGTCGGCGCGGCCGGCCTGTCATGACAGCCGGCTCGCGAAGGGTCCGACAGCACGTCGAAGCATCCGGTGCTGGTTGGGCGACGCTGCAGCGACGCTCAACCGCGCCGAAGTGGCGGCGACGGCGACGGAAACGGAAACGGAAACGGAAACGGAAACGGAAACGATGGGAATCGGCACTCCTTTGCGCAGCAGACGTCGGTGACCGGGCCGCCGGCGTCGCCGTTGGCGCAACGCAAACGCCGACGCCGACGCAACGCCGACGCCCACGTCGAGCCACCGACGATCGTGGATTCACACCCTGTGGAGCCGCCTGCGGCGGATCGTTCAGGATCGGTCGGAAATTTGAACCCACCCTGGCCCGATGCTACAAACTAGTGCCGTGACCACCTGTCCCAGGTGCCGCCGCACCTACGACGACGGGGTCCGCTTCTGCCCCGCCGACGGTGAGGTGGTGTTGCCCCCCGCCGATGCCGATCCCTACCTCGGCAAGGTGCTGATGGGGCAGTTCGAGATCAGCGCGCTCGCGGGGCGGGGCGCGATGGGGACGGTCTACCGCGCCGAGCAGACCACGATGGGGCGCACCGTGGCGGTCAAGGTGCTGCGGCGCGATCTGCTGAAGGAGCCGGCGGTGGTGAAGCGCTTCCTCCGCGAGGCGCGGGCGGCGGCGCGGCTGTCGCATCCCAACATCGTCACCGTGCACCTCGTGGGCGAGACGGACGATGGCGTGCCCTACATCGTGATGGAGTTCGTCGACGGGGACTCGCTCGGAGCGCTGTGCGAAAAGGAGGGCGTGATCCCGCCCCGGCGCGCGATCCACATCGCGCGGCAGATCGCGTCCGCGCTGTCCGAGGCGCACGGGCACGGGATCGTCCATCGCGATCTCAAGCCCGAGAACATCCTGCTGGTCGACAAGAAGCGCGCGCTCGATCAGGTGAAGGTGCTCGACTTCGGGATCGCGAAGATCATCCGCCGCGAGATGAACGACACCGGCGGGATGACCCAGGGCGGGACGATCTTCGGCACGCCGCACTACATCTCGCCGGAGCAGGCGGGTGGGCAGGACGTCGACGCGCGGGCGGATCTCTACTCGCTCGGGGTGATCCTCTTCCGGATGGCGGTCGGGCGGCTGCCCTTCGAGGGCACGTCGGGGATGCAGGTGCTGCTCCGGCACATGCGCGAGCCGCCGCCCCGGCCCAGGTCGCTCCGCGCGGAGGTGCCGGCGGCTCTGGAGGTTGTGATCCTCCAGGCGATGGAGAAGGAGCGCGGCGAGCGGATCCAGGACGCGGAGAAGTTCATCGAGGCGCTCGGCGCGGCCGAGGCCGTTCTCGACGATGACGCGTCGCGGACGATCCATGGCGTCGCTCCGGCGAAGGGCGAGCCGAGGCGGGGCGTTCGGCCCCTGCCGCAGGTCCACCGGAGCGAGCCGACGCCCACGCCGATCCCCGCGCCCACGGCGAGCGCGCCATCCGTGGCCCGAGCCCCGGACGACGACCCGGCGCGCACGCCCGGAGGGGACCCCGGCGCGGAGGCCCGGACCAGCGCGCCCCCGTCGCTGGTGCTGAACGACGAGCGGGATCGCCGCCCCGACGATGCCGGCAGCAGCGATGGGGGCGACGAGGCGCGGCCGCGAGCCGCGGTGGTGGATGAGGAGACCGATCGGATCGCCGACGATCCCGACGAGCTGGAGCTTGATGAACTTTCGCCGCGTCGCTCGCGGACGGTGCTGTGGGCGTCCCTCGGGGCGGTGGTGATCGGGGGCGGGATCGGGCTGCTCTACGCGATGAGCGGCCATTCCAATTCGGAGCCTCCGGGCGACGGCGGGGCGGTCTCGCGGGGCGCCGCCGATCTGGGCGTGCGCGGCGGGCCAGCGGCCGGGCTGCCGGCCAGCCTGGTGCTCGATCGGGTGATCTCGGAGGGGCCGTTCGCGATGCGACTGGGTCTCGATGGCCCGCCGGCCTCCGGGGGCCGCGCGGTGCTACGGATGTCGCTCGCCGACGGGCGGGTCCCGGTGCCAGGCGGGAAGGTGGAGGTCTACCTGCGCGCCGCGGGTGGGCGCGAGGAGGCGGTGGCGGCGTGGGGCGAGCCGGGTGGCGCCGGGCTCTACCGCGCCGATCTCGCCTTCCGCGTCGCCGGGCGCCACTCGCTGCGCGTGCTGGCCGTGCCCAGGCCCGGCGTGACGCCGCTGCGCGCCGTGATTGACTTCGAGGTCGCGGGCCGCGCGGCGGGCGCCGACGAGATCACGCCTGCCGGAAAGGTCAGCGCTCGCCCGCGCCGCGATCGCGCGCCAGGATCGGGCGGCGGCGGCGACGATCCCGACAGCGTCCCGGCGACGGTGATCCCTCCATCGTCGGGGCCTTCGGCGCCGCTCAAGCCGCACGCGCTCGGACCGGCGACTCCCGGTACGATCAACCTTCCGCCCTCGAGCCCGCTCGCGCAGCCCGCGAGCCCTTCTGCCCCGGGTGGAACCGACGATCCTCCAGCGCCCGAGAGCGATCCGTACCGCATCCTCGACCGCAAGTAATACTCGAAACTTTACATGCTATCTGTTTGTTATTGTTACCAGTCCTCTGGCAACGGTTGGCATTGTCGGGCAGGTGGGCGATGATGCAGCGTGCGCTCGGCTCGTGTTGCGGTCGCTCTGTTGCTCGCCGGTTGTACCGGGGCGGGGCGCGTGGTGCCGGCGGTCGAGGAGGGGGCGTTACGGGCAGTACCGCTCCGGGTCGGCGAGGCGCTCGATGGTCACCCGCTGGCGCGCTTCGCGGTGGGTGAGGTGGATCTCGGAGTCGCCTTCGAGGCGAAACGGCTCGGCGATGGGCTCCTGTTGCTCCGGCCCGATGGCACACTCCTCCTGCGGCGCGCGAAGAGGGAGACCGTGCTCGCACGTGGGGTGGCGCCGGGGATCGCGGTCGATGGGGAGCGCCTTGCATTTGTCGCCGTCGCCGACGAGGGCCAGGCGCTGTGGGCGGCCACCGCGACCCGCGCCCCCTCCCGGGTCGCTGGACCGCTCAAGCATATCGATCGCGCTCGGTACCTCGACGAGGGGCGGCTGCTGTTCGTCGGCAGCGAGCCGGGCGGGCTGCCCGGGCTCTACCTCTCGGATGGGCGCGGCGCGCGGCGGCTGACCAACCACGGGCTGCGCGCCGGGGCGGGCCTGCCTCCGAACTTCGTGCCCCCGCCGGTCGACGCCGCCTCCGTGCGCCCGGCCGGAAACGGCGTGCGCTTCTGCGACGGCGAGCAGGGCTGGTTTGTCGAAATTCCCTCGGGCGCCGCGCGGCGCGACGCCGCGGGCTGTCCATGAGGCGCTGGGCCTTTGCGCTCGCGCTCGGGCTCGCGATCTTCCGGGCCCAGCCGGCCGCGGCGACGAAGTTTCGCCACCCGTCCACCTGCCACGCCGGCTGCATCACCGTCACCGCCTACTTCGATCTCGGGGGCACCAAGGACTGGGGTTGCGGCAAGCAGACCTACGGCGGCCACAAGGGGACCGACTTCGGGATCTTCGGGACCTGGCAGGCGATGGATGCGGGCCGCGACATCGTCGCCGGCGCCGACGGCAAGGTGATCGAGTCCCATGACGGCGAGTTCGACCGCTGCAACAGCGGCAACTGCGCCGGCGGCGGCGGCTTCGGCAACTACGTGAAGCTCCAGCACGGCGACGGAAAGATCACCATCTACGGCCACATGAGAAAGGGCACGGTCGCGGTCGGCGGGGGCCAGCAGGTCGCCTGCGGACAGAAGCTCGGGCAGGTCGGATCGAGCGGGTTCTCGACGGGACCGCACGTCCACTTCGAGGTGCGGGTGAACAACGCGGGGGACGATCCGTTCGGCGGCGGGCCGTGCGGCGGGCCGCTCACCTACTGGGTGGAGCAGGGACCGTACAAGGGGCTCCCGGGGACGAAATGCGAGGGCGGACCCCCGCCGCCGCCGCCCCCGCCGCCGGCCGACATGGCGAAGCCCGCATCGCCCGCCGATCCCGCCGACCCGCCGTCGCCGCCGGATCTTTCGGAGGGCGCGCCCGATCGCGGCACGAACCCGCCCAGCGACGGCGAAGTGATCCGCGACGCGGGCCCGAGCGGAGCCTGGGACCGCGCGCCACCCGCGGAGGGCGGCGAGATGCCGAGCGGGGTGAACATCGCGGGAGGCTGCGCGGTTGCCGCCCGGCCTGCTCGCTTCCCGGTCCTGGCGGGGCTGCTTGTCCTGCTGGGCGCGCTCGCCCGGATGCGCCGTCGGCGTCGCTAGTGTCCTGGCTGAGAAATTCTTTGCAGAATTTCTCAGCCAGAACACTTGCCATGATCCCACGGGGCGTGCCGCCCCGCCCCGTCGGCAAAGCCGCCTGGATCCCCACCCCTGCTCACGGCGCACTTGCCGCCGGGCCGCGGCCGTGCGCGGCCTTTTTCTACTGCGAACTTCTGTGTCGAGACACTAGTAGCCCTGGCGGTCCTGCACGACGCCGATCACCAGCAGCAGGCAGCCGGCGATCGAGAGCACGAAGCCGAGCCCGCCGAGGTAGCACCAGAACAGCACCGCGAAGCGCTCCCCGGAGGCGAGCAGATCGTGGTGCGACAGCGGCTGGAGCCACCACCGCCTCGGCAGGACGCCCCGCGCGCGGAGGCGCCGGTAGAGCAGGAGGTGGTAGAGCGCCCCCGCCGGCACGCCGACGGCGAGGCCGAAGACAATCAGCCCCAGGCTCAGGCCGAACGCCATCGTCCATCCAAACCACGCGTAGATCGACGCGCAGGCGGCGAGCAGCGCGCCGATTCCGAGAACGATCAGGATCTCGAACATCGGGTCGAAGTCTAGTGCACCGCTCTCGATAGGGGGTCCATGATCCGCGGTCGAGGCGCCCGCGGCACGAGGCGCGAGGAGGGCGCTTGCTGGTGGCAAGTAACCGACGAGCAACGAAGCGACGCGGGATGGATCGGCCGCGCAGCGTTGATCCCATATCGAGAGCGGTGCACTAAGGGGCTGGATCTAAATAACTCGGCCATGTCCGACGACAACCGTGGGATGCGAACTGCTGTTTCCGTTCATTTCCCCGACCGCGGCGACGGGCGCGCGTACCCGAAATGGTAATGTTCGTCGTGTTCCATCCCGCAAGGCGCTGGGCGTTGTCGTCGAAGAACCGCCTCCTTGGAAGGCAGAATGTGGCCAAGTGAATAAAGTACAGCCCCTAAGGGCCCGCGAATGGGCAAGTCCATCGATGATCGCGGTTCGAGGCGCCCGGATGGCGAGGCGCGAGGAGGAAGAATACTCTCTGTATTTGACCGACGAGCAACGAAGCCTGCCGGGATGCATCGGCCGCGAGGGCGATCGAGTTGTCCGTTCGCGGGTCCCAAGCAGGCAGAGGATGCGGGCCCGCCACGTAGCGACGCGGTTCCTGGCGACGGCGCTGGTCCTGCTCGCGGCCGGCGGCTGCAGGACCCGACCGTGGGAGCTGTCGGACGATCCGCCGCCCGTTGACGGTGGACTTGGCGACCGCACGATCTCCGTGGATCTCACGCCGCCGGTCCTCACCGCCACCTGCCGCCAGGACAACCCGAGCAACAAGATCGATCTGCTGTTCCTGATCGACAACTCGCGCTCGATGGCGGGCATGCAGGCCGAGCTGCGGGCGCGCTTCCCGCAGTTCATCAAGACGTTCACCGATCTCGGCAAGGTCGGCACCTTCGTCGATCTCCACATCGGCGTGGTCACCAGTGACTACGGCGCCGGACCCGTGCCCGCTCGCGGCTGTCAGGCGTCGCCGGGCGGGCAGCTGGGGCGGCTGCAGGCGATCGGCGCCGAGGCGCCCGGGAGCTGCCGGGCGCCCGTCGGTGCCAGCTTCCTGATCTACGACACCAGCACCGGCGGCGGGAACCTGCCGCCCGGCCAGAGCCTCGCCGAAACGTTCGGCTGCATGGCCTCGGTCGGCACCAACGGCTGTGGCAGCGAGCACGTCCTCGAGGCGGTCTATGCTGCGTTGCACAACAAGGAGAACCAGGGCTTCCTGCGCGACGACGCGCTCCTCTCGGTCGTCTTCCTGACCAACGAGGACGACTGCTCCGCGCCCCCCGACACCGACCTGTTCGACGGGACCAAGCTCGCCCAGTACGGCGCGAACGCGAACTACCGCTGCACGCGCTTCGGGATCGTGTGCGGCAACCCGGCGTCGCCGCCGCCCTACGCCAAGTCGAACGGCCCGCTTTTAGGCTGCGTCCCGGCGCCGAATCCGGGCGGGGCGGGCCCCGGCAAGCTCTACGACCTCTCGCGCTACATCGATTTCCTGACCAAGCCCGCGGCGCAGGGCGGCGTCAAGAAGGACCCGTTCGATGTGGTGCTGCTCGGGATCACCGCGCCGCCAACGCCCGTGGAGGTCATCCTCGCCACCAGCTTCGACATGGCCACGGCGCGCTTCAACGAGTGCGCGAAGATCGATCCGAACACCAGCCCGCCCTGCCAGCCGACGCTCCAGCGCTCCTGCCGGCGCGACGACGCCCTCGGCTTCTACGGCGATCCGGCGGTCCGGGTGAACGCGCTGATCGAGGCGGCGCCGAACCACGGCTTCGCCTCGATCTGCAATCCCGATTACGGGCCGGCGATGCAGTCGCTGGCCAGGCTGCTGGTGGCCCAGCTCGGCGAGTGCTGCCTGCCCGACGTGCTCCCGGGCGATCCGAACGACGCCGAATGCACCGTCGAGGACGTCACCCTGTTCGCCGACGGCACACAGAGCGTCCGCAAGCTCGCGAAGTGCGGCCCGGGCGTCGCCCTGCCGTGCTGGCGGATCGAGCGCCGCACCGAGTGCGCGGTCAAGTCGCCGCAGGGCTTCGGCGTGGTGGTCGACCGCGGCGGCGCCCCGGTGCCCGAGCACACCACCAGCCGCGCCAGCTGCGTCCCCCGTCGCTGAGGGTCGCTGAGGGCGCGCTATTTGCCCCGGTACTGGATCTCCTCGACGTAGTGGCGAGGGCCGCGTGCGTAGCCGAGAGCGACCACGCGGTGGGTGTCCCTGGCCACCTCGAACAGGCCGCCGACCGACTCGCGGTAGAACTCCCCGTTCGCCACGTCGGACCAGTTGTCGCGCGCGGCGAGCGTCTTCGTCACGTCGCGCCACACCGTGCCGGCGCGGTCGAGGTCGAGGCGGTAGAGGCGTGGCGCCGACGGGGCGAGGAGCTTTGCGGTTTCGGGGCGGGCGAGCGCCTCGGCGAGCTTGCGACAGGCCGTGGGGTCGGTGGCGATGACAATCCCGCCTTCGATCCGCCTCCACGAGAGCGACCACTCGGCGATCAGTGGCAGCCGCAGAGCGCGCACCGCCGCGGCGCCCGTCCCCTCGTCGGAGAAGGTGAGCGCGCTGCCGGCGCCGGTGACCCGCGGCGCGACCGCGGCGGCCAGCGCGGCCTCCAGCGCCCTCGGGTCGAGCAGGGCGGGCGCGGCGAGACCGATCGCCACCGCGCCGTGGTGCTCGGCGAAGCCGCCCTTGGCGTGCGAGGGATCGATCGCCTCCACCGCCCGGCGTGGCTTGCCGCTCGCGAGGGAGGTGGCGATCGGAGCCGCGTCGCCGGCCTGATCCTCGCGCGCGCCCCGGGGCAAGAGCCCGGCGATCACCTCCGCCGCACGCCCGGCGTCGACGGGAAACGCGGATGCAAAGGGCGGCGCAGCCGGGAGCGCCAGGGTGGCCGACACCGGATCAGCCCGGCCGATCTCGACCGCGGCGTCCTCGGTGACGTCGGGACGCTTCCCGGCCGCGTAGAGGTAAATCCTCGTCTCGGCGGTGGTGTCCTCGCCGGGCGAGAGCGCGATCAGCGCCGAGTCGATGCCGGCGGCGCTCTGCCCACCGAAGATCCAGTAGTCGTCGAAGTAGTGGGTCCCGGTGAGGCGCTTCTGATCCACCCACAGCCGGATCGGTGCCCCGCGCGGAGCGGCTGCGAACAGTCCGGCCACGTCCGGGTCGGCGGCCAGCGCGATCGGCTCGGCGCCCGTCGCTGGCGAGGTGGGGAGCCCGGCTGCGCGCGCCGCCAGCACCAGCGTATCGCGGAAGGCGGCGAGGTCGCTGCCGGCGATCAGCCGATCGCCGACCAGCGCGACCGCGAGCGGCGTCTTGCCGCGGGCGCCCTCCTTGAGCAGGTACTTGACCCCGCGGTGCTCGCGCGCCGCCAGCTTTCCTCCGGTGCCCTTCTGGCCGAGCAGATCCGAGCGCCGCGCCTCGTCGGGCTGAAGCTCCATCACCAGCACGAACGAGGTGGAGGGCACGTCGTACATCGCCACCGCCGAGCGGTGCCCGGCGAGCTGCGTCAGTCGCTCCAGCGACAGGCCGAAGCCCGCCACCTCCTCGAGCTGACCGACGTTCTCGGCGAGCCGGAGGTAGAGCCGGGATTTCTCCAGGTCATGCGCGGCGCGGCTTCCGTCGAAGCGGCGGTGCAGGCGCGAGGCGCTCCAGCGCTTGAGGAGGAGGCGCAGGTCGTCGAACTCCAGCACCGCCACCGCGCCTTTCGGCAGAAGCTCGGTGAGGGTCTTCGGCGCGGCGGCGGGGGCGGTGTCGCCGGGAGCGAGGGTGCACAGCGCGCACAGCGCGGCCGGGACCATGAAGGCGGTGATCCGTCGGGAGCTCATCGCTTGCCTCCAGGGAGGGCGGCGGAGGCGGGCCGCCCAGCGGGTGTGACGGAGAGGTCGTCGAGCGCAGCCGTGACGAACACGCGGGCGGACCGGGCGCGCGCGGCGTCGACGGTGGCGCGCGCCTCCTTTGCGGTCCGTCTTGTCTCCTCCGACGGGGTGATCCAGGCCGCCACGGCGCGGTAGAAGGCGAGGCGGGGCAGGTCGGTCGCCTCGGCGGCGGCGGCCGTGGCGCTCTCCAGGAGGCGGCGTCCCTGGTCGCCCGAGAGTAGCGCAAGCTCTTGTTTTCGCTGGGCGATCAGGTCGTCGATGGCCCGCTCCTCCGCGGCATCGAGCTCGGCCCGGGGGGCGGTGGTGGCGGCGACAAAGCGATCTGCGACCTGGTCGGCAAGGGCGGCCAGCGCGGCCCTGGGGTGGCCCGCGGCGCGCTCCTCCTCGAGCTGCTGGCGACGGGTTTGTTCGTCGCTGACCCCGAGCGCGCGCAGCCGTCGCAGGTAGCCGGCCGCCTCGCCATGGCGCCCCCGTTTCACCGCGCGGGTGGCGAGCTCGGCCAGCGCGGTGCGCGGCGCCGCCAGATCGCGCAGCGCGTCGGTGAGCGCCTGCGTCCCCGGGTCGCCCGCGAACGCGGCGCGTCCGAGGGCGAGCGGCTCGTCTTGCGCCTTCACCGAGGCGCTGGCCAGCGCATCCGCCGCACCGCCGACCCGTGCCCGCCCAAGCTCTCCCAAAAGCAGCGCAGCGCCGCGCCGCACCGAGGTCTCGACCGCCCGGTCGCCGATCAGCGACGCGGCGAGGGTCACCGCCCGGTCCGGGGTCCCGGCGTCGCGCTCGCCCCGGGCCAGCGCGAGCAGGTTCTCGCCATCGCGAGGGAGGATCTCGGCCAGCCGGCGGCGCAGATCGATCGCCAGGGGAGCGAGCTTCCAGGTCTCGGCGCAGGCCGCGGCGAGGCGCCACGCCTCCTCGTCGTCGAGGCGGCGGACCACCAGGCGCTTCAGGATCAGCGTAGCTTCGTCGCGGCGGCCCTGATGCATCCGCGCGTCGGCCAGCCCGACCTCGTCGGCGGCGCCGTGGCCCGCCCGCGCGACCCTCGCCCCGTAGAGGTCGGCGCGCACCTCCCACTCGACGGGCGATGCGAGTTCGTGGAGGAGGTCGGCCGCGGCGGTGCGGTCCTCGTCGCTGGAGCCCTGCTTCTGCGTCCACGCGCGAAGATCGGCGATGGCGCGCGCCTTCTCGCCCTTGCCGGCCCGAGCGCGTGCCCGGGCGAGCACCGCCCAGCGCGGCAGCGGCTGATCCCCGAGCGCCTTTTGCGCGCCGTCGACCGCGTCGAGCGTGGCATCGAAGTGCCGCTCGGCGATTCCCCACGCGGCGAGCGCCTCCCGCCAGTCCCCGTCGGTGGCGCGGGCCAGACCCATCCGCAGGTAAGGCTCGAAGGCGTCGCGTTCGAGCAGCGCATTGCCGCGCGTGCCGACCATCAGCTCGAGCAGCGGGAGGTCCTTCCAGCCCGACTTGTCGAGCAGCGAACGGAGGTACTTCTCCCACTCCGAGCCCGATGCCCGCGACGGGAACGCCTGCCCGAGGACCCACAAGTCGCCTCCTGCCTCGCTGGCGCCGCGCTTCGTCCAGCCAGCCGCGAGGTGGGCGGCGAAAGGAGCGCGTGCCTCCTCGACCAGACCGGCGGCCATCACCAGATCGAAGCGGCTGCGGTGGGCGCGATCGGTCGCCCGCTTGCCGAGGACGCGATCCCAGGTGGCGAGCGCCCGCTTGCGATCGCCCGCCGCGAGCAGCGCCCGCGCGAGGTGATCGATCGCCCGGACGTCGCCGGGCTTGAGCTGCAGCGCGTGCTCGAAGGCCGCCTCGGCGGCGCGGTGGTCGGTGATCCGCTCCAGGGAATCGCCCTGCTCGACGTAGGCGCCCGCGTCGAGCGGCCGATCCTCCACCGCGGCGGCGTAATAGCGGCGCGCTTCGGCCGGCTGCTGCGACTGCGCGAGCGCATCCCCGTAGCGCTCCGCGTAGCGGTACCAGCGACGGCCGATGACCTCCTTCTGCTCATCCGGCCGGTGTCCGACCGAGGTGCCGATCGGCGCCGGAGCGAGGATCTCCGCCAGCAGCTCGCGCGCCCGCGGTCCCGATCCCCCGAGCGCGAGGAGGGCCCCGGCCTGCTTCGCGCTCCGCCAGGCGGGCGTCTCCGACTGGCCCGCGGCGGCGAGGGCGCGCGTGCCCAGATCAGCGCGCCCATGAGCGAACAGGAAGCTGGTGATCTGTCCGGCGTGCCAGGTGCCCTGGTCGGCGAGCGCGACCAGCTCCGCCTCGCGCCGCCGGGCGAGCAGGATCTCCAGGTAGCGTGCCACCGCGGGATCGCGGTCCCCGAAGCGCCACTGCAGCGGATCGCCGTGGTGCTGGCGACCGACGTACTGCTTCAGTGCCGCCTCCTCGCAGGCGTCGCCCGCGCCCGCGCCGCCCAGGGTCCTGCAGGCGTGCGCCTTCGCCAGGAGCGCGCTCGGCGAGGCGGCCGGATCTCCGTCGACGGCGCGGACGATCGCGTCCCACTGGCCGGCCTCCGCGAGGTCGCGCACCAGACGATCCGCGTAGCTCTCGCCGGTGGTTCCACCGAGGCGGCTCCCGCGCTTGTATATCTCGCCCACCACGTCGGGGCGACCCGCGGCGTTGGCGATCCGCGCCATCCGCTCGATCCCCTCGTCGCCCTGCGCGCGCTCGCGCACCTGGTCGATGAAGCGGCGGGCATCGCCGTCGCTGGCGAACTGGGCGACCGCCTTCGGGAGCGCGTCGCCGGCGGCGTCGTGGCAGGCATCGGCGGTGGTGCTGGCGCGCCAGGGCTCGCTGTTGCCCTCCACGCCCGCCTCGGCGCGGGCGCGCTCCTCGAGCGTGAGCAGGGCCCGGAAGGCCTCCTGCCCCTTGCCCGCGCGCACCGCGAGGCGGGCGTAGGCACCGGCCTCGTTGCGTCCGAGCGATTGCGCGTGGAGATCCTTGCGCGCCTTGTCGATCCCCTGGGCGGCGAGACCGTGCGCCTCGTCGACCAGCCCCGCCCGATCGAGCAGCTCGGCGGCGCGGAACCAGGGGGACGGATCGGCCGGGTCGCCCTCCACCAGCCGCTTCACCGCAGCGATCGCCTCGGGCCGCTTGCCGGCGCGGGCGAGCATCGTCGCCTCCGAGCCGGCCCACTTTGGATCGTGATCGGTCAGCTCCCACAGGCGGTGGTAGGCCACCGCCGCGCTGGCCGCGTCGCCGGCGCGCGCGAAGGCCTCGGCGCGCTCGGTGCCGAGGTCGATCCGGTCGGGCGAGATCAGCAGGGCATCGCCGAGGCGTGCCGCGGCCGTGGACGGGTCGCCGGAGAGGTCGGCCAGCACCGCCAGCACCACCGGCCAGCGGTGGTCGCGCGCCGAGGTCGCCGCGGTCTTCGTGTAGTAGGCGGTCACCCGCGCCAACAGATTGTGCAGCGCAGCATAGGCGTGGAGCGCGGCGATCTCGCTCCGCTCCTCGGGGCGGCGATTGACGATCTCGATCCACTGATCGACCGCCTCGCGGGGACGCCCCGCCTGGTCGAGCCGCTCGCGCAGCGCGTGGCGGAGGTCGGCGATCAGCGCCCGCTTCACGTCGTCGGAGTCGGCGCGCTTCCTGGCCGCCTGGATCTGCGCCTCGTAGAGCGCGACCGCCTGGTCGCGCTGGCCGCGCTGCCAGAGGGCGTCGGCCACCGGCCGCACGAAGCGCAGCGCTCCCGGGTGCGGATCGAGCAGGGCGCGCCCCAGACGCTCCGCGTCGTCGAGCTTGCCGTGGGCGAGCTGCCAGCCGACCACCTCGAGGCGGAGATCGATCTGCCGGGGGCCGGTCGCCTTGTCGGCGGCGGTGGCGCGGGCGGCGATCGCCTCGTCGGCGCGCTTGCGCTTCCACAGGAAGTCGGCGTGGGCGATCCGGGCCTCCACCGCCTCGTCGCGGTCGTCCTCGCCGCCTGCGTCGAGGCGGTCGATCAGCGCCTTCAGCTCGCGCTCGGCGTCGGCGTCGCGGCGGTCTTCCACCAGCGCATCGACCAGCGGGTAGACGTACGAGGGTGCGCCCTTCCCGAGCGCGGCCTCGCGCGAGAGCGCCGCGATCAGGACGGCGTGCGCCTCCCCGTCGCCGCGCGCATCCGCCGCGATCCGCTGGAGCAGGCGCGGGTCCGTGGTGCGGGCCGCTTCCGCCGCCAGGAGGACCCGGCGCGCTGCGAGGTCCCCGTCGGTAGCGAGCCAGGCCGCGTAGCCGAGCACCGCGCGCCCGTCGCCCGCCTTGGCCTGCGCCTTCCACGCCTTGTCCACCGACGCCGCGAGCTTCTTTCGCCCGGCGAGGTGCTTCAGCCGCGCCAGCGCCGCCTCCTCGCCGCCCTGCTCGCCGTAGTTGCCCTCGGGTTCGGGCTGCCAGCCGCCCTCCTCGCCCTCCAGGTCGCCGCGCTGCTCGTCCGAGGGCGGGGTGCGCGGGCGCGCGTCGAGCTTCTGCGCGGCGATCACGATCCGCACGTACTCGGCGATCGCGGACGGATAGTCCTTCCGCGACTCGTAGACCGCGGCGAGCTTCTCGGCGAAGCGCAGCGGGTCGCCCGAGCGCTTGCGGGCGCGGCCGATCGATTCGGCGGCGGCGTCGAAGTGGAAGTAGTCCCAGTCGATCGAGGCGAGGCGGAGGTAGGCCTCCGGATCGCTGGGCCGCATCGCCACGATGCGCTCGTAGAAGCGCTTGCGCCCCTCGTCGTACTGGCCGGCCTCGGAGAGGTAGTCGCCCGCCTCGGTGGCGACGCTCTCGTCGGCGGGGAAGAGCTTCGTCAGGCCGTCGAGCAACTCGGCAGCGCGCTGGGCGGCTCCGCGCGCGGAGGGCCGGGCGAGCGCGCGCCATAGCGCGGCGTGCCTTCGGGCGAGGGCGACGTCGCCCGGAAAATCGCTGCACAGCGCGGCCAGGATCGGCTCCGCCTCCTCCTGGCGCGAGAGGAAGACGAGGCCCGATGCGGCGACCTGCCGCTCGACCACGTTGGCTCCCTTGCCGAGGCGTGCGACGGTGGCGTCGAGGGTGGTCGACTCGGCCAGCTCGCGCAGCAGTCGTGCCCGCAAGTCTTTGTTATAGAAGGCGAATCTCTTGATGTACTTGCCCGCCCGGGCGCCTCGATCGTTGCGGTCGTGGAAGGCGATCAGCTTGAGCGCGAAGCGCTGATCGAGCGGGAAGCGATCGAGCGCGTGCTGGTAGATCGCCTCGTAGAAGGCATGGCTGTCCAGCTCGTCGCGCCGCCAGTCGACCAGCGCATCGAGGTACGACACCGCGACCTCGTCGTCGAAGCCGGCCAGGAGCCGCTCGGTGAGATCGCGGAACGCCTGCTTGCCCTTGTGGCGGAGGTGCCAGCGCGCGAGGCGGTCGTACCACGCCGTGGTGGGGAAGCGCTTGACGCCCTCCTGGTAGACCTTCAGCTCCTCGTCGAACAGGTTGTGGCGTGCGGTGTGCTCGAGGAAGCGGTCGTAGAGCGTCGGATCGCCCGGGTGCCGCGCGATCTCGGCCCAGAAGAGGCGCACCACCTCCACCTGCTTCTTGTCGCGCTCCCAGGCGCCGGTGAAGGCGCGCAGCGTCGCGTCGTACTCGCGGGCGTCGCCGCGCCGGGCCGACTCGTCCAGGAGGCGCTGGTAGCAGGTCCGCCCCGCGCCGGATCCGGTGGATCGCCAGTGCGAGTCGCAGCCGTCGCGCCCGACGGTGAAGTAGGCCTTGTCCTTCGGGAAGGCGCGGGCGAAGTCGTCGCACAGGCGGATCGCGTCGGCGTCGTCGCGGTAGGCGCGCCGGAAGTGGAGCAGCTCGCGGGTCAGCGCGGCGGTGTAGCGCGACTTCGGGGCCGTTTTTTTGAGCTCGGCGAGCACCGACGCGGCGCGCGCGCCGTTGCCGTAGGCGGCCTGGACGCGATCGAGATCCTGCGCCGCGCCGGAGCGGGCGCCGTTGAAGATCAGCGAGGCGAGGCCGCCTGCCACCGACGGTCCGGAGGCGACGTGACGGAGATCGAAGCCGTCGAGCGGGCCGAGCGGGGTGAGGCCGGTGCGGCCGAGATCGCCCTGCAGGAGCGCGAGGCCGAGCTCGCCGAGCGCCTCATCGCGCGTGGCATCGGGGGCGGCCTTGCGGAACGCCTCGTAGAGGATCGGCACCGCCTCGGCGGGCGCCCCCAGGGTGGCGTAGAGGCGGGCGCGGAGGATCAGCTCCCCCGTCGGTGCGGCCTGCGCCGCCGCGTGGTCGAGCACCTTCTTGGCCTGATCGCGATCGCCGGCGTGGACGTGGAGGTGGACCAGCAGCGCGAGGTCGAAGCCGGCGATCCGGCCGGCCCGCGCCTTGGCGGAGAGGGCGCGCTTCACCTCGCGCTCGCGCCCGATCCGCTTCAGGAGATCGAGGTAGTCGTCGTAGATCCCGTCGCTGTCGCGGGCGGCGATGCTGGCTGGCGCGGGGTCGCGGGAGAGCAGGGCGCGGTAGACCGCCTCGGCCTTGTCCGGCTCGCGGCGCGACTCCGCCACGGAGGACTCGATCTGCGCGAAGTAGCGCAGCTCGCCCGGGAAGCGCTTGCGGTAGCGCGCGACCTCGGCCAGCGCGGGGCCTTGCCGCTCGGCGGCGAGGAAGCCATCGATGTGGCGGCGGAGGTAGCTCGGATCGTCCGGGTAGAGCTCGACGATCAGGCGGTCGTACTTCGCGGGATCGATCCCCGGCCCGGCGTGCGCGGCGGCGCTGCCCTGGGCCCGCTGCCAGGTGATGCGGAGGGCGTTCTTCCCGTCGCTGGTGGCGGCCGCACCGATGCCGCCGACGGTCGCCGACCGCTGCGCATCGGCCAGTCGATCGAGCGTGAGCAGCTCGTTCTTCGGATCGTTGCGATCGGCGTAGAAGTCGGCGAGCTGGGTGAGCGCCCAGGGCGCGCCGAGGGAGATCTGGACCGCCGCCTTGTAGGCCGTCTCCGCGGCGCTGACATCGCCGGTGGCGTAGCAGGCGCGCCCGAGGTAGCGCTGCACCGCCGCCACCTGCGGGAAGCGCTTCGCCACGTCGTCCATCTTCGCTTTGGCCACGCCGGCGGGCCTCGGGGCGAGCGCCTGTTCGCCGAGCAGCGGAACCTCCTCGACCAGCGCCTCGCGCATCGCCTGCCGCGCGTCCTCGGGGATGGTGCCCCCCTGGAACTCCTCCAGCGCCGGTTCGGCCAGCGCCAGCGACGGGAACAGAAGGATCAGCAGCGCCCAGCGTCTCATCCGCGTTCTCATCGGGCACCCCCGGCCACGTCCAGCGCCACCTGCGCCGACGATACGTTGTGCGCCATATCCTCGGCCGTCACCGTCACGAGGTGCGTCCCGGTCGCGGTATCGGTCGGGATCAGCACCGCTCCGAGCGAGCGCTTCTTCTCCGGGTCCCACACCACCTCGGCCGCCGGCCCTTGGTCGAGGCGGGCGGTGATCCTCCGGGTGTCGGCGTCGGCGCGCACCTCGATCGCCACCCGCTCCCCCGGTCGGGCGGTGCGGGCGCCGAGGGTCGCCGCGACATCGGGTGGCTTGCTGTCGATCACGAACGACTTCTCCTCGGAGGTCTTCCTGCCGCCGGTATCGGTGAGGACCAGGGTGCAGGTGTAGGTGCCGTCCTTCATCCAGGTGGGCGCGAGGAAGCGCGTCTCCCACACGTCCTCCGAGGGCAGGTAGCGCAGCGCCTTCTGCAATCCGAACGGAAAGAGCACGGCGACCCGCGTGATGTCGGCCGGCACCTTGACCCGCAGCACCGGGTCACCCGGCTGGATCACCCGCGGCCGGAGGAGCGCGCGCGGGGCGGCGATGAAGGACGTGTAAGGCGTGACAAAGTGGAATTCCTTTGCGAGCGCGATCACCTCCTTCACCCAGGACTCCTTCTCCCCGTCGACGGCGATCTTGTCGAGGAGGTCGTCGATCCGGTAGCGCGCCCACCCGCGGGCGACCCACGGCCGCGTGGCGTCGCGCTCCGGCAACGTCACCGGCATGCTCTCGGAGACCGGCTGGCCGTGGAGGGTGCCCCGGACCGCGACGGCGCCGGCGCCGGGGGTCTTGTAGCGTCCGAAGAAGGGAGCGTCGGAGCCCTCGAACACCGACGGGCGGATGGGCGGGTAGATCTGCTCGATCCCGGTCAAGGTGGTGAAGGCGAGGGCGACGTCGCGCAGGCTGCCCTGGCCGAGCTTGTCAAAGAAGGTGCGGAGCTTGAACGCCGCGTCCGAGCCTTCGCGCGCCCAGGCGAAGAAGCCGTCCCCCGCCGCGGCGAGGCGATCGAGGAGCACGGTGGCGGCGTCGTCGCCCACGCCAAGCACGAACAGGCGGGCGATCGGCGGTGCGGTCGCCGGCGCCCCACCGACGGGCGGAACGGGTGCGGCGCGACCGACGTTGCTCTCCGAGCTTGCTGCACGTCGGCTATTGCCGACGTTGGCCTCCGCGAACGCCTTGCCGATCTGCCGGTAGCCGATCTCCCCGAGGGTCGGGTTGCCGTCGGTGATCATCACGACGAAGCGATCCGAGCCGGGGCGCACGTCCTTGCCGACCAGCGCCAGCGACGCGGCGAGGGCGCCTCCGAGGTCCGTTCCGCCGGCGAGGTAGGACTGCCGGACGAACTGGAGAGCGCCCTGCACCTCCGTCGACGAAGCGGCCACCAGGTCGGGCTTGTAGGGGCGCACCTCGTCGTTGAAGGTGATCAGCCCGAAGCGATCGCCCGGCTCGAGGCGGCCGGTGAAGTACTCCAGCGCGGCGAACGAGCGCTCGAGCTTCTCCCACTGCATCGAGAGCGAGGTGTCGAGGAGAATCACCACGTCGCGCGGGGCGCGCTTCACGGCGGGGCCGCCGCCGATCCCGAACAGGGCGCGCACCAGGAAGTAGCCGCGGTCGTCGCGGTAGACCGTGCCGTCGCCGAAAGGCGAGAGATCCTTGCGCCCGCCCGGCACCGGATCGCGCCACGCCAGCGCGTCCACCTTCGGCCCCCCGTCGGCGAGCGCCATCTCGATCGTGAGATCGTCGCCCAGCGCGACGTTCTTTCCGTCGAGGATCCCGGCGAAGCGGGTGGAGCCGGCGACCGGCGCTGTGGTCCAGCGCAGCCTCCCTTCGGGCCGCACCTTCACCGACGCCAGCGGGAACGGCCCGTCGGCGGCGACATCGACGTGCAGCGCATCGACCCGCTGGGTGCCGTAGCGGCGGGGCTTCCAGGGCAGCGTGAAGAGGGCGCCGCGCGAGGTGACCGTCAGGTCCTCGGAGAAGGTCACCTCGACGCGCGCGGTGCCGTGGGGAGGGATCGGCGCGACGCGGATCACGAAGTCGTGGGCCTTGTCCTTGTTGTCGTCGCTCTCGGCGAGGCCGGGGTCGAGGTTCTGGCGCGTGATCTGCTCGAACAGGCGCTTGCCCTTCTGCTTCTCGACGATCACCCCGACCAGCCGCTCCTCGCCCTGCCACACCGAGAAGTCCTCCACCGACGAGCGCTCGCCGAGCGGAAGCACGTAGCGGCCCTCGAGCTGCTGGTTGGTGTGGTTCTCGAAAACCGACTTGAGATCCACCCGTGCGTGGAGGTGGTCGATCCGGACCGTCACCTCCATCCGCTTCAGCGAGAGCACCTTCGGGTCGGGTTCGTGCGAGATGTTCCAGGGGATCAGCACCCCGGCGTCGGCCCACGCCGGCGCGGCCAGGGCCAGCGGAACAAGGCCCGCGCAGGCGAGCACTGCCGAGAATGGTTTCACGACGATCCCTCCGGATGGGAGACGGGGCGACGAACCGGAGCGAGCGCGTCTTCGAGCACGGCGCGCGGCAGGCGGATGAGACCCGAGGTGGTACCGACCAGGAGCGCGTCACCGTCGGGCAGGAGCGCGGTGACGTTGTCCGAGGGCAGGAGCCGATCGAGGCGGCGCCAGGCGTGGGCGGTGCGATCGAAGGCGAGCAGTCCCGCTTCGAGCGTGCCCACCCACAGCGTGTTGCCGTCGACCGCCAGCGCCCCCGGGTTGACGTGGAAGCGCCCCGAGGCCCCCGACACGTCCTCGGCCGGGCCGCGGGCACGCAGGAGCTGTACGCCGCCGCCGTAGCTGCCAATGTAGAGCCCCTCCGGCGTGACGGCGAGCGCGGTGACCCACGCCGCTCGCAAGGCGCCGGGCCCCGCCCCGAGGCTGCGCTTCACCTTCGCGTCCTCGATGATCGAGAGGCCGCCGAGGGTGCCGGCGTAGATCCGATCCCCGTCGCTGGCGACCGCGTAGACGTGGTTATTGGCGAGGCCGTGGAAGGCGTAGAGGGAGCGCACCCGCGCGCCGTCGACGAGGCTGAGGCCGCGGTTGCCGGCGAGGGCCAGGCCGCCGCCAGGGGTGAACGCCAGGGCGGCGATCGCATCGGGCACCGCGCCGGGCGCTTCGCCGAGCGGCAAGCGGTGGGCGCCGTCGGGACCGTACACGTCGACCCCGTGCACCGTCGCCGCGAGCATCTCGCGGGTGGCGGGGCGGAAGGCGAGGGCGTTCACCTGATCATCGCGCGCATCGCTGCCAGCCGCCCCGCGCGCGGGGAGGTGGCGCTGCGGGACGAGGTCGGCCGAGAGGACATCGATCCCGTGCTCGAAGGTTCCGACCCACAGGGCCCCGCCCCCGTCGCGGGCGAGGGCGGTGACGTGCGGTCCGGCGAGCCCTCGCGGCGGCGCGGCTTGCGGCTCGAAGTGGCCTCCGGTGAAGGCCCACGGCCCGCCCGGCCCGAAGGCGGTGATCCGCCCGCCGAGGTCGCGCAGTCGATGCACGCGCTGCCCCGGGAGGTGTCGCCCGCGCTCCCGGCCGGTCTCGGGATCGAGCACGCGCACGCCGTCGTCGAAGGTGGCGACGTGCAGTGCGCCCGGCGTGGCGAGCAGCGAGGTGACGAACAGATCGGCGGCCAGGCGGCGGGCGCGCAAGGCGGTCACCCGGTGCAGACCGAAGGGCGTGCCCACCACGAGATCGCCCCCGTCGCAGGCGAGCGCGGTGATCGGTTCCACCGCCAGACCGACCTCGGTTTTTTGCAATGCAGCATCGCGCTCCAGGTAGAGTTCTCCGCCGCGCGTGCCGACCGCGAGCCCGGCCGGCCCGGCGCAGAGGGCGCTCGCCTCGCGCAGGTCGACTTTCGCCGCCGCCCCGACATCGATCGCCCGGCGGCCATCGAAGGCGATCACCCCGACGCCGGTGTGGAGCGCGTAGACCACATCGCCAGCCGGCGCGAGATCGGCCACCGCGCCGGTGCGTGCGCGCTTTGTCCGCACCGCGACCGCGTGCTCGCCGTCGATCAGGGTCAACCCTCCGGTCGCGTCGCCGACCACCAGCCGATCGCCGAGCGGCGCCACCGCGGTGAGATCGATCCCCGAGAGGCCGTCTAGGTGGGTGTAGGGCCGCTCCGGACGCCGCCCCGGGCCGATCGCATACAGCCCGCCCGAGGTGGCCGCGAAGAGCCTCCCGGCGAGCGCGCCGCCATCGCGGATATCGTCGGTGGAGGTGATGCACCGGACACCCGCGGGGGGCGCCCGATCGAGCGCCACCGGCGCGGCGATCGCCACCTCCAACTCCCCGGCGGTGCCGCCCGGGAGCAGCGCCACCTGGTCGAGGAATCGGTCGGCGCGGCGGATCGCGAGCCACCACGCGCCGGCGCCCCCGGCGAGGCCGAGCAGGACGAGGGCAGCAACGAGACGGAGGCGGCGGCGCATGGCGGAACCCCTGGAGCGCGAGGTACTACGGCCGGGCGAGGCAGAGTCACCCCGTGGATTGCAAGATGTCAACCGTAGTCTGACGCTCGGGTGCTTAACGGAGAAGGGGGTCCCTCGGCTCACGTAGTCGTAGTCGTAGTCGTAGTCGATTCAGGGGCACTCTCGCGCGGGGGATCACCTCTCCGGCACATGCGCGTGAGCATCTCCACGATGCGGGTCAGCAACTCCATGGCCTGTGACGTCGAGCTTCTGGTAGGCCAGCAGGGGCATC
>SHYY01000155.1 GCA_009692555.1 Myxococcales bacterium
GCGATAGACGTCGAGCTTCTGGTAGCCCAGCATGGGCATCCTCCTTGGAGGCCAGGGGGGTCGGTTGGCAGGAGGAATTTGTTGCGGGAGGAAGTTCGATTGCCGTCGCTGCGGACGGGACGACTACGACTACGACTACGACTACGACTACGTGACGAGCAAGAGCCAGCAAGAGGCCCCCCCCGCTGTTAAGCGCCCGGGACGGATCGCACGAGAGCGGAGGCAGCCAGGACCGTGATAGGCTGGCCAGCCAGTGCATGACCTCCTGCCAGGAGCGCCCACGGATGATTCGCACGCTCGGACTTCTCGCCGCATTCGCCGCCATCGCGGTCTCCGGCTGCACGCGGGGCAATCCCGATTTCGAGACCGGCGACGGTGGGGCGGGGGATCTTCCGGGCCCCCGGGCGGACCTCTGCTGTGGGCCCGGCGACGCCGCGGGCGCGATCGATCTCGCGCTCACCGATGACGGAGCGTGGGCGGATCTTGCGATCGCCGACCTCGCAGCGATCGCCGACCTCGCAGCGATCGCCGACTCCGCCTCGCCGGACGACATCGCCGCACCGCTTGACCTCGTCGCGCTCGCCGACCTCGCGGCCGCGATCGACCTTCTGATCGGACCGCTCGATGGCCCCCAGGGGCTTCTGGACCTCGGCGCGAGCGACCTCACCGGACCGGCCGATCTGCGCTTCGGCGACCTCGCGGCGGCGAGCGATCAGGCGCTCTCCCTCGACCAGGCGGCGGTGAAGGATCTGGCGGCGCCTCCCGATCTTGCGGCCCGGGCCGATCTCGCCGGCCCGTGCGGCGGCCAGAACCAGGCCTGCTGCAACAATGGCAAGTGCAACGACACGGCGAACGTGTGCAGCGCCAACGTGTGCATCCACTGCGGCGCCACCGCCGAGACCTGCTGCCAGGGCGGGTCGTGCAGCGCGGGCTGCTGCAGCGCCAGCCTGTGCATCGCCGATGGCGCCCAGTGCGGCCCCGGCTCGATCTGCCTCGGCAAGGGCTGCGGCCCGTGCGGCGCCGTCGGCCAGACCTGCTGCGCGGGCGGCGCCTGCCAGGCCAGCGTGTGCAGCCCGGACAACGGGAAGTGCACCGACTGCGGCGCGCCGGGCCAGAAGTGTTGCAAGAACAACGCGTGCTTCGGCGGCGGCTGTTGCACCGGCGGCGCCTGCCTCCCGAGCGGCAAGGCGTGCAACCAGGGGCAGGTGTGCTCGAACGGGGCCTGCCGGGCCTGCGGCGCGCCGACGCAGCCCTGCTGCGAGAACAACGCCTGCGGGGCGGGCGGCTGCTGTGGCCCGAGCCGGGCCTGCGTCGCACCCGGCCTCGGCTGCGGCGGAAACTACGGAAATTGCAACAACGGGCAATGCGGCAACTGCGGTGGAGACGGGAAGTCGTGCTGTATCTCCGCCGCACCCTCCCCGAACTTCTGTGCCGCGCCGGGGACGATCTGCACCGGCAACCTGGCGCCCGGGCAGTGCCAGCAGTGCGGCAGCTCCGGTCAGGCCTGCTGCGGCGCCGGCACCTGCAAGAGCGGCGGGTGCTGCGTGTTCCGCGTCTGCGTCAGCAGCGGGGCTGTCTGCGTGCAGGGATCGCAGTGCCAGAACGGCTCCTGCGGCGGCGGCACCTGCGGCGGCGTCGGTCAGCCCTGCTGCGGAGGCAACATCGGGTGCACCGCCCCGGACACGCGCTGCCTCGGCGGACAGTGCCAGCCGTGCGGCGGGCTGAACGAGCGCTGCTGCGACGATCCGCTCTCGAAGCAGCCGATCTTCTGCGAGCCGCCGTTCAAGACCACCTTCGACCCGAACAACGTCTGCTACTGTTCCTGACCGGCCCGGCCCAGGCCGAGCGGCGGGCAGAGGCTCGCCGATTCGAGGAGTCCACATGCAGTCGCTGTTGCTGGTCGCCATCCCGCTCACGCTCGCTGCCTGCACGCAGGCGAACCCCGATTACGGTCCGGGCGACGGTGGCGGCGGCGTCGCGGTCGACCTCGGCGGCGCGGATCGCCCGAAGCCGATCGACCTCGCGATCCCCGACCTAAACGCCCCGCCGACCGACTTCTCGGGGGTTCCCTGCGGCTCGATCGGCGGCCCCTGCTGCAATGGCGGCCAGTGCAATCAATTCCTGAGCGTGTGCAGCCAGGGCGCGTGCATCTCCTGCGGGCACGCCGGCGAGCCCTGCTGCGGCAACCATCAATGCGTCTCGGGCTGCTGCACCGGCGGCAATGCCTGCGTCCCGGACAAGGCTCCCTGCGGCCTGGACGCGGTGTGCGTCGGCAATCACTGCGACCCCTGCGGCGGCCTCGGGAAGGCGTGCTGTCCGAACGGCTCCTGCGTGGCCGGCCTGTGCGAGCCCGACGCCCGGATCTGCACCGACTGCGGCGGCGCGGGACAGAAGTGCTGCATGGGCCAGAAGTGCTACGCGGGCGGCTGCTGCGGCGGCGCCGGGTGCCAGGCCAGCGGGACGATGTGCAACGGCAACCAGGTGTGCGACAAGGGGGGCTGCAAGGCCTGCGGCGGCGTCAAGCAGCCGTGCTGCGCCAGCAACAGCTGCCTGAACAACGCCTGCTGCGGCCTCGGCGGCATCTGCGTGGGCGACGGCGTCGGCTGCGGTGACAATCTATTCAGCTGCAAGAACGGCAGTTGCGGGAACTGCGGAGGATTGAACCAGCCGTGCTGCCAGACGCAGAATCCGCTGCCGAACCTGTGCTCCGCACCGGGGACCGTCTGCACCGGCCAGAACCTCCCCGGCTTCTGCGCCAAGTGCGGTGCCGACAACCAGCCCTGCTGCGCCGCCAACGGGTGCGAGGGCGGGGGCTGCTGCGTCTTCGGAATCTGCCACAAGAGCGGGAGCAGCTGCGGGGCGACCCAGTGCATGAACGGCTCGTGCGGCGCGGGCGCCTGCGGCAGCGCCGGTCAGGCCTGCTGCCCGACGGGCGGGGGCAGCCCGGTGTGCACCGGCGCGGGCGGTCGCTGCATCAATGGGGCATGCCTCCAGTGCGGTGGCAAGGGGCAGCCCTGCTGCACCGACTGGGTGTCGAAGTTCAATATCGTGTGCAATCAGCCCTTCGAGCCGAGCGGACTGATGAACTGCCTCTGCAAGGATTGAGGAAAAGCAGCGGCTATTTGAGGTATTGCTCGAAGAAGGTGAGGCTGTGACCGAGCATCAGCGCGCGATTTTCCCGCTTCTGCGCGCCGTGCCCCTCGTCGGGGAAGATGATCAGCCGGGACGCGATGCCGCGCTTCTGGAGCGCCTCGTGGATCTGGATCGCCTCGCCCGCCGGAACCCGCGGATCGGTGGCGCCCTGGATGATCAGCAGCGGGGCGCGCACGCGGTCGACGTAGGTGGTGGGTGAGAGCTTGGCCAGGGCGACGGCGTCGCGATCGAGGTCGCCGTATTCGGAGGCGCGCAGAATGCGGCGGTAGGGCGCGGTGTTCTTGAGGAAGGTGACCAGGTTCGAGATGCCGACGATATCCACCCCTGCGTCGTAGGCGCCGGCGAACATCGTCATGCCGATCAGCACCGAGTAGCCGCCGTAGCTGCCGCCGACGATGCCCACCCGGGGGGCCTTTCCGGCGACGGCGAAGCGCGTGCGGGCCCACTTCGCGGCGTCCTCGATATCGGTGATCACCTCGAGCCGCTTCGGTCCGTCGTCGGCGTGCAGCCAGCTCTTGCCGTAGCCGTCGCTGCCGCGCACGTTGGGCTGGACGTGGATGAAGCCCGCGTCGACGAACGACTGGGCGAAGACGTTGAATCCGGGAATCGATTGCCCCTCGGGGCCGCCGTGGAAATCGATCACCACGCGGCACGGCTCCTTCGTGCAGTCCAGGCCCGCGGGGGTGCGCACCAGCACCGGCACCTTCGCGCCATCGCGGGCGGGGTAGGCCTCGATCGCCGCGCGGGCAAACCGCAGGGTGTCGATCTCGGGCGTGCTCGGGAGGTGCCACGAGACCAGCTTGCGGGTCTTCCAGTCGAGGACGAAGGCCTGGAGGGGGTGACGGCCGTCGTCGACGCCGAGGGTGACGAAGCGCCCGTCGGGGGTCATCGGGCCGGCGAAGACGTGGTCCGCGTCGGGCAGCGGTGGGAGCGCGATCGGCTTGTAGGTGCGCGCATCGAGCGCCCGGAGGCGGGTGTAGCCGCCCTCGTTGAGCGTGTGGAGGACGCGGGTGCGCCGACGATCGATCTGGAGCGCGCCCAGATCGTGATTGATCTCGTCGCTGATGGGCGTGAACTTGCCGGCGGTGAATGAATAGAGGCGCCGGAATTCGCCGAACTTGTTGGTCAGCACCACCACCTCGCCAGGCTTTGCGCCCCAGGCGGCGGAGAACTCCTCTTTCTCGCCCTGCCCGAAGAGGGGCGCGAGTCGCTTCGCCGCGGGATCGTAATCGTAGAATTCGTGCCAGAGGCCGCCGGTGGCCTTGCGGAGGAGCAGTCGGCCGTCGCTGCGGAGGTCGACCGCGGCCCACAGTCCCTCCTGCTCGAAGAGCGTCTCCCGGGTGCGGGCGGCGACATCGAAGCGGTAGATCGCGTAGGAGTCCTTCTTGATGTCATTGGAGCTGAAATAGACCGACCGGCCGTCCTCGGAGGCGAGGTTGAACTGGGTCTGCACGCCCGCCTTGTGCTGGATCTCGACGAGCGGGCCGCCGTCCGTCGCCTGGAGATAGAGCCCGGGATTCTCCTCGCCCTTGCGATCGCGCGAGATCACCAGCCACTTGCCACCCTCGAGGATCGCAACGATCTGGGTGGCGTCCTCGCCGCCGGTGAGCTGGATCGGGAAGCGGCGCGGCCCGTCGCTCTTCCACACCTGCGCCACGCCGGTGACGTTCCAGGCGAAGTAGAGAGCCTTCCCGTCGGCGGTGAGCCGCCCCACCCCGGGCGCGCGGAGATCGAGCAGCGCCTGGATGCGCCGCGAGACGGGCCCCGGAAGGGGAGCCGCGCGGTACCTGTCGAGCACTTCGGGGGTGAGGCTCTCGAGGCCGTGACCGGCGTACGCGGCAGGCGCCGCAGCGGGGAGCCTGGGCGCCGGGGGATCGGCGTGGACGGGCAGCGCGATGAGTGTCAGGGCGAGGGCGACGATCGGTCTCATGGGCCGGAGGAGAGCGCGAAGGTGGAGGCGCGTCAAGGCCCGGGAGCCTCCCGGACACCCTCCGGGGGGTGCTTGACAGCGGAGGGGGCCCTCTTGCTGGCTCTTGCTCGTCACGTAGTCGTAGTCGTAGTCGTAGTCGTCCCGTCCGCAGCGATGGCAATCGAAGTTCCTCCCGCAACAAATTCCTCCTGCCGACCGACCCCCCTGGCCTCAAAGGAGGATGCCCCTGCTGGCCGACCAGAAGCTCGACGTCTATCGCCGCGCCATCGAGTTCCTCGCCCTTGCATCGCAGATCGCGACGAGCGCCCCCAGGGGGAACTGGTTTCTCACCGATCAGCTCAAAACGTGCGGCGCTCTCCATCCACTGGAACATCGCCGAGGGAGCGGGCCGCTTCGGAGCACCGGAGGGCGCCCGCTTCTACAGCATCGCCCGCGGCTCCGCGATGGAGTGCAAGGCGATCGGGGATGCCTTTGCGGTCCTGCAACTCGCCTTGGAAGACACTCCGCGACAGGCCATGGAGTTGCTGACCCGCATCCTGGAGATGCTCACGCGCATGTGCCGGAGAGGTGATCCCCCGCGCGAGAGTGCCCCTGAATCGACTACGACTACGACTACGACTACGACTACGTGAGCGGAGGGACCCCTTCTCCGTTGAGCACCCCTGACCGGCCCTGGGCTTGCTGTTCGCGGATTCTTCGGCCCAGCTAGACCCGTCCTGGACCCGGCCGGGATCACCGATCGTTGATCGCGCACGCCCCGTCGCTCGGGCCCAGGCGGTGACGGTTCTTCGCCACCCAGCGGTAGACCAGGTCCGCCACCCAGCGCACCGGCGGGTAGGCCGTCACGGCGCCGAGCACGCGCCAGCCGGGGCCGAGGCGCCGTCCGATCTCCGCCACCGCCCGCGCGCCGCGAAACACCCGCCCCACAGCGTCCACAGCGTGCAGTTCGCGCACGCAGTCCTCGCGCCGCAGCGACGGGAAGCGCCGCTCCAGATCCTCCGCCTGGAACGGGACCCACTCGATCAGGCCCCGCCCATCCCGGCGCCGGACCCGGCGCGACAGATCGCGTCACAGGCCTCAGTCGCCGTCGAAGATCGCGAAGAGCCGCCTCCGGTCCGCCGCCGCGCCCATGGCCACACTCCTTCTCAAGGCAGGCAGGCGAAGAGGGTCTGCTGCAGCTTGATCGGATAGAAGATTCCGACGAAAATGCACATTTCGTTCAGTTCCGCCGAATTCCCGTATTTCAGGGTCTTGCCGGTCTTGTTGTCGTAGGTGCACCCGAAGTCGAGGTGCGCTCCCGCCGGGATCGCCATCCCGGGCGCGGGGAAGGTCGCGTTGTTCGGCTCGTCCCAGCTGTCGGTGTGATAGACCTTCTGCCCGTCGACGGAGGCGTCGAACGCGGTGCCGCGCTTGTGCATGTGGCCGGTGGCGGTGAGGAGGTTCAGCGCCTGCGGCAGCTTGCAGCTGAGCGACTTCACCGAGACGCCCGCACCGATCTGGATGCCGGTGTTCGAGTAGAAGATGACGCCCGCGGTCTCCTTCACCGTCGAGGGATCGGCCGAGGTGATCTTCCAGGTGACGCCGGTGGTGATCTGCTTGGCGGTCGCGTTGATGTAGTGCGACTGAAAATAGATCCCGTGGTTCTTCTCCAGCTTCATCGCCACGCCGACCGGGAAGGTCCATTCGGTGTGCGGCTGCTGCGAGCCCGGGAGCATGCCGTCGAAGCCGTTCGGGAGGTCGTTGCACGGCACCGGCCCGGTCGCCGGGAGCCCCTGGTCGTCGCGGATCCGCATCACCACGAGGTGATGGCTGCCCGCCGCCATGTCGATCTCGAAGCGGCTGATGTAGCGCTCCACGCCGTCGGGCGGCACGTAGTAGCAGAGGATCTTTTCCTCGCCCGCCTCGAGCGTGAAGGGCGCCAGCGGGATCGCCCGCTCGCTGGCCTGCGCGCCCGCCATGTCGGTGCCCGGCTGGATCATCATCGCCAGGTCGGCGCCCGGTGGAGTGGTCATCGAGAGGTCGCCGGGCGGTGGGCTTCCCCCGTCGGTGGCGACCGGTGTGCCGCCTCCGCATGCGGCGAGGAGCGTGACGGAAATGAGGGGCAGGAAGAGACGGCGCATGGAACCTCCGGGGCGATGCCTGGACGTACGATGCAGCAAGTCACCCTTCCGGTTCAACGACGATGATGAGGAAGGAGCAAGCGCGTGGTGTCGAAGTGGAGCGTCACGAGCAGGGTGAACAGGCGCCGGCAGGTCGCGTGATCGGGGCCGAGCGGCCGGCACAGGTCGACCAGCGTCTCGGCGGCCTCGTCGTGGGCGATCCGCTTGGCGATGTCGAGCGCCTCGAGGCGCGGCGAGTGGGCGGACTCCCGGAGCTTGCCCATGTCGCGGCAGATGTCGAAGTACTCCTTGAAGTGCGGGGCGAGCGCGGCGCCGGGGAGGTCGACCCGCGCCACATCGACACCGTCGCTGGTACGCGCCTCGAGCAGCGTGTGGCCGTGCGGGGCGACGCGGACGTTCAGGTGGAGCGGCGCGGAGCGCTCCGCGAGGACGTGTTCTTCGAGGAGGTCGTGCAGCGCCTGGCGCCACTCGATGCGCCGCTCGGGCGTGGCCGCGCTCCACAGCGCCTCGTCGATCCGGATTTCGGCCAGCGGCATGGACGGGAAGTATAACCCCCTGAGCCGGGGACCGATCACCCCCCATTCCCAGTGGACCCTTGGAGCCGTCGGCGCGTCGATCAGGCTCACTGCCGCCGCAGGAAGGAGAGGATGCCGCGACCGGGCTGCCGCTCGCGCCGCATGGTGAGGACGCGCAGCAGCGATGACGCTTCGAGCAGGTTGGGATCGAGTTCGATGGTCTCGTGGACACTTGGTTCGAGGGCCGCATGGGGCGCGTGGGTGCCCGGCGGGTGCTTAACAGCGGAGGGGGCCCTCTTGCTGGCTCTTGCTCGTCACGTAGTCGTAGTCGTAGTCGTAGTCGTCCCGTCCGCAGCGACAGCAATCGAACTTCCTCCCGCAACAAATTCCTCCTGCCAACCGACCACCCTGGCCACACAGGAGGATGCCCCCTACATCGCCTAGGCCGAGGGAGCGGGCCGGTTCGGAGCGCCGGATGGCGCCCGCTTCTACAGCATCGCCCGGGGCTCCGCGATGGAGTGCAAGGCGATCGTGGATACCTTTGCGGTCCTGCAACTCGCCTTGGAAGACACTCGGCGACAGGCCATGGAGTTGCTGACCCGCATCGTGGAGATGCTCACGCGCATGTGCCGGAGAGCTGATCCCCCGCGCGAGAGTGCCCCTGAATCGACTACGACTACGACTACGACTACGACTACGACTACGACTCCGTGAGCGGAGGGACCCCTTCTCCGTTAAGCACCCGTGCCCGTCCGGCCCCTTGCGGGCACCGGGACGCTCTGCTATTCGCGCGCCATGCGTCTCTTCCGCCCGCTCGCCGCGCTGCTCCTCCTCTCGACCGTCGCCCGCGCGCACGACCATGCTGCGCCGCAACAAGCGCGCACCGTCGCCGAGATCCGGGCCGAGGCGCAGGCCGTGGTGCTGGTCCAGTCGGTCCTCTCCTGGTACACCCGCACCGTCGGTGAGACGTCGATCCAGGCCGAGACCTACCGGGGCCACGAGGCGCTCTTCTCGAAGCGCTCCTTCGACACCGTCGCCGCCGCCGCGAAGGGGGCCGGCGGCAACTCCGCGAGCGACGACCGCCGCGCGCTCGGCTTCCTGAAGAGCTACCTGGCCGGCGAGTTCCTGAATCAGGCGATCGCCCGCTTCGATGACGAGGCCCAGAATGCCGAGCTGGCAGCGACGGTGCGCCTCTCCTGGGAGAAGGCGCCGGTGCCGTACAAGCAGCTCGATCTCCTCTCCGCCGACGAGAAGGACGGGAAGCGCCGCGCCGAGATCGAGAGCCGGAAGGCCGAGGTGTGGAAGAGCACCCTGAACCCGATCCTCGAGCGCAAGGAGAAGGAGGCGCAGCGGCTGGCGCGCGAGCTCGGGTATCCGTCGTACGTCGCGCTGGCCGAGGAGTTCCGGATCGTCGATCTCCGGCCGCTCACCGTCGAGGGCGAGCGCTTCCGCAAGGCCACCGACGCGCTCTACGCGGAGCTGCTCGCCGAGGTGGCGAAGAAGGAGCTCGGCCTCCTGCCGAAGGACCTCCACCGCTCCGATATCGGGCGCCTCCGCAAGGCGCCGCGCTTCCAGAAGTTCTTTCCGAAGGAGCTGATGATCCCCTCGTTCCGCCACTTCCTCGACGGGATCGGGATGGACCTCAGGACCGCCGCCGGCGGCGAGGTGAAGATCGACGACGCCCTCCACCCGCAGAAGGAGCCGCGCGCCGCCTGCTATTCGATCCGCGTCCCCGGCGACATCCGGATCACCGTCAAGCCCACCGGCGGAATCGACGACTTCGTGACCTTCTTCCACGAGGGCGGCCACGCGCTGCACTACGCCAACACCACCTCCAAGGTGTGGGAGTTCCAGCAGCTCGGGCCCTACGCGATCACCGAGTCGTTCGCCGAGACCTTTGGCCACGTGTGGGACGACCCGGCGTGGCTGCGTCGCTACCGGGCCTTCGTGATCCGGTGGAACGGGGATCACAAGACCGCCTTCCCGACAATGAGCGACGGCGAGATCCTCGAGGTGGTGCGCCTCCGGGTGTTCGAGGAGATCTACTTCCTCCGTCGCTACGGCTCGGCCAAGCTGATCTACGAGGCGGCCCTCCACGGCGGCGACCCGGCGATCTGGAAGGGCGTCTATCCGGGCCAGACTGCCGACCTCCAGGGGCTCTACAAGGACCTCTTCGGGCGCGCCTACGGCTTCGCGCTCAGCGACGAGGATGCGCTGCGCTACCGCACCGACGTGGACGACTTCTTCTACGCCGCCGATTACACCCGCGCCTTCGGCCTCGCCAACCTGATCCACGAGGGCGTGCGGACGAAGATCGGTCCCGAGTGGCTGACCAGCAAGGCCTCGGGCGAGCTCTTCCGCAAGCTCTTCTCCGACGGAAACCGCCTCCAGCCCGACGAGGTCGCGCAGCAGCTCGGCTACGCGAAGCTCGACTTCACCCCCTCCGAGGCGCGCTTTTCGCGCCTCCTCGCCACCAGGTAGCGGTGCTCAACATCCTCGCCTTCGACGGTGGCCCCGGGCCGCTGGTGCAGATCCGGATGATCCAGCAGATCGAGCTCCGCCACCCCGGGTTCCTGGCCCGGGTCGGCCTGCTCGCCGGCACCTCCGACGGGGCGATCATGTCGCTCTACCTCGCGCTCCTGCTCACCCAGGCCGGCGATCAGGTGGATGCGCCGACGATCATCGCGCGCAGCATCACCTTCTCCGACGCCTACAGCAAGGCGCTGTGCCGCGACCTGCAGCGGGTCTCGCCGGCGATCGGCTGGCTCGGCGGCGCGGTGCAGAGCATGGCCACCGTCGCTGACGAGTCCACGCCGGTCGCGCGGCTGAAAGCGGCCCTGCGGCTCCCGGGCGCGGTCCTGAAGCGCGGGTGGCAGGTGTCGTGGATGGGCGCGGGGGCCGACATGTGGAACATGCGCGAGTTTTTCCGCGGGAAGACGCCGATCGATCAGGGCAGCGAGCTGGAGCGCCTGCTCCGGGAGGCCTTCGGAACGAACACCCTCGGCGATCTGACCCGCAAGGTGACCATTGTCAGCTACGACACCGCCGAGTGGTCGCCGCGCATCTATCGCAACTTCGGCAGCGACGAGGATCGTGCGCGCGACCTCGCGCTGACCCTGGTCGACGTGGCGATGAGCTCGAGCGCGCTGCCGCTGCTCCTGCCGATCTTCGGCGGGCAGAACGATCGCGGCTACCTCGACGGCGTGTTCGCCGCCAACAACCCGGCGATGAGCGCGCTCTCGATGGCGCTGCGCCACCTCGTTCCGTGGCAGAGCGATCGCAACCCGCTGGAGCAGGTGACGCTGCTTTCGCTCGGGGTCGCGCAGTCGGCCGAGGAGGCCAACCTGGAGCGCAAGGGCGGGCTGTGGGCGACGCTGGTGCTGCTGCTGGTGCAGGACAGCGACACCCGCATCCTGACCTTCCGCAAGGACGTCGACCGCGATCGCTACTGGACCGATCCGGCGTACCGCGCCGAGGTGCGCCTCAAGCTGAAGTGGAAGGGCATCGGCCAGCAGGCGTGGGGCTGGTTCGACCTGCTCCAGCGCCCGACCTTCTTCCTCAACATGCTGCTCCACGGCATGAACGAGGAGGTGAACCGTCAGTGCACCCGCCTCCTCCGCGAGGAGCGCTACCACCGCTTCAAGCCGCGGATCCACCTTGCGCGCTCGATGTTCCGGATGATCTTCATGCGCGCAGGGATGGAAAAGGACCCGACGGTGGACCGCTGCCTGGCCCCAAAGCTCGACTCGCCCACCGTCGACGACGACGTCAACCGGGGCCGCACGAAGAAGATGCTGGCGTGGATCGCCGCGCACTGGTTCGAGGACGCGCCAACGGTGGGATGATCGGCGAAATACTCAGCGACGGCGAGGGAACCCGAGCGCGAGGATCAGCGCGAGCGCCGCAACGCCCACGAAGAGCCCGCGATCGACCGGCCGCGACGACAGCACCATCGCCACGCGGTGGGTCCCGGCGGTCAGCGCCACGCCGCAAAGCGCGTAGTTCGCGACGAGGATCTTCGCCGGCGCCCCGTCAACGGTGGCGCTCCAGCCCGGGTAGGCCGGCTCGGCGAGCACCAGGATCCCCGGCCGCGCCAGCCGCGCCTCCACCTCGAGCGCTGCCGGTCCGGTCCACACCACCGGCCCCACGTTTCCGTTTCCGTTTCCCTCGGCTCCCGCCGAGACAACTCCGCTGACGCGGTAAAGGAAGTCAGCGTTTCCGTTTCCGTCCGGCGCCACCGACGGCTCCTCCTCGATAATCACCTCCCCACGCGGATCAAACCGAGCCTCCGCGATCGCCCGCGCCGCCGCCGCCGCTCCGTCGACCACCCGTGCCTGATGGACCACGTACGCCCTCGGCAGCGCCTCCTCGTTCTCCCACACGTCGACCCCGTCCTCGCCCGCGAACCGCTTGACGAAGCCCGGCCCGTCCGGCGGCTTGCTCGTGATGACAAAGCGCACCGCCAGCGCGTCCACCAGCGGCGACGAGAGGCGCCACAGCCCCTGCGCCGAGAGATCGTCGTGCACCTTCGGGTGCGGGTAGACCGCCCCGTGATTGGCGATCCACAGGTAATGCAGGTAGCGCCAGATCGGCAGCGAGCTGTACCCCGAGGCGCCGTCGAGGCCCCACAGCAGGCCGCCGCCGTGCAGCGCGTGATCCAGGTGAACGTCGTTCACGAAACGATCGCCCGGGTGGCGCGCGAGAAAATCCACCGCCTCCGGGCGCCCCGCCGCTTCTGCCTCGGCGAGCGTCAGCGACGGATTCCAGTGCCGATGCGCGACCAGGAGATCGATCGACAGCAGCGCCACGCCGATCCAAGGCCACACCCGCCGCCACGACGGCGAGAGGCGCAGAGAGAGCCGATCGAAGCCATCCGCGCCGAGCAGCGGGACGATGAAGGTGAACACATAGAGAGCGCGCGCCGGGCAGCGCATCGAGGAGATCAGCGGAAGCAGGTGGTAGGCGGCGCGGTGGACGATCGAGTGCTCGCGCGCCAGGCCGATCGCGAGCAGCGCCAGCGCACCGAGGGCGATCCGCTCGCCGCGCCGCACCCGCTCGCCACGCACGAGCCAGTACCCCGCGAGGGCGAACGGGATCATCCCGGCGTAGTAGCTCGCCAGCTCCCACTGCACGAACCCGCCGCGCCAGGTCCCGATCGATTGATCGCCGAAGGCATTGGGCAGAAACAGCGTCACCGCGAAGCCGTAGCTCGGCCAGGCGAACTGCGACGCGAAGTGGTTGTCGACCCCGAGCGCGCGCGGCGAGAGAGGCGCATGGGCCAGCATCGGCCACAGCATCGGGCCTGCCAGCGCCACCCCGAGCGCGCCCGCCAGCGCCAGCCCAAAGACGGCGCGCAGCCGCTTTTCCGGAGACAGCGCCGCGACGCGCGCCAGCAGCACCGCGGCGACAAACCACGCGCCGTAGTAGATCATCGACACCCCGCCGGTGAGCAGCGTCATCCCGATCGCCGCCGCCAGCGCCGCCAGCCAGCGCCGCCCGCCCCCGTCGAGGAAGCGCCACCCGAACGCGGCCACCCACGGGATCCACGCGGTGGCCTCGACGAACATGATGTGGCGCGTCTGCAGGACCACGTAGGCGCCCGCGCCGAGGGCGATCCCCGCCAGAGTCGCCGCCGCCTGCGAGCCCCCGCGCCAGCGCACCAGCGCGTACATCCCGAGCGCTCCAAAGGCCGCGTGAGCGACGATCAGCACCGCGTAGGCGCGCAGCACCGGCAACACCAGCCACAGCCAGTTTGGCGGATAGAAGATCCCTGCCTGCGGGTCGGCGGCGATCGGCTGCCCGCCCCACGCCCCGCGATCCCAGAGCGGCCAGTGGCCCGCCGCCATCGCCCGCGCGGCGGCGGTCCACAGCGGCTCGAAGTAGCCGGCGATGTCCTCGAAGCGGTAGACGCGCCCGACCAGCACCGGCGCGAACTGCGCCAGCACCACCAGCAGCATCACCGTCGGTGGCGCGAGGCGCTTCAGGCGATCCACGAGCCGGCGGGCGAGCTACTTGCGGGTCCCGGTCCCTTCGAAGGTCACCGTCTTGCCGTCCTTCATCGTCGTCGCCGACTTGAAGTGCGAGGTCCTGGCGTCGGGCCAGTCCATCGAGAGGACCTTGGTGACCGGCTGACCCATCATCGTCGCCGCGAGCGGCCGGCAATCGAGGTGCTTGTCGTCCTTCCACGTGCACTTGTGTTGCTGCACGATGCCCATCGAGCTGACGGCCATGAAGTAGACCTCCTTGCTCTCACGATCGTACGACACCAGGCTGGCCATCCCGAGCTCGCCCACTCCGGGCACCGTCGCCTGGCTCTCGCACACCACCGCGCTGTCGGCGGCGACCGAGCGACACTTGTTCGGAATCTTCGCCTTCACCGGCGCCGCGCCCGGCATCGTCGTGGTCGTTTTCGAGATCCAGTCACCGACGAACGCCTCGACGGTCTTCCTGATCTCGGGCGCCGGAGCCGCCGGCCCGGCCGCAGCGGGCTTCACGGGGGGCGACTTGGCGAAGCCCGGCGAGGCCAGCCCCAAGACCACCGCAGCGACGATAACCCCGGTTCCTTGACGCTTCATTGAAGCCTCCATTTCCCTTGGGAGCGCATCATACACCCCGTTCTGCCCGCGTCGAAGAAGCCGCATGGGCGGAGCCGCAGCAGTCCGCAGGGTGCTTAACAGCGGAGGGGGCCCTCTTGCTGGCTCTGCTCGTCACGTAGTCGTAGTCGTAGTCGTAGTCGTCCCGTCCGCAGCGACGGCAATCGAGCTTCCTCCCGCAACAAATTCCTCCTGCCAA
>SHYY01000156.1 GCA_009692555.1 Myxococcales bacterium
GCTTCTACAGCATCGCCCGCGGCTCCGCGATGGAGTGCAAGGCGATCGTGGATGCCTTTGCGGTCCTGCAACTCGCCTTGGAAGACACTCGGCGACAGGCCATGGAGTTGCTGACCCGCATCGTGAAGATGCTCACGCCCATGTGCCGGAGAGGTGATCCCCCGCGCGAGAGTGCCCCTGAATCGACTACGACTACGACTACGACTACGACTACGACTACGTGAGCGGAGGGACCCCCTTCTCCGTTAAGCACCCCCCGGAGCAGTGCCTCGCGAGCGCCCTACCCTTCGCGGAACGTCCCGATCCGCCGGTACTTCTCGTAGCGCCTGGCGAGCAGCGCCTCCGGCGGGACGTTGATCAGCTCGGCGAGGTGCCGTTGCAGCGTCTCACCGACGTGGCGGGCGGCCCCATCGGGATCGCGGTGCGCGCCTCCCGGGGGCTCGCGGATCACCTCATCGGCGATCCCGAGCCCCTTCAGATCCGGCGCGGTGAGCCGCAGCTCCTGCGCCGCCGTCTCGACCCTCTTCTGATCCTTCCACAAGATCGACGCGCACCCCTCCGGCGAGATCACCGAGTAGATCGCGTACTCGAGCATCAGGATCCGATCCGCCACACCAAGCGCCAGCGCCCCGCCCGAGCCGCCCTCGCCGATCACCGTCGCGATGATCGGCACGCGCAGTCCGGCCATCACCTCGAGGTTCTTGGCGATCGCCTCGCACTGCCCGCGCTCCTCGGCATCGATCCCGGGGTAGGCGCCGGGCGTGTCGATGAAGGTCAGCACGGGACGGTGGAAGCGCTCGGCCAGCTCCATCAGGCGGCGCGCCTTGCGGTACCCCTCGGGGCGCGGCATCCCGAAGTTGCGCTTCATGTTCTCCTTGGTGCCACGGCCCTTCTGGTGACCGATGACGACCACCGGGATGCCACAGAAGGTGGCCACGCCGCCGATGATCGCGCCGTCGTCCCCGAACGCGCGGTCGCCGTGCAGCTCGATGAACTCGGGCAGCAGGCGACCGATGTAGTCGAGGGTGAAGGGGCGCTTCGGGTGCCGCGAGAGCTGCACTTTCTGCCACGGCGTGAGCTCGGCGAACACCTCCTCCTGGAGCCGCGTCGCCTTCTTCTCGAGCTGCCGGATCTCCGACTGCAGCGACCCGCCGCCCAGCTTCTTCAGCTCGGCGATCTTGTTCTCCAGCTCGATGATCGGCCGCTCGAACTCGAGCGCCTGGCGCGTATCCATCGGGCTGCTTGTAGCGCGGGACGGAGGCCGCTTCAAGGGTCAGGGGGAGAACGGGGTGCGAGCGAGGAACCGCTCGATCACTCCCCGCGTAGTCGGTGACAGCAGCTCGGCGGGGTCGGCGACGCGGGTGCCTGGCTGCTTGCGGAACCAGGTGCGCTGGCGCTTCGCGAAGCGGCGCGTGGCGATGCGAATCGCCTCGGGGAGGTCGGCGCGGGCGAGGCGCCCGTCGAGGAAGGCCACCGTCTCGCGATAGCCAACCGCGCCGAGGGGTTTGATGGCGGGCCCGAAGCGGGCCAGGGCGGCGCGGGTCTCGCCGATCAGCCCGGCATCCGATCCGGTGTCCGGGCCGCCTCGAAGCATCGCCTCGACGCGCGCGGCGATCCTTGATTCCAGGATCTCGCCCGGCGGATCGATCACAAACACCAGCGCATCGTGGCGCGGCGATGCGGCGCGGTGGCGCGCCTGCAGGACCGAGAGGGGCTCGCCGGTCTGGCGGTGGACCTCGAGGGCGCGCTCGATCCGGATCGGATCGCGCGGGTCGATGCGCGCCGCCGCCGCGGGATCGATCACCGCCAGACGGGCGTGGAGGGCGGGCCAGCCGAGACGCGCGGCCTCCTCCTTCAGCTCGGCGCGGATCGCCGGATCGGGAAGCGGCGACGGGAACAGCCCTTCGAGCAGCGCGCGGAGATAGAGTCCGCTGCCGCCGACCACCAGGGCCGGAACGCCGCGCGACGCCAGGTCCTCCAGCGCGCGATCGGCCAGCTCGACGTAGCGCGCGGCGGTGAACTCCTCATCGGGAGAGACGACGTCGAGCAGGTGATGGGGAACGCGCGCGCGCTCCGCGGCGGTCGGCTTGGCGGTGCCGATATCGAGGCTGCGATAGACCGCCAGCGAGTCGCACGAGACGATCTCGCAATGCAGCATCTCGGCGAGCGCCAGGGCCAGGGCGCTCTTCCCCGAGGCGGTTGGCCCGGCAATCGCGCACAGCCGCGCCATCCGATCAGGTGCGGCCGAAGCGCCGCTCGATCTCGCCGAGCGACATGCGCAGGAGCGCGGGGCGCCCGTGCGGGCAGTGGGCGCGGAAGTCCACGCCGTCCATCGAGTCGAGGAGCGCGCGCGCCCGGGCGTCGTCGAGGACATCGCCGGCGCGGACCACCGAGTGGCAGGCCATGGTGGCGAAGACGTTGTCGAGGCGATCGGCGACCACCTCGGTGCCGCCGCGCGCGCTGAGCTGGTCGAGGATCTCCGCCAGCACCTCGCCGAGCGGCGCCTCCGACAGCGCGTCCCCGGCGATCGCCGGGACGCCTCGCGCTGCGCGCGCAAAGAAGGCAGCCGGCACCGCCTTCACCGCGAAGCTCTGACCGCCGAAGGGCTCGATATCGAACCCGAGCGCCGCCAGCACCGCGCCGTGCTCCGACGCCGCCGCGCTCTGCGCCTCGTCGAGGTCGAGGGTGTGGGGGAAGAGCAGCCGCTGGGTGCGGATGCTGCGCGCGCGATGCGCGGTGCGCAGGCGCTCGAAGGCCACCCGCTCGTGCGCGGCGTGCTGATCGATCAGGACCAGTTCGCCCTCGGCCTGGCAGACGAGGTAGGTCCCGTGGAGCTGTCCGAGGTAGCGCAGCGACGAGAAGAAGCCGGTGCGCGAAACGATTTCGGCAGGACCCTCACCCCGACCCTCTCCCGCAAGCGGGAGGGGGAGACGATCCGAAGCGGCCGTTCCCGTTTCCCGGCCTGCTTTGCGGTCGTCCCGCGGCCCGAAGAGCCCGAGCGCCTGCCGGAGCCGCTGCCGCTGCTCCTCGAACCCGGCGTCCCGCTCCTCCGCCCGCGGCACCGTCTCCGGCGGCAACGAATAGACCCGCACCGCCGCCGCCCCCAGGCCGCCCTGCGGCCCCGCGGGCTCCAGCAGCCACGGCGCCCGCGCGCAGGCATGGGCGATCACGTGTCGCACCGCCGCCGCCACCTCCTGCGGCCGCGCGAAGCGGACCTCGCTCTTCTGCGGGTGGACATTGACGTCGACGTCGGCCGGCGGCAGGGCCACGTGCACCACCGCCAGCGGGTAGCGCCCGCGCTCGAGGATCGTGCCGTAGCCCAGCGCGATCGCCTGCAAGAGCCCGCGATCTCTCACGAAACGGCGGTTCACCAGCAGCACCGTGTTGCGGCTGGTGGTCCCGCTCTCCGACGGTGCGCCGAGGCACGCCTCCACCGCCACCGCTCCCTCCGAGCCGACCTCGAGGTGCAGCCGCGCCGCCCCTCCGCCTGCCCCGCGCCGACCGAGCGCCGCCCGCGCCCGCTCGATCAGCGACGGGCTCGGCGGCAGATCGATCAGGGTCCGCCCCTCGGAGCGCAGCTTGAAGTGGACCGCGGGATGGGCCAGCGCGAGCCGGACCACCGCGTCGACCACGTGCGCGCTCTCGGTCGCCTCGGCCTTCAGGAACTTGAGCCGTGCGGGGACATTGTGCAGGAGGTCGCGCACCTCGATCCGCGTCCCGCGCGGCGCCCCGATCGGCCCCGCGGCGCTCTCGACTCCCCCGTCGACAGCAAGCTGGAACCCCTCGTCCGTGTCGGGCCCGCGGGTGACCAGCAGCAGCCGCGCCACCGCCGCGATCGAGGGCAGCGCCTCACCGCGAAACCCCATCGTTACCAAGGCAAAGAGCTGCTCCACCGACTGCAGCTTCGAGGTCGCGTGGCGCTGGAGGGAGAGGCGCGCCTCCTCGGGCGTCATGCCATCGCCGTCGTCGACCACCCGGATCAACGAGCGCCCGCCTGCCGCGATCTCGATCTCGATCCGCCGCGCCCCCGCGTCGAGCGAGTTCTCGGCCAGCTCCTTCACCACCGACGCCGGGCGCTCGACGACCTCGCCGGCGGCGATCTGATTGGCGATCTGGGTGGGAAGGATCTGGATCCGCGAGGGGGCCACGCGGCGAGTCTATATCACCGAGGGTGGGGCGCGGAAACGGCCTCAGCGCTCGTCTCCCTCTCCGGCTGGCGAGCGCAAGCGGGAGAGGGGGCGGAGGCGGCTACCGGAGGTTGTGGATCTTGTCCGGCTTCTGGCCGAGGGCCTCTTTGCGCGAGAGGCGGATCTTGCCCTGGCGGTCGACGCTGATGACCTTCACCAGCACCTCCTCGCCCTCCTTCAGGATGTCGGTGACCTTGTTGACGCGCTTGTCGTCGAGCTCGCTGACGTGGATCAGGCCGTCGGTGCCGGGGAGGATCTCCACGAACGCCCCGAAGTCGACGATCCGCCGCACCATCCCCATGTAGAACTCGCCCACCTCGGGCTCGGTGGTCAGGCCCTTGATGATCGCCAGCGCCTTCTGCAGCGACGCGTCGTCGGACGATGCGATCGACACGGTGCCGTCGTCCTCGACGTCGATCGCCACGCCGGTCTGATCGATGATCGCCCGGATCTGCTTGCCGCCGGGGCCGATGATGTCGCGGATCCGGTCGGGCTTCACCTGCAGCGTCACGATCCGCGGCGCCCACTTCGACAGCTCCTCGCGCGGCGCGGCGAGCGCCTCGTTCATCTTCGCCAGGATGTGCAGCCGCCCTTCGCGCGCCTGGTGGAGCGCGGTCTGGAGCACCTCGCGGGTGAGGCCGAGGACCTTGATGTCCATCTGGATCGCCGTCACGCCCTTCGACGTCCCGGTCACCTTGAAGTCCATGTCGCCGAGGTGATCCTCGTCGCCCAGGATGTCCGAGAGCACCGCGAACTTGTCGCCCTCCTTGATCAGGCCCATCGCGATGCCCGCGACCGGCGCGTGGATCGGCACGCCCGCGTCCATCAGGGAGAGCGTCGCGCCGCACACCGTCGCCATCGACGACGAGCCATTCGACTCGAGCACCTCGGAGACGATCCGGATGGTGTAGGGGAAGTCCTCGAACGCCGGCAGGATGCGCGCCACCGAGCGCTCCGCGAGGTTGCCGTGGCCGATCTCGCGCCGCGACGCCGAGCGCATCATCTTCGCCTCGCCGGTCGAGAAGGGCGGGAAGTTGTAGTGCAGCATGAAGCGCTTGGTCACGTCGCCGAGCAGCGAGTCGATCCGCTGCACGTCCGACGCGGTGCCAAGTGTCGTGGTGACCAGCGCCTGGGTCTCGCCGCGCGTGAACAGCCCCGAGCCGTGGGTGCGCGGGAGCAGCCCGACCTCCGAGGAGATCGCGCGGATGTCGGCGAGCTGGCGCCCGTCGATGCGCACGCGCTCTTCGACCACCATGTTGCGGACCATCTTCTTGTAGACGTCACCGACGGCGCCGGTGATCTCCTTCTCCTTGTCCTTGCCCGGGAACTCGGCCGCCATCTCGGCCACCGCGCGCTCCTCGACGGCGTGGATCGCGGCGTAGCGGGCGTGCTTCTCGCGCGTGTCCATCGCCTCTTTCAGAGCCGGACCGTAGCTCTTGGCGCGCGCCGCGATCGCCTCGTCCTTCTTCGGCGGCGTGAACTCGCGCTTCACCTTGCCCACCGCGCCGCGGATCTTCTCGATCAGATCGAGCAGCGGCTGCACCGACTGGTGGGCGAACAGGAGGGCGTCGATCATCACCTCCTCGGAGAGCTGCGCCGCGCCGCCCTCGACCATCACGATCGCCTCGCGCGAGGCGCACACCACGAGATCGAGATCCGACGTCTCGCGCTGCGCGAAGGTCGGGTTGATGATGAACTTCTTCTCGGCATCGCGGCCGACGCGGATGGCGGCGTAGGGCCCCGCCCACGGGATGTTCGAGATGTGCAGCGCCGCCGACGCGCCGGTCATCGCCAGCACGTCCGACGGGTTCTCCTTGTCGTAGGAGAGCACCGTGGCGATCACCTGGCTCTCGAAGCGCCACCCCTTCGGGAACAGCGGGCGCGACGGGCGGTCGATCAGGCGGCAGGTGAGGATCTCCTGCTCGGTGGGGCGCCCCTCGCGCTTGAAGTAGCCGCCCGGGATCTTGCCGGCGGCGGCGGTCTTCTCGACGTACTCGACGGTGAGCGGGAGGAAGTCGATGTCGCGGGCGCTCTTGTTCGAGACCGCGGTGACGAGGACCATCGTGTCGCCGTAGCGCACGACCACCGACCCGTCGGCCTGCTTGGCCATCTTGCCGGTCTCGATCGACAGCTCCTTGCCGCCGAAGTCGATGCTTTCACGGATGTGCATGGAAGGCTCCTTCTCGCCCCGCTGGTTTCACGAGGGGGCGCGCGCGAGCCGGCGGCTTGATTCACCCTTCACCACCATCCCCGTCGACCTCGGTGGACTTCCGAGGAAGAGGCGCGGGCGACGGGGGCGGAGGTGGAGGAAGAAGCGAGTCCGCCGGCAGTTGACGATGGGGCGGCCGACTACAACAGACGGCGCGCCCCCAGGGTGCTGCTACTTGCGGATCCCGAGGGTGACGATCAGCTTGCGGTAGCGGTCGATCCCCTCGCGCTTGAGGTAGTCGAGCAGCCGGCGCCGCTTGCCGACCAGCTTGAGCAGCCCGCGACGGGAGTGGTGGTCCTTCGAGTGGGTCTTGAAGTGCTCGGTGAGGTAGGTGATGCGCTCGGACATCAGGGCGATCTGCACCTCCGGCGAGCCGGTGTCGCCCTCGTGGGTGCTGAACTTGCCGATCGTCTCTTTCTTGCGCGCTGTTGCGAGGCTCATGGAACGTCCTTCTTTCTCTTTGGTGCTCTTTTTTTTTCGTTGGGCTTTTAGGGGGCGAACAGTAGCCGATGCCCTCGGAGTGTCAAATGAAAACGGAGACTCCTCGGCGGCCTGTCGCAGGGTGGCCCGCGCCCGCGCTTCTTCCAGGAGCGTTTCGATCGAGCGGAGGGACGGCTCGCCGTGGGCGACGGTCAGAGCGTCTGCAAGTAGGCGATGAGATCGCTGATCTGGCCGTCGCCGAGGTTCGCGGTGTGGCCGTGACGATCGGCGCCGCCGTCGAGCCCGAAGCGGTCGCGCAGGGTCTTTGCCCTGCCGTCGTGAAGGAAGGGCGCGCGCCACGCGACGCCGAGCAGCGACGGAACCTTGAAGGGCCCGCCCGTGCCCACGTCGACGATCGCGTTGCTGGTGAGGATGGCGCCCTGGTGGCAGACGGCGCAGGCCGGGCCCTGCGCGTCGCGGAACAGCGTGGCGCCGCGCGCGACGGCCGCGGGATCGGTCGGGGGCGACTGCGGGAGCGGCGGGATGCGATCGAGCCACGAGGCGATCGCCGGGGTCCGATCGGCCGCGAGGATCGGCCCGCCCATGCGGCTCACGTAGACGTCGTCGAGGAGGGCGGGCAGGTCCTTCTGATCGCCGGCCCAGTGGAGCGGCGCACGCGCGAGCACGCCGTCCCGCAGTGCAGGAGTGCGGCGCTGGCCGACGCCGGCGAGGATCCAGGTGCGCCCATCGTCGCCTCCCTCGGGATGGCAGGAGGCGCACGCGAGGTTCGAGCCCGAGTTCGCATGGAAGATCGCGTGGCCGGTGTCCTCCCGGGCATCATCGGACAGTGCCACGGTGATGGATGAGCCGGTGAGCACCTGGAGGGTCGCCGGCTCCCGGCTCTGCACCACCACGCGGCCCACGCCGTCGAAGGCCACCGCGATCGGCTGTCCGGTCGGCTGCGCGAAGGGACGTCCATCGACCTGGCTCGACTCCTTCTCACAGGCGCCCTGGGAGGCGAAGCTGCCGGCGAACAGCTTCGGGAGGGCGTCGTTGTGGGCATTGCCGGCCGCCACGACGACATAGCCCTTTCCGGAGGGAGCGACGGCGATGTCGATCGGCAGCACCGCCCGCGGCAGAGTCGCTGCGCCAACCGGCTCCCGGTCCGGCCAGAAGACCGTCACGGCCGAGTGGACGATGCTGCCGTCGCAGTTCTGGCTTTCTTCGACGCCGCCGTATCCGTGGTTGCCCGGCGTCACGGCGGAGGCGAGGCCGCGTTGGTGCACCATCGCCACGCCGTCCGAGGTAGCGACGGCGCGCCAGGCGCTGGCCGCCACGAACGTCGCGCCCTTCCGGATCGACGGATCGCTGAACGGGGAGGGAGCGCGCTCGCCGGTGATCGCGCCGTTCCCATCGAGCGTCAGCAGCCCGCCGGTGCGGAGGCGGCTGACGTGGAGCAGGGCGCCCTGGACGATCACGTCCCGAAGATCGCGGCCGAGGTGCACCACGCGCACGAGCTTGCCGCCCGGCGCCGGCAACGATACCAACTCGCCCCCCGCGCACGCGACGTGGAGGCGATCCTGCGCCGGATCGAAGGCGATCCCGCGGGGCGCAACGCAGACCGGTCTGCGCGCGGCGAGTGTCCAGCCCTTCGGGTCGAGATCGACGATCGCGTGGCCGCCGCGCAGCACGACGTGAACGCGCCCGGCCGCGTCCTCGACCAGCCGCCCGGGCTCGTCGCCGCCTTCGAGCTTCACGGCGGCCAGCAGCGTCCCCTGCGCGAGGTCCGCGACGAATACCCGATCGCGGTCCGGATCCGAGGCCACCGCGGTGTGCCCGTCATGGAGCACGATCAGGGTACCGCCGCTCAGCGGGGGCGGTACCGGCGACCGGGTCACCGTCGGGCCGAAGGTGGGCAGGACGCCCTTCTCGCTCTCGCACCGCCCGCCACTGCATGATTTCGAGATGCAGTCGTTGTCGTCCGCACAAGAGCTCCCCGTCGCGCAGTCCCTGCAGGTCCCGCCCCAGTCGATGTCGGTCTCTCCGTGATTCTTGATCCGGTCCGTACAGGGATCATCCCGGCAGATGCCGTCCACACATCTGTCGGAGCGGGACTCGCAGTCTCCATCCGTCCTGCACCGCTTCCCCTTGCTGCATCCCGGACAGTACCCGCCGCAGTCGACATCGCTCTCGCGACCGTTGATGATTCCATCGCCACAGGTGGACTCGGACGCGCAGTGCGACGTGGGGAGGCACCTGCCGCTGGCGCAGTCGCCATCGTGGAAACAGGCGCGCGGAGAGCGGCAAGGCGCGCACGAGCCTCCGCAGTCGGAGTCCGACTCGTCGCCGTTCTGGACCCAGTCGTCGCATGTGGCCTGGCCGCAGCCACAGCACACCAGCGCCACCAACAGCACCTGTCACATCCGGATCCTCCGCACTTCAGGTACCGGCCCATGTGCGATCGTTCATGGATCTTGCCCCGCCCCTGCCCCCACCGATTCAGCCGGCTGCGAACACGCGGCCGATCACAAAGCGCCCGCCCTCGGCCTCGACGATCGCGATCAGGCGCCCGCTCTCGCCGAGCAGCCGCACCGCGTGGCACAGACCGGGCAAGGCCAGGGTCTGGAGCACCTCCTGCTGGCCCTTGCGGATCCGCGCCTCGACGGCCGCGTCGATCGCCACGCCCGGGAGGTGATCGACCGCCGCACCCAGGGGCTGGAGGAGGATCGCGGCCGCGGCGAACACATCGACCGCCTGCGCCACGTCGAAGCCGCCGATCCGGGTCCTCCGCAGGCGCGTGAGATGGCCTCCCACACCGAGGAGCGCCCCGAGATCGTGCGCGATCGAACGGATGTAGGTGCCCTTCCCGCAACGCACCTCGAAGTCGACCTCCGGCGGCGCGAAGCGACCGAAGGTGACGGAGTACACCACCACCTCGCGCTCGTCGGCCACCACCTCCTCCCCCTCCTTGGCGCTCCGCGCCAGCTCGTAGAGACGGCGGCCATCGCGCTTGATCGCCGAGTAGGCCGGCGGGCGCTGCCGGATGACGCCCACGAAGGTCGCCAGCGCGGCGCGCACCGCATCCTCGGAGATCGCCTCCACCAGCGACGGCGCGGCCTCCGCGGTGACCCTCCCCTCGGCGTCGTAGGTATCGGTCGCCACGCCGAGCCGCACGGTCGCCTCATAGACCTTCTCCAGGCCGATCAGGTACGGCACCAGCTTGGTCGCCTCACCGACGAGAATCGGGAGCAGCCCGGTCGCCAGCGGGTCCAGCGTCCCGCCATGCCCCACGCGCCTGACCCCGAGCCGCCGCCGCACCTCTGCCACCACATCGAACGAGGTCGGCCCGACCGGCTTGTCGACGAGCAGGAGCCCGTCCATCAATCCTCGTCCTCGTCCTCGTCCTCGTCCTCGTCGCGACGCAGGTCTCGCTCTCCCGCTTGCGGGAGAGGGTCGGGGGGAGGGTGGTTCGCAAGATCGCTTCCGGCAGCGCCATCGGGAAGGTCGCCATTTTCCGGCGGGACCCTCACCCCTACCCTCTCCCCGGGGGAGAGGGAGACGGACTCGGGGTCTCGCCCGGGGGAGTGGGAGACGGAGTCCGCGTGAATCTCCCTCAGGATCTCGTCGATCCGATCCACCTTCGCCTCCGTCCCGTCGAGCACGAAGCGCAATTCGGGAATCCGCTTCGAGTGAAGCGCCCGCCCGATTCCGTTCTGCAGGAATCCCTTGGCCCGCTCCAGCCCCTTCAGCACGCCCTCGGGATCCTCCCCGATCACCGAGACGTGCACCCGCGCCACGCCGAGGTCGTCCGACACACCGACGTGCGCGATCGTGACCAGCGTCGCAGCCTGCACCCTGGGATCGCGCACCGCGCGAATCAGGTCCGACAGCTCGCGCTGGATCTCCCCCGCAATCCGCACCGCCCTACTCATGGTCGCCGTCCTTTTCGCCGCCTGCGTCCGGCTCCCAGTGCGCGTAATCCCCCGACGACGAGAGCTCCTCGCCGTACACCACGTAATCCTGCTCGTCCTCGGTGATCTTCGCGACCGCCAATCCCTCGATGAATCCGAGCACCTTCTGCACCATCGCCTGCGTGAAGCCGCGCTCGTTCGACACCACCGCGAAGCCAAGCTGCGCCGATTGCCACATGTCCTGATCGCCCACCTCGGCGATCGCCACGTTGAACTTGTTGCGCACGCGGTCCTTGATGCGGCGCAGCACCATCCGCTTCTCCTTCAGCGAATGGGACTCGCCGACCATCACGGTCACGCGGCAGACACCTACGATCATGGATTGGAGGAACCTGGTGGAAGGGGACTAGAGCAGCGTGGCGGCGATCTCCTCGATCTCGTACGCCTCGATGATGTCGCCTTCCTTGAGGTCGTTGTAGCCATCGATCCCGATGCCGCACTCGTAACCCTGGGCGACCTCTTTCACGTCGTCCTTGAACCGCCTGAGCGACGAGACCTTGCCGATGAACACCTGCACCGCGTCGCGCACCACCCGCAGCTGCGCCGAGCGCTTGATGATCCCCTCGGTGACGCCGCAGCCGGCGATCATTCCGAGCTTCGGGATGGTGAAGGTCTGGCGGACCTCCGCCTTGCCGAGCGGCTTCTCGCGCTTGACCGGCGCCAAAAGGCCAACCATCGCCTTCCGGACGTCGTCGAGCGCCTCGTAGATGATGTTGTAGAGCTTGATGTCGACCGACTCCTGCTCCGCCAGCTGCTGCGCCTTCCCGGCCGGCCGGACATGGAAGCCCACGATGATCGCGTTGCCCGCCTTGGCCAGGTTGACGTCCGACTCGGTGATGCCGCCGACGCCGCTCGAGATCACGTCCACCTTCACCTGCTCGTTCGACTGCTTGATGAGCGCGTCCTTGATCGCCTCGGCCGAGCCCTGCACGTCGGCCTTGAGGACGATCTTCAGCTCCTTGACCACCCCGGCGCGGATCTTGTCGAGGATGTTCTCCAGCGTGACCTTCGAGGTCCCCGCCAGCTCCTTCTTCCGTCGCTGATCGCGCCGATGCTCGACCAGCTCCTTGGCCGACTTCTCGTCGGCCACCGCGTTGAACGTCTCGCCCGCGTTGGGCACCCCCGAGAGGCCGAGGACCTCCACCGGGGTCGACGGCACGGCGGCGGTGACGTTGCGTCCCTTGTCATCGAGCATCGCGCGGACCTTGCCGATCTGCTCGCCCGCCACCACCGTGTCGCCGGTCTTGAGCGTTCCGTCCTGCACCAGCACCGTCGCCACCGGCCCCCGGTTGCGGTCGAGCTTGGCCTCGATCACCACGCCCCGCGAGAGCTTGTTCGGGTTGGCCTGAAGCTCCAGCACCTCCGACTGCAGGGCCAGCATCTCCAGCAGCGTATCGATGCCCACCCGGGTGCGGGCCGACACGTCGACGTAGATGGTCTCGCCGCCCCACGCCTCGGGAACGAGGCCGTAGTCGGAGAGCTGCTGCCGGATCCGATCCGGCTGCGCGCCCACCTTGTCGATCTTGTTGACCACCACGACGATCGGCACCTCGGCGTCCTTGGCGTGCTGCACCGCCTCCACCGTCTGCGGCATCACGCCGTCGTCGGCGGCGACCACCAGGACCACGATATCGGTCGCCTGGGCGCCGCGGGCACGCATCGCGGTGAACGCCTCGTGGCCCGGCGTGTCGAGGAAGACCACCTCCTGCCCCGACGGGGTCTGGACCTTGTAGGCGCCGATGTGCTGGGTGATCCCGCCCGCCTCGCCCGCCGCCACGTTGGCGTCGCGGATCGCGTCGAGCAGCGAGGTCTTGCCGTGATCGACGTGGCCCATGATCGTGACCACCGGCGCCCGCCCGACCAGGTCGTCCGGGTTGTCGTCGCCGTCCTCGAACACGTCCGCCTCGACGAACGCCTCGCTCTGGATCTCGTAGCCGAACTCCTGCGCCACCAGCGTCGCGGCGTCCTGATCGATCGCCGAGTTGAGGGTGATCCCGGTCATGCCGAGCGACCACAGCTTCTTCAGCACGTCGGTCGCCTTGAGGCCCATCTGCTTGGCGGCCTCGGCGACGGCGATCGTGTCGTCCATCTTGACCACCCGCTTGTGCGCTGCGGGCGTGGTGATCTGCGTGGCCTTCTGCTTCTTGCCCGCCTGGGCCTTCTTCTTGCCGTGCTGCTGGCGCCCGAAGCGATCGCGGCCCGACATGTCGCGCTTCTGCGACAGATCGCGCACGTTGCGCCCGGCGGGACCGGCGGGGCGCTCGGTGACCTGGATGATCGGCTGGCGCAGGTTCGGGAGATCGATCACGCGGCCGGTCGGGCCGTACTTGATCGGCTCCTCCTTTTTGGGGCCCACCGGCATCGGGGCGGGTCCGGGCGGAGGCGCGGCAGCGACGGGAACGGACGGCTCGGCCTGCTGCGGGTCGGTCCGCGGCGCGGCCGGTGCCTGGCGCACGATCGCGGGGTGCAGCGGCTTCTTCGGCGGCTCGGTAGGGGGCGTCTCGTCGGCCGGGGCGCGCTCCGGAGTGGACGGCTGCACTGAGACCGGAGCATCGTGGGTCTGGGCCTCGCGATGCGGCTCGTCGTCACCATGGGTCTGGCGCAGCGCGGGATGCGCGTGCGGCTCGCCGGCGTCGTCCTCCACCTTGGCGGTCGTTCGGGGCGCTTGCGCAGCGACGGTGAACGGCTTCGGCGCAGATGGGGAGGCGACACCCGGCGGCGGGGCCACGGCGCGCACCGCGGTCCCGTCCTTGGTGCGGCGGCGGATGACCGTGGGGGTGAGGCGCTCCTCGATCAGGTTCTCCTGCCGCTCCTTGTCGAGCGCGCGCTTGATCCGGGCCACATCCTCCCCTTCCAGGTTGGACATGTGGTTCTTCACCTCGATCCCGAGCGAGCGGATCCGCGACACCAGGTCCGTCGGCTGGACGCCAAGGTCCTTGGCCAGCTCGTAGATCCGCACCTTGCCCGCCGGCGTCGCCGCCGGACCCTGTCCCGTCACAACCTCGTTGTTCATGCTCATTCCGTCTCCGCCTTCGTGACTTCCATCGCGATCATCTGACCCTGCGAGGCCGCGTCGTGCACCTTCCGCCAGAGTTCATCCGCCGCCATCGGCACCAGATTCCGTTTCAATGACCGCGCCAATCCGCCTCTTTTCACCACGTCCTCGACGCACCGCCGGTCATCATGAAGATACGCTCCTCGTCCCGGCTGCCGTCGCTGTTCGTCGATCCTGATCCTTCCCGCGCCGTCCGCCACCAGCCGGACCATCCGCGCCTGCTCCTCGGTGCGCCGGCATCCGACGCAGGTCCTTTCGGGCACTAACCCTTGGCCTCCCCGCTGGTTGCCGCCGCCGCCGCCTCGGCTTCCGCCGCTGCCACCACCGCAGCCGCCGCAGCCGCCGCTGCTACCGCGGCCACCGCCGCCGCGGCCACCTCGGCCGCCCGGGTCTCCGCCGCCACCCGCGCCGCCTCCGCCCGCCGCTCCTTCTCGATCTCGACCTGCTTGCCCGCCGCCTCCTTCAGCTTGGTCGCTCCGACCTCGCCACCGACGCCCGGCACGCCGCCCAGCTCCTCGATCTTCGCCCGCGCGACATCCTCCGCCGAGCGCCAGCCCAGCTTGAACAGGGTGCTCGACAGCTCCTCCGACGA
>SHYY01000157.1 GCA_009692555.1 Myxococcales bacterium
CCAAGGCGAGTTGCAGGACCGCAAAGGCATCCACGATCGCCTTGCACTCCATCGCGGAGCCCCGGGCGATGCTGTAGAAGCGGGCGCCATCCGGCGCTCCGAACCGGCCCGCTCCCTCGGCGATGTTCCAGGGGATGGAGAGCGCCGCAGGTTTGAGCTGATCGGTGAGAAACGAGTTCCCCCTGGGGCCCCCTCCGCTGTTAAGCACCCCCGGCTCAGTCGGCCGGCCCGATCGCGCCGGGTGGCTCCTGCCCGTCGCTGGCGGCGGTCGGCGCCGCGGGAGGCGGGGCGGGCTCGGATGGCGCCCGCGCGACGTGGAAGGCGAGGACGATGCCGGCGGCGAACACCACGATCGTGCCGAATTGCGCGGGCGTGAGGCCCTCGAAGCGACCGATGCCGAGATACCGCTGGTCCGCGACGCGCAGGAAGTCGAGGCCGAAGCGAACCGGCGAATAGAGCAGCGCGATCAGCATCAGGTAGACCCCGGCCGGTCGCGGCGAGCGCGCCAGGAGGTGGAAGGCGATCACCAGCCCGAGGGTGAAGATCGCCTCGTAGAGGCCGAGGTCGTGGCGGATCCCGCCGGGGGGGATGTGGCCGAAGTCGACCCCGAGAAAGAAGCTCGTCGGGCTCCCGGGATGGTCGTGCGCGGAGAAGCAGCCGAGACGCCCGAAGAACCACCCGGTGGTCCCCCCGTAGGCCGCCGCGTCGAGGTTGGCGAGCAGCGGGGCGTGGTGGCGCTTCACCCAGACCATGACCCCGAGGAGCGCGCCGAGGAAGCCGCCGAACGAGGAGATCGAGAAGTTGTCGAAGAGGATGCGCGGGTTGGCGAAGAAGGCCGCCGGCTGGTAGGCGATCACGTCGAAGATGTGGGAAACGATGAAGCCGGTGAGGATGCCCCAGTTGGTCATCGAGGAGGTCGCCAGCGGGTCGAAGCCCAGCTGCTGTCCGCGCTTCACCACCTGCCGCACCCCGAGCAGGATCCCGGTGGCGACCAGCACCCCGAATGCGTGGATCGGCACGCCGATGAAGGGGATGCGGGGTGCGGGGATATCGATGAAGGGGATTACTTCCAGCACCGGCGGGAGTGTGTCACCGCGGGTCGGGGGAGTCCAGGGTTACCCGGCTTACGTGTTGACGCGATCCTCGAGCTTGCGAACGCGGTCCTTGAGGTCGCCGACGTCCGTCTCCAGGACCCTGACGTGCTGGTGATGGAAGCGCTGGTGCTCGGCCTGGTCGAGCGCGATCTGCTTCATGAACTTGCCGAGATCGAGCAGCCCCTGCTCCACTCGCTCGAGGCGCTGGTTGCCCTGGTCGAGGCGCTGATTGGCCTGGTCGAGGCGCTCGTTGGTCTGATCAAGGCGCTGGCTGATCGTCGTGACGCCGTCGCGGATCTGCTTGAGGATCTCGATCGTGAGATCGTCGCCCATCCCCTGAGTATAGCCGATCGCCAGCCCACCGTAAGCCTACGCGGCGCCGAACTGGCAGCGCAGCTTGTCGTCCCACTCGTCGGCGACGCGGGCGACGGTGTCGAGCAGCTCGCAGAGCTGATCGAAGTCGAGCAGATCGAGCGAGCGCAGCGCGCGCAGGTAGACCCGTCCGGTCTCGCGATCGATCGCGAAGGCGGCGTCCTCGGTGCGCAGGTAGTTGAGCTCGAGCAGGGTGCGATAGAGCTCCGCCTGGTTCCGCGCCGGCGCCGCCATCATCGGCGAGAGGAGGAGGATGAAGCCCTTCTCGAAAAGGACGTTGATCCCGATGGTTGCGGAGCCGCGGACCACCTGGGTGTAGCCCTCGCCGTCGAGGGGTGCGACCGCCACCCCGCTCAGCCGCGCGAAGCGGGCGAGGTAGTCATTGAAGCGGTCGAGATCGCTCGAGTCGGCCATCGCGGAGGTCGGTCTAGGCGCGGCGCAGCGCGGCCTCGACGAACGGCAGGCGATCGTTGCCGCAGTAGAGCTCGTCGCCGACGCAGAGGGTGGGCGCTCCGAAGGCGCCGCGGCGGATCGCGTCGTCGGTGTTCTCGCGCAGCAGGCCCTTGACCTCGGGATCCTCGACCGCGCGCAGGATCGCCTCGCCGTCCAGCCCCGCCGCGGTCACCAGCGCGCGCAGCACCGTGTCGTCGCTCACGTCGAGGTCATCCACCCACAGCGCGTCGAAGAGCGCGCGGCCGAGCACGGCGCCCTTCCCCGCGACGGCGCGCTCCCCGGCCAGGATCACCCGATGCGCCTTGATCGCGTTCATCGGGAAGCGGGAGATGAAGCGGAACGGCACGCCGTAGTGGGCGGCCCAGCGGGCGAGGTCGGTGAGCATGTACTTCGCCTTGGCAGCGACGGCGGCGGGCATGGTGTTGCCGGTGGCCTTGAAGACCGCGCCGAGGACGAACGGCCGCCACGCGACCTCCGCCCCCGCGCGCGCGGCGAGCGCCTCGACCTGCGTCGATGCGAGGTAGCTATAGGGGGAGGAGAGATCGAAGAAGAACTCGATGCGCTTCATGGGCGGCTCCTGGGACTGAGGCTTTTGATCAGCGCAGGCTCGGCGCGCGCCGCGAGCTGGCCGCAAGCGGCGTCGATATCGTCGCCGCGCGGGCGCCGGACGTAGACCGCCAGGCCGCGCGCCTTGAGCTCGTTCTGGAAGGTCTCGACCGCGCGCGCGCTCGGCCGGCCGTAGGGCGCCAGCGGGTGCGGGTTCCACGGGATGACGTTGACCTTCGCCGGGATGCCGCGCAGGAGGTCGGGCAGCCGCTTCGCGTCGTCGAGCGAGTCGTTCACTCCGTCGAGCAGCACGTACTCGAAGGTGACGCGCTGTCGCTTCTGGAGCGGGAAGGCGCGCACCGCGGCGAGCAGCGCGGCGATGTTCCATTTGCGGTTGATCGGCATGATCTCGTCGCGCACCGCGTCGGTGGTGGCGTTCAGCGAGACGGCGAGGTTGGCCCGCAGCGGCGCCTCGCCGAACTTCACGATCGCCGGTACCAGGCCCGCGGTGCTGACGGTGATCCGCCGCGCCGAGAGGTTTTGCCCGAGCGGGTCGGTCAGGATCTCTAGCGAGCGCAGCACCTCTTTCAGGTTGTGCAGCGGCTCGCCCATCCCCATGTACACCAGATTGGTGATCCGGCTCGCTCCCGCGCGCTTCGTCGGATCGTCGGGCGCCAGCCCATCGAGCAGGGCGTGCGCGCGGTAGACCTGATCGACGATCTCTCCGGCGGTGAGCTGGCGCCCGAAGCCGAGCGTGGCGGTCGCGCAGAAGGTGCAATCAAGCGCGCACCCCACCTGCGACGAGATGCACAGGGTGAGCTTTTTTCTTCGCCAGGTGGTCGGATCCGCCGGATCCTCCTCGTCGTCGTCGGGTGCGCTCGCATAGCCACTTACAGGGCCTTCGGCCCCCCCGTCCTGCGGCGGGGGCCCATCGGGGATGAGCACGCTCTCGATCGCCCGCCCGTCGCTGGTGGTGAGCCGCAGCTTGCGCGTCCCGTCGCGCGAGACCTGCACCTCGTCGACCGCCAGCCGGCCGATGGTCGCCGCGTCCACGAGCTTCGCGCGGAGCGGCTTGCCGAGGTCGGTCATCGCCGCGAAGTCGTCCGCGCCACGGTGGTGGACCCACCGGAAGACCTGATCGCCGCGATACCGCTCCACACCAAGCGCGGTCAGCGCCTCGACGGTGGCGGCGCGGGTCAGGTCCTTGAGGTCCACTAGGAGCCTGTTGGGGTAAGGCGCCGTAGCGAGGGTGCCGAGACCGAGGCCAGGCGAGGAGCGACGACGCCGGACTGCTTTCTGCAATCCAAGGAGGAGCGACGAAGCATGGCCGAAGGGATCGGCTGCCGCAGTAGGCGCATGACCTCAACAGGCTCCTAGCTAACCCAGCGTGGCGAGCTCGGCGCCGGAGAAGAAGAAGCCGATCTCGTCCTTCGCCGTGGCGGCGGCGTCCGAGCCGTGCGCGGCGTTGCGCTCGATGTCGGTGCCGTAGAGGGCGCGGATCGTCCCCGGGGCGGCCTTCTTCGAGTCGGTGGCGCCCATCAGCTCGCGGTTCCGCGCGACCGCGTTCTCGCCCTCCAGCACCTGCACGATCACCGGCCCCGACGTCATGAACTTGACCAGGTCCTTGAAGAACGGGCGCTCGCGGTGCACGGCGTAGAAGCCCTCCGCCTGCGCGGTGGTGAGGTGCATCATCCGCATCGCCACCGGGCGCAATCCACCGTCGGTGAGGAGCTGTATCACCTTGCCGGCGTTGCCGGCCGCCACCGCATCGGGCTTCACGATCGAAAACGTACGCTCTTGGGTGTTCACGTCGGCCTCCTGGTTGCTCTGGTTTAGCGCAGCACGGACTTCAGGGTCGCGCCCATCTCGGCGGGCGTGCGCGCCACGGCGATCCCCGCCGCCTGGAGCGCCGCGATCTTCTCGGCCGCGGTGCCCTTGCCGCCGGCGATGATCGCTCCGGCATGCCCCATCCGCTTGCCGGGAGGGGCGGTCTGCCCGGCGATGAACGCGGCGACGGGCTTGGTCATCTTGGTCTTCACGTACTCGGCGGCGGCCTCCTCCGACGAGCCGCCGATCTCGCCCATCATCAGCACCGCCTGCGTGTCGGGATCCCGCTCGAAGCGCTCCAGGCAGTCGATGAAGTCCATCCCCTTCACGGGATCGCCGCCGATGCCGATGCAGGTCGACTGCCCGATCCCGAGCTGGGTGAGCTGGTGCACGCCCTCGTAGGTGAGCGTGCCCGAGCGCGACACCACGCCGACGTGGCCCTCCTTGTGGATGTAGCCCGGCATGATCCCGATCTTGCACTTGCCGGGCGAGATGATCCCGGGGCAGTTCGGCCCGATCAGCACCGACGAGGAAAGCTCGAGGACGCGCCGGACCGCGATCATGTCGAGCGTCGGGATCCCCTCGGTGATGCAGACGATCAGCGGCAGGTTCGCCGCCTCGGCCTCGAGGATCGCATCGGCGGCGCCGGGGGGCGGCACGTAGATCACCGCGGCGTTGGCGCCCGTCGCTGCCACCGCCTGGGCGACGGTGTCGAACACCGGGATGCCCTCGTGTTTCGTGCCGCCCTTGCCGGGGGAGACGCCGGCGACGACGTTCGTGCCGTACTCGACGGCGCCGCGGGTGTGGAAGGCGCCGGTCTTCCCGGTCATGCCCTGGACCAGCAGGCGGGTGTTCTTGTCGACGAGGATGCTCATTACGCAGCTCCCTTCGCGGCCAGCTCGACGATCTTCTTCGCCCCGTCGGCCATGTCGGACGCGGAGACCACGTTCAAGCCCGAGTCGCGGAGGATCTGCCGTCCCAGCTCGACGTTGGTGCCCTCCAGGCGCACCACCAGCGGGATCTCCCGAGCCTCGCTCCGCTCGCTGCCCTGCCTGCGGCCGGGGCCCAGCAGCCCGACCTCTTTGGCGGCGATCACCACGCCGTTGGCGATGGTGTCGCACTTCATGATCCCGCCGAAGATGTTGACGAAGATCCCGCGCACCCGCGGGTCGTGGGTGATGATCTTGAATGCCGCGGTGACCTTCTCCGCCGTCGCTCCGCCGCCCACGTCGAGGAAGTTGGCCGGCATGCCGCCGTAGTGCTTGATGATGTCCATCGTCGACATCGCCAGGCCGGCGCCGTTGACCATGCAGCCGATCGTGCCGTCGAGGTGGATGTAGGAGAGGTCGTGCCTCTTGGCCTCGATCTCCGACGGATCCTCCTCGTCGAGATCGCGCAGCTCGGAGAAGTCGGGGTGGCGGTAGAGCGCGTTGTCGTCGAAGTTGATCTTCGCGTCGAGCGCGATCACCTCGCCCTGCCGGGTGACCACCAGTGGGTTGACCTCGAGGAGCGAGCAGTCGAGCTGGTGGTAGGCCTCGACCAGGGCGGTCAGGAACTTCACCGCGCTCTTGATCTCGTCGCCTTTCAGCCCCAGCGCGAAGGCGATCTCGCGCGCCTGCCAGGGACGGAAGCCGACCGCCGGATCGATCGACTGCTTGATGATCTTCTCGGGGTGCTTCGCGGCGACCTCCTCGATCTCCATCCCACCCTCGGTGGAGGCCATCACCGTGACGCGCCCGGTGACGCGATCCAGCACCAGCCCGAGGTACAGCTCGCGCGCGATATCGATCCCCTGCTCGATCAGCAGGCGCTTCACCCGCGTGCCCTCGGGGCCGGTCTGGTGGGTCACCAGCTGCATCCCGAAGATCGCCTTCGCCTTGGCGACGGCGTCCTCGTACCCCTTGGCGACCTTCACGCCGCCGCCCTTGCCGCGCCCGCCGGCGTGGATCTGCGCCTTCACCACCACCACCGGTGAACCGGTCTCCTGCTGGATCGCGCGGATCGCCTCCTCCGCCTCGGAAAGCGACAGCGCCGCCCGCCCCTTGGGGACCGGAACGCCGTAGCGCTTGAGCAGCTCCTTGCCCTGGTATTCATGGATCTTCACGGGGTCCTCCTGACGACGGTGCGGGCGCTCACGTACCATGCCGCGGGCGACGGCACAAGAGCAACGCCGCAGACGTGCCGCCCTGGCCGGATAGCGCACGATCGAATAGGATTTCTGGTGTCATGTCACGACTCAATTTGACACTGGATGCCGACACGTCATTGCGTCTCAACCGGTACGCGCGAAGTGGCGGGAAGCCGCGCGCTGCAATCGCGCGCGAGCTCCTTCGGGAGGGTCTGGCGCGCAGGGAGGCACAGGAGCGCGCGAAGAAGCTGGCCGCCGACTATGCCGCCGGAAGAGGCGATGCGCGCGCCGTGCTGAAGGACCTGGAGGGGGCGCAGATCGATCTGCTGGACGATGATGAAGGTTGAGCCCGTCGCGATCCGCCGAGGCGACGTGCTCTGGATCTGCTCCGACCCGTCTGTGGGAGTGGAGCCGCGCAAGACGCGCACCTGCGTGGTGGTGTCGAATGATCTCGCCAACCGCTTCGGCCAGGCGATCACCGTGGTGCCCACCCAGCAGTTCAGCTGCGAGCGCGCGGAGCGCGGCTACATGGTCGACCTGCGGTCACCACGCTCGACGCTGAAGGTGGAGCGCGTGGCCAATGTGTCGATGGTGATGACCTACGATCGCGGGCGGGTTGTGTCGCGTGCCGGGCGGATCACCGTCGACACGCAGCGCGCCATCGATCGCGCGTTGCGGATCCACCTGGGCCTGGAAGAGGTCTGAGGTCTGAGGCGCGCGCCTCCGGGACTCCTCAGTCCGCGGGGCCGAGGCATCCCAGGGCGAAGTTCAACGCCGTGCAGATCTCCGGCATGCGCTCGGGCCGCAGCCGGGCCACCACCCGGATCAGCCCCGCGCGGTGCACGGTGGCAAGCCCGTCGAAGTTGGCGGCGCACGGGCCTTTCATCCCGTCCTCCGTTCCCAGCAGCAGTTCGGATGCGTTGCCGCGGACCGTGGATGTGATGGGCACGACGGTGACCCGTGTCAGGAAGCGAAGCACCGACGATCGCGTGACCACCAGGACCGGACGCTGCTTGTCGGGCGGCTGAAACCGGTAGAGACAGATCGCCCCGCGCTCGATCCGGTCTACTCCTCGGGCCACGCCTGCACCCTTTCCCACACGTCGAACTCACCCGGCGCGAGGGGATGGCGCTCGTAGCTTTGCCGGTGCTGCTCCTCCATCGCCTGGAGCCTCCGGCGTCGGAGGTGGTCGCGGAGCGCCTCGCGGATCAACGCGGAGCGGTTCACCTTGCAGCGCCGCGCCTCGCGGTTGGCAGCGCGCAGCAGGTCGTCTTCCAGCACCACCTGGATCGTCTTGGCCATGACGCCGAGGCTACACACAACAAGACCCACAGTCCAACCCACATCACGGCCAATCACGCGGCGGGGACGATCACCTCGAAGCCCTCCGCGCGGGCAGCGGTGGCGAGCGCGCTGTCGAGGGTGACGAATGGCCGGCCCTTCGGACGCTCGTCCCACAGCACGAGCGCAGCCGCGAGCTGCATGGCGTCCGCGGCACGAAGCGGATGCGCCGCGAGCAACCGCTCGGCCCGATCCCGGGCCGGGCCGAGCTCGACCATCTCCTGCCAGCGCGCCGCGAGTCGATCGACCCGGCGACAGGAGTCCGCCGCCGGACCCCGCAGTTCGCCCTCCCGATTCCGACGCTGCACCGCCGAGATCATTTCCACCCGGGTGAGGACCCAGACCATCACTCCAGGGTCGGAGCGGTAGAGACGCCGGCAGGCCGGGCTCGAAGGCTCCTCGACCACCAGCGGCACCAGCGCGGACGAATCCCAGAACCTCACCGGCCGGACCGGCGCTCGTCGATGAGAGTCTGCGAGAGTGGCCTGCCCTTCACGCGAGGACCCGGCTTCAGGATCTCGGGGTCAACTCCGCCCTTGCCTCGGCGGATGATCCCGCGGTGCTCGAGATCCGCAAGCCACGCCTCCTCGTCCGCGTCGGTGGCGGGTGCGTCGGCGATCGGCACCAGATCGGCCACCGGACGCCCACGAACTGTGATGCGCACGCTCTCGCCGCGGCGTACTCGCTCGACGTAGTAGGAGAGGCGGTCCTTCGCCTCGGACAGCTTGGCCGTCTTCATCTGGCCAATCTAGCCCGATGGAGAGTGCGACGCCAGCGAGAACGAAAAACGGGAGCGGCGCTGCGCGCTACAGCCTGGCGCCGGCTTCGAGGAGCTCGCGGACCGCCGCGGCCGACTTGTCGAGCAGCGCCTTCTCCTCGCTGGTGAGCTCGACGACGACGATCCGCTCGACGCCGCCGGCGCCGATGATCACCGGGACGCCGATGTAGAGATCGCGGTAGCCGTACTCGCCCTCGCAAAAGGCCGCCGCCGGGAGGAGGCGCTTCTGATCCTTCAGGTAGGCTTCGGCCATCGCGATCGCGGCGGACGCGGGGGCGTAGTAGGCGCTGGTCCCCATCAGCTTGACGATCTCGCCGCCGCCGCCGGCGGTGCGCGCCACGATCGCGTCGAGCTTCTCCTTCGCGATGAGCTGCGACACCGGCACGCCGTTGACCGTGCAGTAGGAGAGCACCGGGACCATCGAGTCGCCGTGGCCGCCGAGGACCATCGCCCGCACGTCCTTCACCGACGTGCCGAGCTCGCGCGCGAGGAAGAGCTGGAGGCGCGCCGAGTCGAGCACGCCCGCCATCCCGACCACCTTCGCCCGCGCGAAGCCGGTCACCTTCTTCATCTCGTAGACCATCGCATCGAGCGGGTTCGAGATGACAATCACGAATACATCCGGGCACTTCGCCTTCAAGTTCCCAGCCACGCCGCGGATGATCTTGAGGTTGATCGACAACAGATCATCGCGCGACATGCCGGGCTTGCGCGGCACGCCGGCGGTGACGATCACCACGTCGGCCCCGGCGCAGTCGTCCCACGACGAGGTGCCGGTGATGTGCGCGTCGTAGCCGAGCACGGTGCCGTTCTGCTCGAGGTCGAGCGCCTTGCCCTTGGCCAGCCCCTCCTTGTCGGGGATATCGAAGAGCACCACGTCGCCGAGCTCCTTGCGCGCCGCCAGCGCGGCCAGCTCGCCGCCGATGTTGCCGGCACCGATCAACACGATCTTCGGTCGCTTTGCCATGGTCGATCTCCTAGAGGTTGCGGATCAGCGCGTCGGCGAACTCGCTGCACTTCACCTCGCGCGCGCCCTCGGTGAGCCGCGCGAAGTCGTAGGTGACCACCTTCTCGCCGATGGTCTTTTCGAGGCTGCGGAGGATCGAATCGGCCGCCGCCTGCCAGCCCAGGTGCGCGAGCATCATCACGCCCGAAAGGATCACGCTGCCGGGGTTGACCTTGTCGAGGTTGGCGTACTTCGGCGCGGTGCCGTGCGTCGCCTCGAAGACCGCGTGGCCGGTGAGGTAGTTGATATTGCCGCCCGGCGCGATGCCGATCCCGCCCACCTGGGCCGCCAGCGCGTCGGAGAGGTAGTCGCCGTTCAGGTTGGTGCAGGCGATCACATCGAACTCGTCGGGGCGGGTCAGCACCTGCTGCAGCGTGATATCGGCGATCGCGTCCTTGACGACGATGCCGTTAGGCAATTTGCACCACGGCCCACCGTCGATCTCGACGGCGCCGAACTCGCGCCTGGCGAGCGCGTAGCCCCAGTCGCGGAACGCCCCCTCGGTGTACTTCTGGATGTTGCCCTTGTGGACGATGGTCAACGACTTGCGCTTGTGCTTGACGGTGTACTCGAGGGCGGCGCGGATCAGACGCTCCGTACCCTCGCGCGAGATCGGCTTGATCCCGATGCCGGAGGTCTCGGGAAAGCGGATGTGCTTGACCCCCATCTCGTCGCGCAGGAAGGCGATCACCTTCTTCACCTCGGGCGAGCCCTCGGCCCACTCGATGCCGGCGTAGATGTCCTCGGTGTTCTCGCGGAAGATCACCATGTTGACCTTCTCGGGGTGCTTCACCGGCGAGGGGACCCCGGTGAAGTACTGCACCGGGCGCAGGCAGACGTAGAGATCGAGCAGCTGGCGCAGCGCGACGTTGAGCGATCGGATGCCGCCACCGACGGGGGTGGTGAGGGGCCCCTTGATCCCGACCAGGTAGGTGCGGAAGGCCTCGACCGTCTCCTCGGGCAGCCAGCTGTCGAAGAGGTTCTTCGCCTTCTCGCCGGCGAACACCTCGTACCAGGCGATCTTCTGCCTGCCGCCGGAGGCCTTCGCCACCGCCGCGTCGAACACGCGCACCGCGGCGCGCCAGATATCGGGGCCGGTGCCATCGCCCTCGATGAAGGGGATCACCGGGTGCGCGGGGACGTGGAGCTTGCCGTCGCTGCCGATGGTGATCGGGGCGCCGTGGGCGGGTGGGGTGAAGTGCTCGTTGCGGGTGGCCATCGGGATCCTCCTTGGTGCCTGAAAACGTGCGCACTCTAGTCGAGAGCGGGCGGAGGATCAACGTCGGCAATGGCCGGGCCGTCGCCGTTGCCGGAAGCCGCTCGACTCGACCCTCCTCGGGGATCCGACGCCCAATCGGGCCGAAGTGGCGGCAACGAAAACGGCAACGGCAACGGCAACGGCAACGGCAACGGCAGCGGCAACGGCAACGGCAACGGCAACGGCGATGGCAACGGCAACGGCAGTGGCAACGGCAACGGCAACGGCAACGGCAACGGCAACGGGGCGATCGACCAGGCAAGCGCCGTTGCTCCAGACCCCTGGGCGTGCGACCCTCACCGCGTCAGCGGAGGCCACATGTCGAGTCTGGGTCTCATCGCTAGCCGGCGCAGTCGGATCGAGCCTCAGCTCGGGCGCGCGGCTGGGTCGGGGTGCTGAGGATGTTGGCCGTCGTGGGGGCCCTGGCGGCGCCCTGTCCGGCTCGGGCCAGCGGCTTCGATGTGGTCGGTTTCGGACTGGCCGCCGTGACCCTGCCGGTGGCGTCGGCCGCGGCGTGGGGCTTCGGGTTTTTCGTCTACCGCGTCTCACATCACGAATCCGCACCGCGTTTCGTGGCGAAAGCGGAGATCGGTTTCGCCGCGCCGCCGCTCGCCCTGAGCGCCCTGGCCGTCGGTATCACCGCCCGCGACAAGAACTTCCTGCGCACCGGCGGCGACGTGTTCCTTGGGGCGGCCGTCGTACTGACGCTCCTGTCAGCGCCGGTGCTCATCGACGGAATCGTTGCCCTCGCGGGGAGCGCTCGAAGACCAACCGATCGCACGATCACCGTGATTCCAGCCCTCCTGGCCGGCCCCTGTTCGCTCGGCGGGGGCCTGTCGGCAACCAGCGCCTTCTGAAGCGCCAGATTCAGCGGCAGCGGTGGGGGTGAGCGGGGCTTCGGCCTCGGCAGCGGCCGGCCGGGGCCGGGGACGCGCTACCCGGCGGGCATCTTCGACGGATCGAAGTCGGCGATGTTGGTCGCGAAGGTCCAGCAGTAGCCGTCGGGATCGACCAGCGTGCAGCTGCGGTCGCCGTAGAACTGGTCCTCGAGCGGGAGCCGCACCTTCGCGCCGGCGGCGGTCGCGCGGGCGAACAGCGCGTCCACGTCGTCGACGTACACGCACAGGCCGAACGGCGACTGCGCGCCGGACTGGGCAGGCGTCTTCGCCTCGAGCTTGCGCGCGGGGCCGAACATGATCACGCCGTCGCGCCAGACCATCTCGACGTGGACGAGCGTCCCGTCGGGGAGGGCGTGCGCCTCCTTCTTCTCGAAGCCGAAGGCGCGCTGGTAGAAATCGAGAGCGCGCGCGGCGTCGGGGATGGTCAGGTAGGGCGAGATCCAGGGCATGTTGGCGGGCTTGGCGGGGCGCTTGCTCATGGGGATTCCTCCGCCGCGTGGGGAGGATAGCCACAACGCCCGGCAGTAGGCCACCGACAAGAGTGGCCTGCCGGCGTGCTATCTTCGGGGCCATGAACGCGGCCGCCCGGCAGCGCATGACCTACGCGGAGTACCTCGCCGCCGAGGACAAGAGCGAGACGAAACACGAGTACCTCCGCGGCGAGGTCTTCGCCATGGCCGGAGGGACGCTCGAGCACAGCCGGCTCGCCGTGAACATGGCCAGCGAGCTCCGGAATGCGCTCGGCGGGCGCCCCTGCGTGGTCTTCAACTCCGACGCACGGGTGCTGATCGCGGCGACCGATCGCTCGACCTATCCCGATCTGAGCGTGGTGTGCGGAAAGGTCGAGACGGCGCAGGTCGACGGGAATGCGATCACCAATCCGGTGGTGATCGTCGAGGTGCTCTCCGACCCCACCGAGGCCGAGGACCGCGGCGAGAAGTTCGCCCACTACCGCCACCTGCCGTCGCTGCGGGATTACGTCCTGGTGTCGCAGCGCACGGCGCGGATCGAGGTCTACCGCCGGGAGAACGACTTCTGGGCGTTCACCGAGGCGGGCCCGGGCGGCGCGGTTCGCCTCGTTTCGCTCGACCTCTCCCTCGCGGTCGACGCGGTGTACCGCGACCCGCTCGCCGCCCCCTGATCGACTACTTCCGAGAATCGTCGCGGCGCGCGAAGATTTTCGAGCGGCCAGAGGCCGCGTCGGCGCGTAGTCGCGCCGTGGGCAGGGGTGGGGACCCCGACGGCGCTGCCGGCTCTGCCGGCGGGGCGGGGCGGCCCGCCCCGTGGGATCGTTCAGCGCGGCCCACGGGCTGCGCTTTTGGTTGCGGCCTGTGGGCCGCGCTGAGCTACTCGGCGAGCTCGGGGGCGGCCCAGCCGAGGTGCTCGGCGATGTACTCGGTGTGGGTGAGGTTCTGCGGGGGGTGGGCGAGGTCGGTGATCAGCAGGTCGGCGATCTGGTTTCCGCCCGCAGCCTCGTAGACCACGCGGTTCCCGATCGCCAGCGCGTCGTCGACGCCGAGGATGCCGGTGGGCCGCGTCGTCCCGTCGGTGTTGACCACCCACAGCTCGCCCACATGGTTCGGATCGCGGAGATCGAACTGGACGTAGACGATGCGCCCATCGGCGAGGCGCGAGGGGGATTGTGCGACCCGCGGGAAGGGGATCCGCGCCAGCACCTCGAAGGCGTCCACCTCCTCCTGATCGCCGCTCACATCGAGGCGGATGATCTCGTCGTCGCCGATCATCGGTGAGTGGACCATCAGGACGTGATCCGCGCCATCGGGCGACGGGCCGAACAGGCCGCCTGCCAGGATCACGCCCACCGGCTCGACGCTCTGCCCGTCGGTGGAGGCGCGCAGCACGGTCGAGCTGATCGATCCGTCGGTGTAGAGCGACGTCGCGAAGTAGACCACCGACGGGGCGCCGTGGACGATCACGCCGCTCGCGCCATCGCCGCGCTCGACCGAAGCCGTGCCGATCTGCCGGTAGCTCCGGTCGCGCACGGTGGTGTGAGGGTAGATCGCGCCGACCCGCCCTCCGAGCACCGAGATCCGCCCGTCCTGGAGCAGCCGCGGGTAGCCGGCGCGGGTGCGGTCGTCGCCGACGGTGCCGAAGGACTGGCGCGCGGTGCCATCGAGGCGGATCCCGAACACCTCGTTCCGCACCATGAAGAGGAGCTCCGGCTCCATCCGCTCGCTCGCCGAGGTCGGGGCGGGCGACGAGTCGACCTGACAACCGGCCGACGTGAGCACAACCATCGCGGTCAGCGCTCGGAAGACCATGGGGCCTCCTTTCTTCAGGGTAGCACGTACCGCCCCACCAAGATCCTTGCCAACCGCTGGCTGGAGGCGACGGCCGGCGGCGCGGGTGCTTAACGGAGAAGGGGGTCCCTCCGCTCACGGAGTCGTAGTCGTAGTCGTAGTCGTAGTCGATTCAGGGGCACCCTCGCGCGGGGGATCACCTCTCCGGCACAAGCGCGTGAGCATCTCCACGATGCGGGTGAGCAGCTCCATGGCCTGTCGCCGAGTGTCTTCCAAGGCGAGTTGCAGGACCGCAAAGGCATCCACGATCGCCTTGCACTCCATCGCGGAGCCCCGGGCGATGCTGTAGAAGCGGGCGCCATCCGGCGCTCCGAACCGGCCCGCTCCCTC
>SHYY01000158.1 GCA_009692555.1 Myxococcales bacterium
CATGGAGTTGCTGACCCGCATCGTGGAGATGCTCACGCGCTTGTGCCGGAGAGGTGATCCCCCGCGCGAGAGTGCCCCTGAATCGACTACGACTACGACTACGACTACGACTACGTGAGCGGAGGGACCCCCTTCTCCGTTAAGCACCCCAAACCACTCAGCCACCTTGACACAGCGACGGTAATCCTCCATAATGGAGGAGAATTGGAGGCGTCCGACCATGGCCACGCTCAACATCAAGAATCTGCCCGACAAGCTCTATCGGAAGCTCCAGGCCCGCGCTCGGAGAGAGCATCGATCCGTCGCTCAGGAGGTGATTCACCTCCTCAGCCAGACCATCGAACCGCTCGAGCCCCTCTCGATCCTCGAGCTTCGCGGGCTGGGGAGGGAAGGTTGGGAAGGCGTCGATCCAGCCGCCCACGTGAGGCGCGAACGTGACGCGTGGGACTGATCAGGGATCTGGCAGCGGGTCCGATCGGAATCGACACCGTCGCGTTCATCTATTTCATCGAGGAACATCCGACGTTCCTGCGCCTGGTGGAGCCCATCTTCGCTGGTATCGATCGCGGCCGATGGGAGGGTGTGACCTCGTCGCTGACGCTGCTCGAGACCCTCGTGGTCCCCTATCGGACCGGCAACCAGGCGCTCGCGGAGCGCTATGAGGCCATCCTGACTCGGAGCCGCGGCCTCCGGCTGGTCGGGCTGGACCTCGCCGTGTTGCGAGCCGCCTCGCAGCTTCGCGCGACGTTCCCGATCAAGACGCCCGATGCGCTACAAATGGCGGCGGCGCTCTCGGCCGGCTGCACCACGTTCGTCACCAACGACCGCCATCTGCCGGACGTCCCCGGACTGCGGATTCTTCTGCTTCGCAATTACCTGAAACCGTAGGCGACCAGGTCGCGTGGGACCCGCTCCCGAAGGCGGGGTGCTGGACGGTCCAGCGTCCGTTTCCTGTGGCCCACCCGGGCGATCGGGTCTAACGTCCCGCGCAGCCATGTCCAACGGCAGTTCGCTCCTCACCCTGCGCGCCTTTCAGCACACCCTGCGGATCTCCGTACCGACGGTGTTCGACGCGCTGACCGGACGCCTGACCGCCGAGCGCTGCGATGCCCGGCTGCGCGACTGGGGCGAGACGCTGGTCGCGATCACCGGCACCCACCTCGACGTGAGCGGCCGCGAGAACATTCCCCGCGAGGCGTGCGTGGTGATGTCGAACCACCAGAGCATCTCCGATATCCCGATCCTCTACGCGGCGATTCCCCCGTCGCTGCGGCTGCGCATGGTGACCAAGGCAGAGCTCTTCCGCGTGCCGGTGTGGGGGCGCGCGATGCGGCTCGCCGGCTTCATCCCGATCAACCGCGGCAACCGCCAGAGCGCCATCTCCAGCCTCGAGATCGCCAAGCGCGACATGGCCGCGGGCACCTTCATCTGGATTGCCCCCGAAGGCACCCGCAGCCGCGACGGCGCGATCCTTCCGCTCAAGAAGGGCGGCTTCATCCTGGCGCGCGACACCGGCTGCCCGATCCTGCCCGTGGTCCTCGATGGTTCGCGCCTGGTCGTCCCTCCCGACGTGCCCCGAACCTGCCACGGCCAGCGCGTGCGCGTCTCCTTCGGCAAGCCGATCGCGACCGCCGGGCGATCGATCGAGGAGGTGATGGCCGAGGTTCGGCTGGCGATCGATCCGGCGCGACGCGAAGCGCGTGCAGCGACGGTGCTGGCAGGCGCAGGCGGCTGAACTAGGCTAGGATTCGGCCGTGCCTCGACGGGCCAGACGCCTCGCGATCGGCCTGTGCGCCTTCAGCGTGCTCTTCTTCACCGTCTACACCGGCGTCTACCTGATCTGGAACGACGAGGCCATCGCCGGGACCGTCTCCGACTGGATCTCCTCGTCGCTAAAGGGCAAGGGCGGCAAGACCAACCAGGCGATGGTGATCGGGCGCGCGCACTACCCCTACTGGGGCGCGCTCAAGTCGCTCTTCCTCGGCGGCCCCGCCTGGGTCGAGATTTGGGACACCGCGATCTACGACCCCGACGGCAACGAGGTGATGTTCATCCCCTACGGCCGCGGCCAGATGTGGCTCGGCGAGACCGTCTGGTCGCAGGCCCGCTCCGCCCTCCCCGGCCAGCGCTACAACCTCGAACTGCACTTCGCCAACGCCGATGCCCCCACCGGCCGCTGCCACATCGCCCTCGACCGCGCCGGCGAGGTCAACCTGGTCGATGCGATGAGCTCCAAGGTCGCCACCGCCACCGACGGTGGGATGCGGATCCGGCTCGACTCCGCCACCGTCCACGACGCCGAGTTCTCGATGGCGCTCCCGGGGTGGCACGCCGAGGCCGACGGGGTCGCCGCCAACGCCCACCTCGCCGTCTCGACCTTCCCCGAGGAGCAGGAGCCCGGTCGTCCCGCCTTCACCTACGAGGTCACTCCGCTCACCGCCGTGACTGGCCGACTCACCCTCGGTGAGACGCTCCCGGTCGGAACGCGCGCCGGCCCCCGTGGAAGTGGCCCGCCCACCGCGCCCGCAAAGGGCGTCCCTGCGCCGTACGTCTTCCCGCTCGAGGCGATCGCCGCCACCCGCTTCGGCGCCTTCGCCGACCGCACGCAGGACCTCGTCTTCTCCGCGACCGCGACGAGCCGCGGCGCCCCTGCGACGGTCGAAGGCCGCCTCGTCGACACCTACGGGACGCGGCCCGGCGTCGATCTGACGATCGCCTTCTCCCACGGCGCGGGCCTTCTCAAGATGCTCCCCACCGGCGATCTGCTCGGCGGCGACCCGGCGGGCGAAGTGCGGATCCACGGTCCGTTCGAGCACGTGCTCATCGACGGCCACGCCGGCGGCGCGGAGCTGCGATTGGCCGGGGTGGTCGGCCGCGAGGCCAGGGCCGCCTTCCACCTCGACGGGCCCCTGCTCACCCTCTCCGACGCGCGGGTCGCGGTCGGCGGCGGCACCGTTGGTGGCGTGGTGGCGATCGACTTCGCGCGCATGGCCTGGCGGGGCGATCTGGTGAGCGACCGCGTCGATCCCTCGGGCCTCGCGCCGCTGGTCCCCGAGCCCGCCCGGAAGGTCCTGGCGGGGCGGCTCGGCGGAAAGCTGCACGTCGAGGGCAGCCTCGACCAGCACCCGGAGCGGATCAAGGTGCGTGACCTCAGCCTCGATCTCCGTCGCAGCGCGCGCGATTCCCTGCCCCGCGAGGTGGCGATCCGCGGCGGCCTCCGCTACGCCCCGGAGCGGATCCATCTCGATGGAGTGGGCCTCTCCGGCGACGGGGTGACGGTCACCGCGCGCGGTGCGATCGATCCACGGAAGGCCACCACCAGCGCCGAGCTCACCATCGACGCGCGCCGCCTGGGGCCGCTCCTCCGGCGCCTCGGGATCGAGGGGGTCGAGGTGAACGGCATGCACGCCACCGCCAGCGTCAACGGCCCACTCCTCTCACCGACGGCAGAGGGCACCTTCGGCGTCGCCTCGATCGGCTACGAGGATCTCGTCATCCCGCGTGCCTCCGCCCACCTCCGATTCAGCGACGGCACGCTCCAGGCAACCGACCTCCGCGCCGGCGGCCCGCTCGGCGCCCAGCTCCACGGCGAGATCTCCCTCGGCCTCTTCGACGGCACGCTCTCCCGCCCGCGCCCCGACCCGACGCTCCGCCTCCGCCTCGGCACCCGAGGGATCGCGCTCGCCTCCTTCGGCGGTGACGCCCTGACCGGCCTCCTCACCGGGAACCTGCACCTCGAGGGCACCCTCCGCCATCCCGTCGGGACCGCCGATCTCGAGGTCCCGGAGATGAAGGTCTACGGCGATCCCTACCGCCGCGGCCAGCTCTCGGTGGCGATCCGCGAGGGCGGCCTCGACGTGAAGAAGCTCTACCTCCAGCGCGAGGGCGGCGGCGCCATCGAGGGCACGCGCGGCACCATCGCCACCGACGGCAGCATTGACCTCCACCTGGTCTCGAAGGACTTCCCGCTCGCCGCCATCCCGCAGCTCCGCGACCTCCCCGTTCCGCTCGCCGGAACGCTCTCCGGCGCCGTTCGGATCGGCGGCGATCTCCGTCGCTGGTCGCCCGAAGGCGTGATCGAGGCGCTGCAGGTCAAGGTGCGCGACATCCTGCTCGGCGACGGCCAGGTCCACCTCACCCCGGGCGGCGACGCGATCCGGATCGCCGGCGAGTTCTTCCGCCGCTTCCGCATCGAAGGCAGCCTCACCCTCTTCCCGCGCGTCTCCTGCAACGTGACGATCGACTTCACCGACTTCCCGATCCACGAGCTCCTCCCCGAGCTGCAGAAGGTGGTCGAGCTCTCCGGCACCGTCTCGGGCCGCGCCACCATCTCCTACAACGTCGCCACCGGCACCTTCGCCGAGCTGCGCCTCTCGAAGGTGCTCTTCACCCTCTCCAGCGACGAGGAGGACGCGCACGAGCTGGCGCATGCCAGCCGCGACGAGTTCCGCAACGACGGCGACGTGGTGATCACCACCGACGGGAAAAAGGTCACCGTCAAGCAGGCGCGGATGCGCTCGCGGATCGGCGAGTTCGAGGTGCGCGGCGACCTCTCGGCCACCGCGTCGAACCTGATCGTGCGCGGCCAGATCGAGCTGGCGCTCGTCGAGTACTTCGCATCGAGCCTCTTCTCGCACACCCACGGTGACGCGTTCGCCGACCTCCGGATCCTCGGGCCCGCGGCGAAGCCCCAGGTGCTCGGCTCCCTCGAGCTGCGCGGGGCGGAGCTGAAGCCGCGCGGCGCCGACCGGTCGGTCACCGTCCCGAGCGGCCGCCTGGTGTTTGCAGAGGACCGCCTCACCCTGAGCAAGCTCCGCCTGCAGCTCGACGGCGCGGAGGCGACCGCCAGCGGCACCCTCGCGCTCAAGAACTGGCGCCCGGGCGAGGTCGCGCTCGACGTGCAGGGCGAGCTCTCCCCGGCGCTGGTGGCGATGATCTTCCAGTTCGCGGGCGCCGACTGGTACGCCGATCACATCGGCGAAGCGACCGGCCGCCTCGGCATCGCCGCGCAGGTGAAGGGGATCTGGCCCACCCCGAGCTGGAGCGGGCGGATCGACCTCAGCGACATCGCGTTCAAGGAGAAGCGCCTCTCCCGCGACGTGCGGATCGGCAGCGGCACGGTGATGCTGCGCGACTACGACCTCGCGCTCGGCTGCCCCGCGGGATCGCCGCCCGCGGGGTGCAAGACGGTCACCGCGAAGATCGACGATGGCGAGGTCCGCATCGACGGCGTGATCGGCCTCCCCGGCTTCCAGCTCGGGCGCGTGGCGGTCCACCTCGACGGAGAGAACCTCGACTGGGGCACCAGCGCCTACGCGATCACCCTCTCGCCGCGCGTCGACCTCCGCGGCACCGGCGAGCGCCTCCACCTCTCCGGCGCGGTCACTCTCGTCACCGGCCGCTACAAGGAGGACTTCGACGTCTACGGCAACCTCGTCTTCCGCCCGCGCACCGACGAGCGCGAGGAGCCCTTCTACAAGGACTGGCCGCTGATCGAGCACCTCGGCCTCGACCTGATGATCTCCTCGTCGGGCGCGCTGGCGATCAAGAACAACATCGCCGACCTGAACGTCTCGGTGCAGAGCCTCGCGCTCGCCGGCACGCTCTCCGCGCCGTCGCTGAAGGGGGAGATCATCGTCGAGGAGGGCGGCACCTTCAAGATCCCCTTCCTGCGCACCGACTTCGTCTCCGAGAAGAGCACGATGACCTTCGAGGCTGGCAAGGAGTTCCCCACCCGGACCCCGCGCCTCAACCTGAACGCCTCCTCGGACTGGCAGGATCGCTTCGATCAGATCCATCACATCGTCCTCGAGATCCGCGGCACCTACCAGGAGCCGGAGATCGACCTCCGCTCCACCACCGACGGGTGGGACAAGACCAAGACCCTCCAGACCCTGTTCACCGGCAGCGATCCCGACGCCCTCCGCCGCTCGATCCAGAACGATCCGACGCAGAAGGCGGGGGGCGGCGCCGACGGCCTGATCAAGTCGGTCACCGGCGACGCCTTCGGAAACCTGCTCGAGGACCCGCTCAGGAAGGTGTTCCAGCTCGACGTCGCGCGGATCGAGCTCGGCAGCGACTCGGTGAAGATCCTCCTCTGCCCCTACAAGACCCGCTACCTGAAGCTGTGCGGCACCGGCGACGTCGGCTTCGTCACCACCACCCGCTACGTCGCCAGCGGCGAGCTCAAGCTCTCCGACGTGTTCTCCCTGATCGGCTCGGTCGAGCACATCGAGCACGGCCTCGACACCAGCGAGGACATCCTGAACCGGGGCAAGCTGCAGCTCCTGATCAAGAGCCCGCTGCGATGAAGAGTCTCCCTCTCCCTGAAGCCCCCTCCCCTCGCTGATGCGACCTCCCTCGATCCCCGCCACCGTCCTCGCCCTGCTCGCCATCGCCGCGACCGCGCGCGCCGAGGCGGTCGGCGACCGGATCGTCCGCGTCGAGATCACCGGCCGCACCACCGAGCCGGAGGAGACGCTGGAGCGCTTCCTCGGACTGGTCCCGGGAGCGCACCTCGATGCCGCGCTGAAGGGGCGGGTGGTCGACGCGCTGAAGGCCCTCGGCTACCTCGTTCCCCGCCCCTGCTTCGAGGCGCCCGACCCGAAGGCGCCCGATCTCCTCCAGCCGGTGCCCTGCTCCGAGCCCACACCGGGCGGCCTGCTGGTCAAGCTCACCATCGAGCCGGCGCGCGTCGTCCGCCACGTCAACGTGCGCGGGAACTGGCCGGTCTTCGACGACGACATCCGCCGCCGCATCTCCCTGCGCGCCGGTTCGCGCCTGCCCCCCGAGGCCGAGACCGCCGCCCTGCTGCGCAAGGAGGCCGGACAGGTGAAGGAGTTCCTGCGCCGCGACGGCTACTTCGACTGCGACGTGGGCGTCGCGGTGAAGCCGGGAGCGCGCCCCGACTGGGTGAACCTCGATGTGCAGGTGCGCCTCGGCCGCTGGGCCCGCGTGGGCGACGTCATCCCCGACTACACCGAGCCCGACCTCCCGCAGATCGTCCCGTGCGACCCCGACGACGATCGCTGCCCCGACGGCTTCGCCTGCCGCCCGTGGGAGGGCACGCCGCAGTGCCGCCGGGTGCGCGCCCTCTCGCCGCGCGATCTCCGCGGTCAGTTCACCCCGAGCGGCTTCAGCATCTCCTGGTTCGGGCGCTTCCGCCTCGACAAGATGCGCGATGACGCCCGCTCCGCCGAGGAGCTGGCGCGCGACCGCGGCTACCCCGCCGCGCGTGTCATCCCGCAGTACGAGATCAACCCCCGCACCGCCCGCGCGATCATCCGCCCGCGGGTGACCCAGAAGGCCAGCATCGGCATCCGCTTCGTCGGCAACCACGCCATCCCCGATGCCGATCTGCGCGCGAAGATGACCGTCTTCTCGGCGGGTGCCTACGACGACGTCGAGCTCCGCGAGAGCGCGAGCGAGCTGCACCGCCTCTACCAGTCGAAGGGCTTCCTCGAGGCCAGCGTGTCCTGCCGTCGCCAGAGGCCCGAGGCGCCCGACCCCACGCGCCCGGGCCCCGATCGGACCGGCGACCGCGCCGAACGCCGGGAGCAGCGCCGCGAGCGCACGCGCGACTACGACATCGTCTGCCTGATCGACGAGGGGCCCGAGCTGAAGGTGCGCCTGGTCGACCTCGGTCCGCCGCCGGGTGGGGCGCCGCTGCACGTCCCCGAGGCTGATCTCCGCGCGCTCCTCGCCACCAAGGTCTTCCCGCGCATCGGCGCGCTCGGCCTCGGCGAGGGCGGCTACGTCACCACGCTCCAGCTCGCGCAGGACGCCGAGAAGATCGCCGCCCACTACCGCGGCCTCGGCTGGCCCGAGGTGCGTGTGCGCGGAGAGATCGCGCGCGATCAAGGCGCGTTCGGTCAGGTGGGCGTCCTCGCCGCCGACGTGGCCGCGCGCACCGGCGAGAACGACGACCTCTACGTGCGCTTCACCATCGACGAGGGGGAGCACGAGGCGGTCGAGAGCATCGCCTTCCGCTTCCTCGGCCCGCACGATCGCGAGGCCCCGGAGCTCGCCGAGGCGATGCAGCTCTCCGCCGGCGCCTCCTTCAGCTCCGCCGCCCTCGCCGCCGACCTGAAGCGCGTCACCACCCTCTACGCCACCCAGGGCCACCCCTACGTGGTGGTCGACGCCCGCGAGTACGACCCGTGCCGCCCCGAGGACGCCGGCTCGACCTGGAATTGTGCGGTGCAGCAATGCAACCGCAACAACCCCGCCTACCCGGTCGCCGAGGGGTGCGACCTCCCGGGCGATCACACCCGCGTCGCGCTGCTGGTGAAGATCACCGAGGGACCGGAGGTGCGCTTCGGCCCGATCCTGATCCGCGGCAACTTCAAGACCGCCGACTCCGTGATCCGGGCCGACCTCCCGTTCCAGACGGGCGACCTGTTCGACGTGACCCAGCTGGCGGTGGCCGAGCGCAACCTGCAGCACCACGCGATCTTCAACGGCGTGCAGGTCAAGCCGGTTGGCTTCGCGGGCGGCTCGGTGAACCCGGTGCCGATCCTGGTCGAGGTGCAGGAGCGCTACGACGACTGGGGCACGCCGCTCCTCACCGCCGGCTACGCCACCGACATCGGCTTCGCCGAGTCGCTCGGCTACTTCTGGGGCAACGTGTTCGGGGGCGGCGGCTCGTTCGAGCTGCGCCTGGAGGCCGCGGAGGACTTCGCGCGGGTCACGGACGCGGGCTTCCACGGCGGCTTCTGGCGGCTCCTCTCGGCCAGCGTGCGCTACGCCCAGCCGCACCTCGGCGTGCCGCCTCTCCGCGCCGAGATCTCGGGGGTGGCGCGCAAGGAGAGCACCATCCGCCTCGGCGAGGTCAACTCCGCCGGCGGGAGCCTCCTCTTCACCTGGGTCCCGTCGCCCTCGTTCCGCCTCTTCGCGCGCTACGACTTCACCTACTCCAGCCTGCGCAACGTCGACCTCCAGCGCCTGCCCGGCAAGAACGACGCCCTCTCCGCCGTCCCCGACAACACCACCACCGGCAAGCTCACCTTCGGCGCCGTGTGGGACGATCGGGTCTCCTTCGACGGCTCGAAGAACCCCCTCCTGCCCGCCCGCGGTTGGCTCCTCGCCTCCACCTTCGCCGTCGCTGCGAAGGACATCCTCGGCTTCGGTCTCGACACCAGCCACAGCTTCCTCGTCCTCTCCGGCCAGGTGCAGCGCTTCCAGCCGCTCGGCCGCGAAGTGACCTTGATCGCCAATCTCCGCGGCGACTGGGGACTGCCCATCCTCGGCGAGACCGCCCTCCCCGCCGTCGAGCGCTTCTTCGCCGGTGGCGACAACACCACCCGCGGCTTCGACACCGACAAGCTGAAGACCGAGATCATCCGCGGCGACGTCAGCCCCGCCCCGGCGACCTCCCTCTCGCCGATCGCCGATCCGGTCGGCTACCGGATCATTCCCCAGGGCGGCAACATCCGCTTCCTCGCCACTCTGGAGCTGCAGTTCCCGATCGCCCGGATCGGCCCCTACCCGTGGGTGGGCGCCCTGTTCGTCGACGCCGGCACCATCTTCGACAACCCCGGGCTGTTCAAGAAGCAGGACCTCAAGCTGTCGGTCGGGGTGACCCTCCTCCGCATCCTCACCCCCGTCGGTGCGGTGTCACTCGAGTACGCCTACCCGGTCACCCAGTCCCTGGCCGAGGAGCAGTGGAAGAAGGAGAGCTGGTACGGCCACTGGCCGGGCCGGATCCACTTCAACTGGGGCATCCCGATCCTGCGCTGATCACGCGAGCTCCTCGTCGAGCTGAAACGCGAACAGGAGGGCGTCGCGGAGCTCCCGTCTACGCGAGGGCGCCAGGGTACCGAGGTAGCGACCGACCCGCTCCTTCGCGACGGTGAAGAGCGAATCGAGGTTGGCCACCGAAGCGACCTTCAGGCCGCTCTCGATGCCCAGCCGCAGCTCGCTCGGAATGTCGCGGATGGTGCGCGTGATCGGCGCCACCGTCACTTGCGACAGCAGGCCGATCACCCGGCTTCGGGTCAGGATGAGCGCGGGCCTGGTCTTGTCGGGACGCCCGAACTCGACCAGGCGCACCTCCCCCCAGGCCAGATCTACTCCTCCGGCCACGTCTGGATCGCCTCCCAGGCAGCGGCCTCGTCACGATCCGGAGGGTGCTTCTGGTAGCCGCGAACGTGCTGCTCTTCGCGCTGCTTCCGCCGGACTTCGGCGAGGTGCTTCTCGAGCACGGCCCGGATCAGCTTGGAGCGGTCGGAGCGCGTCCGCTTCGCCTCGCGGTCGACCCCACGAATGAGCTCGTCATCCATGAGAATCTGTACGGCCTTCATGAGGGGATCGTATATGGGCTTCCATGAGGGTGCAAGACCCGCGACAGCCTTCGGACTTCAACTGCGACATCCCGATCCCGTGCTGATCTGCGATACTGGCCAAGCTTGCCAAGCCCCCTGTGCAGGAGTCGCCTATGCGGATCCCGGTCGCTACCGCCCTCGCCACCTGCTTCTTCGCCGCCTGCGGCAGCCCGGCCGGGCAGTTCATGCCCGAGGCCGACCTCTCGCTCCCCGTCGCTGCCGACCTCGCGATGGGCGCTGCCGACGCCGCCGCCGACCTCGCCGTCACGCCCCCCGATCTCGCCAAACCGGCCGATCTGATCGGCTTCTGCAACGCGATGAGCTGCCAGGATCCGACGCCGTCGTGCGATCCCGACACCGGCAAGTGCGTCCCCTGCCTCCCCAAGAAGGACGGCTGCCAGATGGGGGCGTTCTGCGAGAAGAGCGACGGCGGCTACGGCTGCGCCCCGGGCTGCAAGTCGGACGCGGACTGCCCCAACATGAAGTGCTGCAACCACGCCTGCGTCGACGTGAAGAGCGACGCGCAGAACTGCGGGATGTGCAACACCGCGTGCGGCGGCGGGAGCAACTGCTGCGGCGCCGCGTGCGTCGACACGCTCAAGAATCCCTCCCACTGCGGCGGGTGCGGCCTCGCCTGTCCGAGCGGACCCAACGTCCACGCCGCGATCGCCTGCGCCCAGTCGATGTGCACCATCGTCGGCTGCTCGCAGGGCTTCACCGACTGCAACAAGGACGTCGCCGATGGCTGCGAGGCCAACGTGCTCACCGATCCCGGCAACTGCGGCGGCTGCGGCAAGTTCTGCAACATCAACGGCGGCGACGGCGCCTGCCTGAGCGGCGCCTGCACGGTCAAGATGTGCTACGCCGGCTTCGGCGACTGCAACAAGGACCCGATCGACGGCTGCGAATCGGCGATCACCAAGGATCCCTCGAACTGCGGCAAGTGCGCCAACAAGTGCCCGACGCCGCCCAACGCCATGGCCAGCTGCGCCGCCGGCGTCTGCGGCGTGAGCGGCTGCATGATGGGCTTCGACGACTGCGACAAGGTCATCCAGAACGGCTGCGAGAGCCCGGTCGGCGCCGACGTCAAGAACTGCGGCCTGTGCGGCAAGATCTGCCTGGTCCAGAACGGCCTCCCCGGCTGCGCCAACAGCCTCTGCAACGTCGCCTCCTGCACCAATCCCTTCAAGGATTGCAACCTGGATCCCAACGACGGGTGCGAGGTCAATCCGACCACCGATCCGGCTCACTGCGGCGGCTGCGGCAAGGCCTGCGTCCCACCCGCTAACGCCACCTCCTCCTGCATCAACAGCACCTGCACCTTCGGGATGTGCAAGCAGGGATTCAATGACTGCAACAACAACCTCGCCGACGGGTGCGAGGCCGATTTCCAGTCCGACAAGAACAACTGCGGCAAGTGCGGCATGGCCTGCCCGGGCGCCCAGATCTGCAAGAACGCGGTGTGCATCTTCGGCTCGCTGGCGCAGCTCAAAGGCACCCACACCAGCGACGTGGTCCGCGGCGGCACCCACAACTCGCTATTCTCCGATCCGGTCACCGGCAAGGTCTACTGGTCGGCCGGGTATGACAATGGCAAAGCGGTGCTCGAATACAACACCATCCAGGACTTCGTGATGAACGCCAACCCCCGCACCATCACGCTGAACATGGGCTACGAGGGCACCTACCACGCCGCGCTCAATGGATTCCTCTACTACAACATCAACGCCACCAGCACGATGGTGAAGGTCAGCGTCGCGGACGGGCAGGTGAAGGCGATGAATCAGCTGGTCGGCGCCGGCAATCACAACGGCGCGGCCTGGAACTGGGGCGGCTACTCCGATATCTGCTTCTACGTCGACGCCGGCAACCTGCTCTACGTGCTCTTCGCCAAGCCCGCCGGCAACATCGAGATCGCCCGCCTCGATCCGGCCACCCTGGCGATCCTCCAAAGCTGGGTCGTCCCCCGCACCAAGGCCTCCACCGGCTTCGGCTTCGTCGTCAATGGCACCTTCTACTTCGGCTTCACCTACAGCTCGCCGGCGATCAACGCCACCCTCACCCTCCAGAACAGCGCCTACAACCCCGCCTACGTGAACTCCTTCTCGCCGGTGGTCGGCGACTACATCACCGACGTCTACTGGGACCCCGCCGCCAATCGCCTCTACGAGCAGAGCAACATGCACGACCTCGTCTACCCGAACGCCGCCAACTGATCGCCACGCCCGATGGCGCAGAAGCTCCTGGTCGTCGACGACGAGCCCAACATGTGCCGCACGCTCGAGATCGTCCTCGGCGAGGTCGGGCGGCGCGAGGTGATCTCCGCGCGCTCGGGTGAAGAGGCGCTCAAGCTGCTCGACGAGCGCACCGGCGTGGTGCTGTGCGATCTCTCGATGCCCGGGATGGACGGCCTGGAGGTCCTGCGCCGGGTGCGCGAGCGCGACCCCGAGGTGCAGGTGATCCTGATGACCGCCTACTCGACGGTGCAATCGGCGATCGAGGCGATGAAGCTCGGCGCCTTCGAGTACCTGATCAAGCCCTTCACCGACGAGGAATTGACCGCCGCGGTCGACGCCGCGCTGGGCCGCGCGCGCCCCGGACGCAGGCTCCGCAGGCTGCGCGCCGGGGCCCCCGATCGCCTCGGCGAGATGCTCGGCCGCTCCGAGCCGATGAAGCGCCTCTTCCACGTCGTCGAGCGCACCGCCGACACCGACGCCACCGTACTCATCACGGGCGAGTCGGGCACCGGCAAGGAGCTGGTGGCGCGCGCCCTCCACGACCTCTCGCGCCGCCGCGCCGCCCCCTTCATCGCGGTCAACTGCGCCGCCCTCGCCGAGCCCCTCCTCGAAAGCGAGCTGTTCGGCCACGAGCGCGGCGCCTTCACCGGCGCGATCAAGACCAAGGTCGGCCGCCTCGAGCAGGCCGACGGCGGCACCATCCTCCTCGACGAGATCGGCGAGATGTCACCGGGCCTCCAGACCAAGCTCCTGCGCGCCCTCGAGGAGCGCGAGTTCCACCGCGTCGGCGGCACCGAGGTGCTGCGCGTCGATCTCCGGGTGATCGCCGCCACCAACCGCGATCTCCCGAAGGCGATCGCCCTCGGGCTCTTCCGCGAGGACCTCTACTACCGCCTCAACGTGGTCACCATCCGCACCCCGCCCCTGCGCGAGCGGATGGAGGATCTGCCGCTGCTCGCCGAGCTGTTCCTCGTCGAGAAGTGCGCCGACCTCGGCGTCCCACCGAAGCGCTTCGCCCCGGAGGCGCTCGATCTCCTCGCCGCGCACGCCTTCCCGGGCAACGTGCGCGAGCTCGAGAACCTGATCGAGCGCACGGCGGTGCTGTGCGACGGGGACGTGGTGCGCCCGGACGATCTCCCGCCGGGCATCGCCGGTCGCCCGCTCCCGCGCCTGCAGCTCGAGACGCTGGTGAGCGGCTCCTTGAAGGGCGGGTGGGTGACGCTGCAGGCGGTGGTGAAGGACCTCGAGCGGCAGCTGGTCGAGAAGGCGGTCGCAGCCCATCCCGAGATGCCCAACGAGGAGATCGCGCACCTCCTCGGCACCAGCCGGCGGGTGCTCGAGCTCCGGCTCGCGGAGTTCGGGATCGGGAAGAAGTACCGAGGCTGAAGAGCTCTGAAGAGCTACTTCTTCTTCTCGGCTTTTTCCTTCGACGGCGCCTTCGGGGCGGGCTTCACGGCGGCCTTGGGAACGACCACGCGGCGGCGCTTGGCGCGCGCCTTCAATTTGGCCTGAGCCTTCTTGCGGCTCATCTTGGGGGAACGACGGTTGTCTCCGAGACCCATTTCGCTTTTCCTCGCCTGAGTTTGAGCCGCGAACCTTACTCCCGGGTCGGCCCGAAGTGCAAGGGCGGTCGATCACGCGGGTGCTTAACAGCGGAGGGGGCCCTCTTGCTGGCTCTTGCTCGTCACGTAGTCGTAGTCGTAGTCGTAGTCGTAGTCGTAGTCGTCCCGTCCGCAGCGACGGCAATCGAACTTCCTCCCGCAACAAATTCCTCCTGCCAACCGACAAC
>SHYY01000159.1 GCA_009692555.1 Myxococcales bacterium
GATGCCCATGCCGGCCTACCAGAAGCTCGACGTCACAGGCCATGGAGTTGCTGACCCGCATCGTGGAGATGCTCACGCGCTTGTGCCGGAGAGGTGATCCCCCGCGCGCGAGTGCCCCTGAATCGACTACGACTACGACTACGACTACGTGAGCGGAGGGACCCCCTTCTCCGTTAAGCAGCCCCCGGCGCCTCGCTCAGAAGCCGCGGCAGGAGCGGTCGGGGAGCTGGTAGTCGCGGGTGCGGCCCTTGTAGTCGAGATGGACCTCGCGATCGTCGGTGAAATGGAGGGTGGATGTGAACACCTTGCCGAGAGGGGAGACCGCGATCGACAGCGCGAGCGTGCCGCCCTGGGCATAGCAGCCGCCGATGTAGCGCCGCTCGATCCGGTCGGCGACGAACGAGAAGGTGGCCTCGTCGAGGGTGAGCACGCCGGTGCCGCTGAAGAGGACCGAGGTCCGATCGCCCGAGTAGGTGGCGGTGCCGCGCCCGTCGAAGGTGGTGTGGCGGTCGCCGACGTCGACGGCGAGGTGGGCGATGTCGTAGGCGAAGGTGCGGTCGGGGAGGGTGGAGAGATCGAGCTTGCCATCGAGCTTCACCGACGGGAGCTCGAGGCGATCGAAGCCGACATGCAGGGTCCTGCCCGACTCGTCGCGCAGGGCGTCGACGGCGAGGTCGCCGCGGAACTGGAACGACGTGAAGGGGATGCCGCAGCGGCCGCTGAAGTGGAAGCGCATGCCGACGGCGGGATCGGGCGAGCGGGCGGCGGTGACGCAGGTGCCGAACACGCGGTTGATCGTGCTGGCGGTGGCGTCGATCGCGGCGTGGTCGGCGTTGTCGAAGCCGACCTCCGCGACCAGCGAGGAGGCGGCGAAGGTGGACTCGAGGGCTGAAGCAAGCAGCGCCGAGGAGTGCGCGAGGCGCTCGCCCTCCTCGTCGAGGGGCGGCTCTCCACAGCCGACGAGGGTGCAGAAAAGCAGGGGGGCGAGGGTCGATGGGCGGTAGGTCATGGCGGCGGCACCAAGCAACCGGCGCGCCACAAGGAAAGCGCCGCAGGTTCTCGCCCAGGAGGCGATTGTGAACAGGCCTTTACGGACCTGGACCGCCGATCGTCCGGGCGGCGACCTACTCCTTCTTCGCCTGCTCCTGCGCCTCCGACACGAACGCCCAGAGCCGCTCGCGCCCGAGGGGCGGCAGCTCGACGAAGCGGATGCCGGTTCCGTAGTCACCTTCGCGGGCGGAGCTGACCACCTCGCCCTTGATCACCAGCTGCTGGTCGTCGCCAGGGAGGGTGAAGGCGAGCGTGATGACGGTGCCGATGACGTGCGGCGCGGCGTTTTCGAGGTGGAGGCCGCCGAGCGAGAGGCTGCCGGCGTGGCAGTAGTAGACGTCCTTCCCGCTGCGCTCCTCGACCCACATCTCGACCGGGATGCGGGGTCCGACCCTGCGATTCGAGTAGTCCGGCATTCGCCTCGCAGTCTACCGCGCGGGCGAAACGAAGGAACCACTAACTGTCCTGCCCGCTCCGTATTTCGAACCACCCTGGAGAGGGTGCAGCCGCCAGCACCGCTCGCCCGAAACGAACGCTACGCGAACGGATTCTCGATCGTCACGCCGTGGATCCGGCGGCCGTCCTGCAGGTCCTCGGACAGCAGCTTCGTTGCGCCAGCCTGGCCGGCGGCGACGATAATCATCGCGTCCCAGAACGACAGCTTGTGCCGCTCCTTGAGCTCGGAGGCGCGAACGAGGTGCTCCACCGTCGGACTGACGACCTCCCACACCGCGTAGCTGTCGACGACGCCGCGCGCTGCGGCGCGCTTGAGCGGCTTCGCGATCTTGCGGGTGACGTTGACGTAGAACTCCTGCAGCACCTGGATGCTCAGCACGCCGGAGCGGTCCACCCACAACCCCTTGAGTATCCGTTTCGCCCGCTCGTGCTTGTCGCCGGCGTCGACGTCGTAGCCGTAGATCAGCACATTCGTGTCGACGAAGACCTTATCGCTCATGCAGCGGGTCGCGCGTGGCGCGGATGCGCCCGCCAAGGTGGAATCCGCGCTCCAGCTGGTCGAGTGCGCGGTGCTCCGCAGCCCGCCATGCCTCGTCCTCCGCGACCAGCCGCTCGATCGTCCGGGCCAGGAGGCGACTCACCGATGAGCCCTGGCGGGAGGCGAGGACCTTGGCTTTCCTGATCGTCTCCGCATCGATCCGGAGCGTGATGTTCTGGGAAGCCTTCCGAGGATCGTCCACGTGGATCACGTGTAGCACGTGACTCTCGTGCGATCAGGCCGTCGTGGAGCGCTTCCGGATCCCGTCGGGGCCGAGGATCACGTTCGCGCCGGCGAGGCCGCGCGCCTCCAGCCAGCGGACGCGGTGCTCGTGATCGAGACGGCCGAGCTCCGTCGACGGGGGCGCGCCGGTGCGGTATTCGCTCTCGATGCGGAACCAGTTGGCGCTGGCCGCGAGGTTGGTGAGGAGCTGGTAGACGCCCCACTGGATGCGGTTGGCGAACACGAAGTGGGGCGGCATGTTGAGCCCCTTGGCGAGCGGGGCGAGTCGGCCCTCGGGCTTGAACACCATGCGGAAGGAGCGCGAGGTGTACTCGTGGGTGAAGGTGAAGTCGCGGTCGTCGTGGAACGGCTCGTAGAAGTAGCCGAAGAACTCGTAGAGGGCGTCGCGGTCGAGGGCGGCCTCGGGCTTGAAGAAGCCGAGGACGAGGAGCTGCTGGTGGAAGCGGTCGCGATCGCCTGCGAGGTGGGCGGTGACGAGGGCGGTCCAGTTTGCCGCCATCGCCTCGGGGAAGTACTTCACGCAGCCGAAGTCGAGGAAGACGACGCGGCCCTGATCGTCGAAGAGGTAGTTCCCGGGGTGGGGATCGCAGTTGAAGACCGAGAAGCGGATCAGGGTGCCGAAGACGAAGCGGTAGAGGATCTCGGCGTAGCGCGAGCGGGCGGCGGCGTCGTCGGTGAGGATGTCGGCGAAGCGGCGGCCGGCGATGTACTCGGAGGTGAGGACGCGGGCGGTGGAGTGGCTGTCGTGGACCTTGGGGATGCGGATGAAGGGGTGATCGGCGTAGAGGTCGGCGAACGCGCGCTGGCCGCGGGCCTCGTTCACGTAGTCGAGCTCTTCCATGATCCGGCCGCGCAGCTCCTCGACGATCGGGCCGGGCTCGACGCCGGGGTAGAACATCATCGACACGCGGTAGAGCATCTCGGCGTTGGCGAGATCGCCGCGGATGGCCTCGGCGACGCCCGGGTACTGGATCTTGACGACAACCTCCTCGCCGGTGGGGAGGCGGGCGCGGTGGACCTGGCCGATCGAGGCGGAGGCGAGCGGCTGCTCGTCGAAGCGAGCGAAGGCGCGCTCGAGCGGTCGGCCCAGCTCGCGCTCGGCGACATCGCGGAGGAGGGCGAAGTCCATCGGCGGAGCGGAGGCCTGGAGCGACTGGAGCGCGGCGCGGTACTCGACCGGGATGTCGTCGCTGATGAAGGAGAGCATCTGGCCGAGCTTCATGATCGCGCCCTTCATGTGGCCCATCGTCTCGGTGATCCGCTCGGCGTCGGCGCGGCGGCGGGCCTGGTCGATGCGGGCGCGGCGCTCGCGGCCGGCGAAGGTGCGGCGGAGGGTGGCCCCGAGCCAGCTGGCCCACAGGCGGGCGGAGAGGCGGCCGACGCGCGCGATGCGGGCGCCGCGGCCCGAGGCGAGGGTGCGCGAGCGACCCAGGAGGAGGAGCGCGGCGAGGGCGATGGTGGCGACGCCAGCGATGGCGAGGAGGAGGAAATTCATGGTGCCCATGGGATGCCGAGGATCACATGATCGGCGGGGCGCGGGAAGGGGCGGCGAGCCGTTTCCGTCTTCGTCTCCGTTTTCGTTTCCGTTTCCGTTTCCGCCTCCGAAGGGGAGCCGTCGTATTCTCGCTGCGCTTGGCGCGTATCGCCTCACTCGTTGTCGCTGTCGTGCTGCTGGGACCGGCGCCGCTTCGTGCCGAGACGCCGGGCGCGATCCCCTTTTCGGGGGTGATCCTGCAGCGCGGCGATCGCGTGCCGATCCCGGGTGTCAGTGTGCTGCTCGACGCGGGCGCCCTCTCCGCGCTCACCGACGGTGAAGGGCGGTTCGTTTTCCCCTCGGTTCCGCCCGGTCCTCATGTCGTTCACCTGCGCGGGGAGGTGACCGGCGCGCTCGATCTCCCGATCACCCTCGCCCCGGGAAAGCGCACCACGGTGACGTACTGGCTCGAGAAGCGCGAGAAGTTCGCGGTCACCGTGCGCGGGCGCCGCGCGGTGCAGGAGACGGCGGTGCAGACGCTCGGCGCAGAGGAGATGAAGCGCATCCCGGGCACCCAGGGCGACCCGGTGAAGGCGGTGCAGAACCTCCCCGGCGTCGCGCGGCCACCCTTCAACGGTGGCCTGCTGGTGGTGTGGGGATCGGCGCCGGGTGACACCCGCACCTACGTCGACGGGGTCTACATCCCGACGCTGTTCCACTACAGCGGTCTGCGCTCGACGGTGAATAGCGACGTCGTCTCGTCGCTGACCTTCCTCCCCGGCGGTTACGGGGTCGATTACGGCCGCGGCCTCGGCGGGGCGATCGAGATCGAGAGCCGCCGCCCGCGCAGCGACGGGTGGCACGGCTTCGCGCAGGTCGATCTGATCGACGTCTCCGCGATGGTGGAAGGGCCGATCACCAGGACGCTCTCCGTCGCTGTCGCCGGTCGGGTGAGCTGGCTGCACCTCTTCCTGCCCGCCCTCGTAGGGAGCGATGTCCAGGCCGAGCCGCGCTACTGGGACTACCAGGCGCGCCTGCACTGGCGGCCCACCGCGCGCGATGACGTCGACCTCTTCTTCTTCGGCTCCGACGACCAGCTCCACCTCCTGCTCAAGGATCCCGACCCGACGGAGGAGAAGGCGATCGAGCACCACGTCTACTACCACCGCGGGCTGGCGCGCTGGCAGCACCGCTTCGACGGGGGCGCCACCCTGACCGTCACCCCGTCGCTGGGCTACGATCTGCCCGATCATCGCAGCTTCGCCTACGGCAACCAGCCCTTCTCGATCGCGAATGGCCAGCTCGAGTACAACCTGCGGGCGGTCGCTCGCGTTCCCGTCGTACCGTCGCTGCGCGTCGACTTCGGGATCGATTACGAGGGCACCCGCTTCACCCTCGACGCGTCCCAGAACGCGGGCGGCCTCCTCCGCGAGGGCGACAACGGCGGCTTCGGCGGCCTCGGTGGCCCGGACACGACGCAGGGCGTGGCGAGCGATCATCTGGTGCTGTTCACGAATCACGTCGCGCCGTTCGCGGTGCTGGCCCTCTCGCTGCTCGACGGCAGGCTCGCGGTGAGCGGCCAGCTGCGGCTCGAGGTGATGACCTTCGACGGCCGCTCGGGCAGGCCCGAGGAGCACTTCCGCAGGACCGATGTGCTCCCGGAGCCGCGCCTCGCGCTGCGCTGGCAGGTCCATCCGAGGCTCGGCCTGCGCGCCGCCCTCGGGGTCTACCACCAGGCCCCCGCTTCGGGCGATTTCTCGACGGTGTTCGGCAGCGCGCGCCTCGGGCCCGCGGTTGGATTCCACGGCGTGCTCGGTCTGGACGCCCAGGTGACGCCCACCCTGCACGTCGAGGCGCAGGGGTTCTACAAGGACCTGCGCGACCTGGTGGTGCGCGGCGCCACCGTCGGTGACGAGCCGCTCGCGAACGGCGGCATCGGGCGCGTCTACGGCGGCGAGTTGCTGGTGCGGCAGCAGCTCTGGCGGGGCCTGTTCGGCTGGCTCTCCTACACCGTCTCACGCAGCGAGCGGCGCGATCACCCGGGCGATCCCTTTCGCCCATTCCAGTACGATCAGACCCATATCCTCACCCTCCTCGCGAGCTACAAATTGCCCTTTGGCCTCCATGTCGGATTGCGATTCCGCTACGCCACCGGCAATCCGTATACGCCCGCCGTGCGCTCCTTCTACGACGTGCACAGCGACGGCTATCTCCCGATCTGGGGGCCCACCTACAGCGCGCGGATGCCATCGTTCCATCAGCTCGATCTGCGGATCGACAAGACCTTCACCTTCAATCGCTGGAGGTTTCTCGCTTATCTCGACTTGCAGAATCTTTACGCGGCGAAGTCCGCGGAGGCGGCGCTGTTCAATTACGATTTCTCCAAGGTGGCGTTCGTCACCGGGCTGCCGTTCCTGCCGGTGCTGGGCGTGCGAGGGGAGTTCTGATGCGCGGCGCGTGGCCGATCCTGCTCGCGCTCGGAGCGGCGGGCTGCGGGAACGAGTTCGATGACGACTTCCACCTTGTCGCCGGGCTGCGCCTGCTGGCGGTGAGAGGCGAGCCGGCGGAGGTGGCGCCGGGCGAGCGCGTGACGCTGACTGCGCTGGCGGTGGATCCGGCCGGCGGCGCGATCTCGGTGCGGTGGACCGCCTGCACCCTGGCGCCGATTCCGGGCACGGCGATCAACGATCGCTGCCTTGACGAGGCCGGCGGCCATCTGATGCCTCTCGGCGAGGGTGCGGCGATCGAGGCGGTGGTCCCCGACCTGCGGCTGGAGTCCCTCGGGCCGCCTGATGCGACGGGGGGGCGCTACCTGCCGGTGCGCCTTCGGGTGAGCACCGCGACGGAGGCGCAAGACGGGATCTTCCGGATACGGATCGCCGACGGTGCGTCGCAAAACCGGAATCCGAAGCTCGACGGTGTTTCGCTCGCCGGGGCGGCGATGACGGCCCTCGCGGAGGGCGTCGCGCTCGACGCTCACGCCGGCGAGAAGGTGGTCCTGCGGGGCCGATTTGGCGATGGCAGCGACGAGAGCTACAGCGTGGCCCAGCCGGACGGCTCCCGGCGGATGGCGACCGAGACCCTGACAATCACCTGGTTCGCCAGCGCGGGCACGCTCGAACACGGCCGCGCCGGTCCCGCGGTCGACGAGGTGCTCACCGTCGACAAGCACCTGCCCGCGATCGGATCGACGATCGATCTGTGGCTGGTCGGGCGCGATGAGCGCGGCGGGATCGACTGGCTGCACCGGACCCTGCGGCTCCGGTAACGATCCTGATCAACCCGATCGCGCGCGTGCGGGCTACTTCCTGGCCAGCGACTGGCAGGCCTTCAGCATCTCTTGCACCTGGGCCTCCTCGTTAGGACGGGCCCTTCGAGTCCTCGCAGTGGAAGTCCTTGCCGCCCGCCTTGACGTGCGCGGCGAAGTGGAACTCGCTCGTGCCCATGACCTCGGTCTCGTAGACCAGCGCGTCCTTGCTGTCGGTGAGGAAGCGCTTGAGCTTGTTGATGTCGTTGCCCTGGATCTCCTTCTTGCGCGCCGCGAGGTCGCTCTTGCCCGTGCTCATCTCGAGATGGAAGCCGTCGCCCTGCTTGACCTCCAGCCCCAGCAGCCCGCCCTTGGCAGTGGCGCCCGCCGGAGCCGCGAGCGTGAATCCCTTCCAGTCATCGCCCGCCGACGAGACATCGAGCGGCCCCGCCGCAGCGACGGCAGCCGGAGCCGCCACCGGTTGGGCGGGCGCGATCGGCGCCGCGGCGGCAGGCGCGAGGGCCTTCGCCTCCACCACCTGCTCGACGGTCTTCTCGACGGTCTCCTCCTTCTTGCAGGCAACCGCACCGACGGCGAGGGCGAAAAAAAGAACGACATTCCTGGGCATGGGATCCTCTGGAACTGCGGGCCGGCGCCCGCTGGGTGGCTGGAACAAGGTCCTACGACCTCGTCCGTCTGACCTTCCTGGACTCTTGCCGTGGTGCGGAAGCCAGCCGGACGCCGCGGCTCCGGTGGGCGTGCTACCGTGCCCGCGTGGACATCGGCCGCACCGTCGCTGGTCGCTACCTGGTGACGCGGATCCTCGGGAGCGGGTTCGTCGCGCACGTGCTCGCGGCGACCGACCTCACCACCGGGCGGGCGGTGGCGATCAAGCTCGCGCGTCGTCGCGACGAGGCGGGAACATCGCTCGCGCTCCTGCGCCGCGAGGCCGATCTCCTCGCGCGCGCGCGAAGCCCGCACCTGCTCGAGCGGCTCGACTTCGGCGAGGGCGAGGAGGACTCCGCCTACCTGGTGACCGAGCTTCTCCGGGGCGCGCCGCTCGACCAGGTCGCCGGGGGCGGGCGGATCGATCTCGCCGTGCTCGCGCCGCTCCTCGCCTGCGCGGCGTCGGCCCTCGACGCGCTCCACGCCGTCGGCTTCGTCCACTGCGACGTCAAGCCGGCCAACCTGTTCCGCACCGACGGCGATCCACCCTCGCTGAAGCTGATCGATCTCAACGTGGCGCGGCCGATCGGCGACACCACCGGCGGGCAGTTCATCGGCTCGCCGCCCTTCATGGCGCCCGAGCTCTGGCGTGGCGAGCCGGTCTCCCCGGCGACCGATGTGTACGCCCTGGCAGCGACGGTGATCGCCCTCGTCGCGGGCGAGCCGGCGTTCCCCGCAGAGACCCGGATCCAGTGGCTGCGAGCCCATCTCGATGATCCGCCGCGCTCGCTCGCCGCGCGCGGGATCGCGGTCCCGCTCGCCGTGGAGGAGGTGCTCACCGCGGCGCTCGCCAAGCAGCCCGCTGCCCGGCCGCGGCGCGCCTCGGACGTCACGCGGGTCATCACGATCGCACTGGCGGCGGGCGGATGAAGCTCGCCGTGCTCGCCGTCGGGAAGCTGCGCGATGCCTGGGCCCGCGACGGGTGCGAGGAGTACCGCAAGCGGATCGCCCGCCACCTGCCGCTGGAGATCATCGAGGTGAAGGACTCCGCCGCCCTCGCCGCGCGCGTCCCGCCGCGCTTCCGCCTGATCGCCCTCGACGAGCGCGGCCGCGAACCGACCTCCGAGGAGCTGGCCGGGCGCCTCGCCACCTGGATGAACTCGGGCACCCCCGGAGTGGCCTTCCTCGTCGGTGGCGCCGACGGCTTGCCGGCCGATCTGCTGGCCCGCGCCGACGAGAAGCTGGCCCTGTCGCGCCTGACGCTTCCGCACCGCCTCGCCCGCCTGATCCTGGTGGAGCAGCTCTACCGCGCCCTCACCATCGTCCGCGGCGAGCCCTACCACCGCGCCTGAGCGCCCCGATCCACCGCCCTCGCTTCCATCGTGCGATGGCGCGGATTATAAGACCCGGATGAAGTCGGTGGTCCTGATCATCCTCGATGGATTCGGCGAGCGCGCGGAGGCGAAGGACAACGCGATCCGCATGGCGCGCATGCCCACCCTCGACGCGCTCTACGCCGGCTATCCCCACGGCACGCTCGATGCGAGCGGCCTCGCGGTCGGGCTCCCCGACGGGCAGATGGGCAACTCCGAGGTCGGACACCTCAACCTCGGCTCGGGGCGCGTGGTCTACCAGGACCTCACACGGATCAACAAGTCGATCGTCGACGGGGATTTCTTCTACAACCCGGCGCTGATCGATGCCGTGGAGCACGCCAAGGCCTCGGGCGGCGCGCTGCACCTGCTCGGGTTGACCAGCCCGGGCGGCGTCCACTCGTCGCTCCCGCATGCCTACGCGGTGGTGGAGCTGGCAAAGCGGCGCGGGCTCGATCGGGTGTTCTGGCACGCCTTCCTCGACGGGCGCGACGTGGCGCCGAAGTCGGCGGCGCGAATCCTCCGCGACGTCGCCGCCGAGCTGGCGCGCCTCGGCGTGGGGCGGCTCGCGACGGTCATCGGGCGCTACTACGCGATGGATCGCGATCAACGCTGGGACCGCACCGAGCGCGCCTACCGGTTGCTGGTGGAAGGCGAGGGGCGCGCCGCCACCGCCTCCGATCCTGCCCGCGCGGTCGAGGAGGCCTACCTCCGCGGCGAGACCGACGAGTTCGTCGCCCCGATCGTGCTCACCGACGGGGGACGCGCGGTCGCGACGATCGGCGACGGCGACGCGGTGGTGTTCTGGAACTTCCGCTCCGACCGCGCGAGGCAGCTCACCCGGGCGCTCGCCGGACTCGATCTTCCCGAGGGTGGCGGCTTTCCCCGGGCCCCCCTGCCGCGCCTCTCCACCTGCGTCTGCATGTGCGAATTCGACGTCCGCTTCGGCCTGCCGGTGGCGTTTCCGAAGCGGAAGCTCACCCGCCTCCTCGGTGAGGTGCTCTCCGAGGCGGGCCTCAGGCAGCTCCGCACCGCCGAGACCGAGAAGTACGCCCACGTGACGTTCTTCTTCAACGGCGGGATCGAGCAGCCGTTTCCGAACGAGGAGCGGCGCCTCGTGCCGTCACCGCGCGACGTCGCCACCTACGATCACGCGCCGAGGATGAGCGCGGTGGCCGTCACCGATGGGGTGGTCGAGGCACTCGCGTCGGGGGACTTCGGCTTCATCCTGGTGAACTTCGCCAACCCTGACATGGTGGGGCACACCGGGATGCTCGAGCCGGCGATCGTCGCGGTCGAGACGGTCGATGCGTGCATCGCGCGAATTCTCGATGCCGCCCGGGCGCGCGGCGCGGCGCTGGTGATCACCGCCGACCACGGGAACTGCGAGACGATGTACGACCCGGTGACCGGCGAGCCCCACACCGCGCACACCACCAACCCGGTGCCGATCCTGATCATCGACGAGGCGGCGCGCGGGCGCGAGGTGCGATCGGGTGGCCGACTGTGCGACGTCGCACCGACGGTGCTCGACCTCCTGGGGCTGGCGATTCCGACCGAGATGGAGGGGCGGCCACTCCTGACGGGAGGGGGGCCGGAGAGGCTGGAGGCGGGCGACACGCCTCCAGCTCCGGTGTTACAGTGACCGGCATGCGTAGAACCCTATTTGCTCTCGCCTTCACCGTCGCCGTCGCCACCCTCGCCGCCGCGGACGCCCGCGCCAACGAAGCCGTGCTGCAGAACGACGACTGCGACAACATGAACTGCAACCTCAACTTCGGGGGCAAGGTGATCAAGGGCGAGGCGCTCGGCGAGACCTTCGCCCCGCCGGCCAACCTCTACCCGTTCACGGTGCTGCGGGTGCAGTTCATCGCGGCAAACGGCAAGATGAACGGGAAGGGCAAGCCCACCTTCAAGATCTACGAGGACAACGGCTCCGCGGTCCCGGGCAAGGAGCTGGCCTCGGTGACCCCGAAGGACGTGTACGAAGGCAACACCATGTTCGTCGCCGAGCAGGACATCCCGACCATGCCGGTGTTCGCCAACGCCGCGACCAAGGTGCGGGTGGCGGTCTTCTTCGAGAAGGCCACCGCCGACGATGGACTCACCATTCCGATCGACCCCACCTCGGCTCCCAACAGGGGCACCATCTGCGCGATCGATATCAGCACGCCGAACCTTCCCTGCGTGTGGAACTTCGCCAAGGCGTTCAAGGTGAATGGGGACTTCGTGCTGCGCCTGGTGGTCGATAGCGCGGGGGCTCCGCCGAAGACGAAGGACATGGGGGGAGGCAACCCCGGCGGCGACGGGGGCGTGAGCGCGGGGGCGCCGGTGGTCGAGTCGATCACCCCGTCGATGATCATGCAGGGGATGGGGGTCTCGCCGGTGATCCTCGGCAAGAACTTCGACACCAAGGCGACCGTCGTCTTCAAGGGGCCGGGTCAGGTCGGAGCGACCAGCATGCTGGTGCAGAACGGGACCTCGATCACGGTGGGCCTGCCGACCACCATGGCGGCCGGGTCGTGGGACGTGATCGTGCAGAACCCGAACGGCGAGACCGGGTCGCTGGCGCGCGCCTTTGTCGTCACCGGGATGGCGCCGGGCGGCTGCCAGTGCGATCTCGGGCACGGCGCATCCGGCGGCGGCGCCCTGGTCCTCGCGCTGCTGCTCCTCCTTTTGCCGCTGTTCGGGCGGAGGGTTGCGGTCCGCGCGCTGCGGAGTCGCTGAGCCGGCACATCAGCGTACCGCTGGTGAGGGAACTGAACCGCGCTCGCCAATTCGTTCGCGCCGGGTAGACTCCGTTCTGCCACCGATGCCCCCAAAGACCACCGCTTCGAAGCGAGAGCGCCCGCGCGCCGCCGGGCTCCGCGGCTGGTTCGCCCGCACCAACCTCCTCACCAGCCTGATCCTCGTTTTCCCGCTTTACCTGTTTTACCAGGTTGGCGTCGTTCTGCTGCCCGGCGTCGGCAACGGCGCCGACTTCATGACCGGCGAGCTGATCCGGCTGCTCGGCCGTTCGCGCGCGCAGTACCTCCTCCTCCACCTGATCCTCGCGCTCGCCTTCCTGCTGCTGGTGCTCGTGCTGCGCCGGAAGCAGCACTTCGATCTTCGCCTCTTTCTCCCGGTCACCCTCGAGAGCGCGATCTACGCGCTCACCATGGGCACGCTGATCCTGCAGGGGATGGGACTGGTCGGGATCGATCCCAGCCTCGACGTCGGGGCCAAGGAGCAGGGCGGCATCCTGACCCGCGTCGCCCTCTCGATCGGCGCCGGCGTGCACGAGGAGCTGGTGTTCCGCCTGATCCTCCTCGGCGGGCTGGTGGCGCTGCTCGAGAAGGCGATCGGCGCGCCGCGCTGGATCGCGATCGCGCTCGGGTTCGCGGTCACCGCGGTGCTGTTCTCGGCGGCGCACCACGTGATCGGCGGCGAGCCGTGGCACCTCGGGCCGTTCGTCTACCGCCTGTTTTGCGGGCTGTTCTTCGCTGCGCTCTACCAGTGGCGCGGCTTCGCGATCGCGGTCTACACCCACGCGCTCTACGACGTCTATGTGATGGTCCTCAGGTGATCGCCGGACTGGCCTCGCTCGCCCTGGCAGGCCTCGCCACCGTCGACGCGCGGGTGCAGGAGGCGGTCGACCGCCTGCTCGAAGGCCGCGCCGCGAAGGTGGAGGCGGTGGTGGTGGTCGAGGTGGCCACCGGCCGGGTGATCGCCCGCGGCGGCCGCCTGGATCGCCCGCTGCCGCCCGGCTCGACCTTCAAGCTGGTCGACGTCCTCGCCGCCGGGGCCAACCGTCCGGCCGCGCTCGCGGGAACGGTCCACTGCGCCGGACGCGCACGTCAATCGGGACGCGATGTGAAGTGCTGGCGCCCCTCGGGCCACGGCGATCTCACCCTCGAGGAGGCGATCCCCGAGTCGTGCAACATCTACTTCGGCGCCCTCGGCGAGCAGGTCGGCACGCCCGCGCTGGTCGCCGCCGCGCGAGCCCTCGGCGTCGGCACCGGGGCCGGCCGCCTCCCCGACGCCTCCTTCCCCGCCGCGCTGGTCGCCGATGGGGAGGGCGTCCTCGTCACCGCGAGGCAGCTCGCGCAGCTCGCTCGTCAAATCGCGCTCGGCCGCCGCGCCGACGGTGCGCCGATCGCCTCGCCGGAGGTGCTCTCCCGCCTCCGCCGCGGCATGCGCGCCGCCGTCGAGCACGGCACCGCCACCGGCGCCGCGTCCTCGATTCCCGTCGCTGGCAAGACCGGCAGCGCAGCATTCGGCGGCGGCCTGATCGGCTGGTTCGTCGGCTACGCCCCGGCCGACGAACCGACGGTGGCGATTGCCATCGCCCGGAAGGGCGCGATGGGCCGGGAGACGGCCAGGGGCGCGCCGCCGATCTTCGAAGCGTTTTTCCATGGCCGCTGAGCGTCGACCAGTTTGCCCGGACCGTTGCTCTCCGAGCTTGCTGCACGCCGGCTATTGCCGGCGAGCCCGCCGAGACCAATTTCGCGTCCAGCGAGGCGCGAGGTTGCTTTCAGAGCTTGCTGCACGTCGGCTATTGCCGACGAGGAAGCAGGCTGGCGGCCTGTGACCGACGAGCCTCCCCTCAAGTCTACAGAAGGGGGGCAAGCCCCCCGAAGCTGGGCGCGAAATTGGACCGGCCGGCGACGGGAGCGGTAAGCTGGTCGATGCTCTACGCGCTCGCGCTGCTCGCCGTCAAGCTCTCCGTCCTCGGGATCTTCGCTCCCACCCGGGTGAACCTCATCGTCGGTGGCAAGACCCGCGCGCTCGAGCTGCGCGGCGGCGCCCTGCTCGTCGATGGTACGCCGCAAGGCAGCGTGCGCGTCTCCGGGACCCCCGCCGTGCCGGTGATCGTGACCGTCCTCGATGGCTCGCGGTCGCGGATCACCAGGCGCTTCGCGGGCACGATCGAGGCGCGCGCGGCGGGCGGCGCGATCGCCCTCACCGACGAGCTTTCCGACGAGGACTACCTCCCCGGCACCGTGGCCCTCGAGGCCGCCGGCGATCACCCCGAGGCGCAGAGGGCCCAGGCCGTGCTCGCCCGCACCTTCCTGGCCCGTGGCTCGCGCCATCCCGGTGCCGGCCACGATCTCTGCGACCTCACCCACTGCCAGACCTTCCGCGGCTTCGACGGAGAGACCCCCGCCGCGCGCGCCGCGGTCGCCGCCACCGCCGGACAGGTTCTCCTCTTCCAGGGGCGCCTCGCCGACGTCTACTTCACCGCGGTGTGC
>SHYY01000160.1 GCA_009692555.1 Myxococcales bacterium
CGGCAGGTCCTTGAGGTACATCCGCGACGACTTGTACGAGCAGTGCTCACTCCACATCACGGAGAAGATCCCGAGCTCGGTCCAGCTCGGTTCGCGCCCGAGGATCGACCGCACGCGGCCGAACTCCTCGTCGGAGAGTCCATGCTGGCGCGCGATCTCGACCGTCACCTGGGGCTGAAGAGTGGCCATCGGCGGCACGATAGTGCCCCCCGCTCGGAAACGGAAACGGAAACGGAAACGGAAACGGAAACGGAAACGGAAACGGAAACGCTAACTTCCTTTACCGCGTCAGCGGAGCTGTCTCGGCGGGAGCCGAGGGGAACGGAAACGGGAACGGAAACGGAAACAACGGGCGGCGACAATGCCAGGATGGGCTGCTACCGTGCGTCCATGGGGCAACGGAGGGCGGTCGCGTTGCTGCTGTCTGCCGTCGCGGGTTGTACGCCGCTGGTGCCCTTCCACCTCGCCGAGACATCGCAGGTGCTGAGCGCGGGCGAAGTGTCCGTGAGCGGAGCGGCGGGAGCCGAGAGCTTCGTGCAGAGCAAGCCCGACTTCCTGGGAGGAATCGGGCTGCGCGTGCGCGGCGGCGTCGGTCACCGGCAGGAGCTGGGCGGCGAGGTGTTCTGAATCATCCCGTCGGTGGTCGTCGGAAAAGCGACCTGGAAGTACGGGCCCGCCGCATGGGTCGCGGTGCTCGCCAGCGCGGGCGCGAGCTGGTACGGCGGCGCCTCCTTCGGTGCCGATCTCGGCGCGGTCTTCACTCCCGGGCCGCGCGCAGCGAGGGTGCGCCCCTACCTTGGCGTGCGCGGATCGGTGGCCGTGCCGCTGGTGCGTGACCTCGAAATGAGCACCGGCCTCACCGATGCGCTGATCGTGCCGATCGGCATCGAGGTGCGCGGCTTCGCGGACACCTCCCTGTTCATCGAGGCCGGCTATTTGGCCTTCTGGACCCAGTCCGCCGCGAACGATGGGTCGGGTTCCGGCCCGGCGCGGCTGGAGGGCGCGTTCCGCTCGGGCGTCTACCTCGGAGCCGGCATCACGCACATCTTCGGGCGCGCGACCCCGAAGCAGACGCGAGGGGATCGAAGGGACAGACTGACCGATGACGTGGCGCGTCGCCCTGGTGTCGCTCGCGGCTCTCTCACCGTCGGCGCCGACTGCGGCGGGTACTACGCTCCGCCACGGGGCGTCCATGGCAGGCTCGACCGCTACGTTTTTTCGATCGAATCCTCGTCGACCAACGCGGCACCCCTCCTCGCCGGCGGCGCCTCCGTTCGCGCCTCTGTCAGCGGGATCCTCGATCCGCCGTCGGGTTGCGGCGACGGCACGCCGCGCAAGGTCCCGCTCTACTCGCGCATCGCCACCGCCCACGCGGAGGTCGCGACGGTCGCCGGCGGCCCTGGCGAGATCACCATCACGACCGGCAGCCCCGGCGACACCGAGCTGCTGCTCACCGACGACGCGGGCACCGTCGTCGACGCCACGCCGCTGCGGGTGCGCGCCCTCGATCGGATCGACATCGGCGACGTGGACAGCACGCTGCTCCTCGCGGGCATATCGGCGCACGAGCGCGTCAAGCTCTTTGCGGGGGGCGAGCGCGCCATCGGTGGCGGGGTCGCGCGAGTGACCGGCGGCGGCGTGTTGAGCGCTTCGGCGGAGCAGCGGTTCGGGGGCACGTGTCCCAATTCCAACCTGGAGGTCTGGCTCACGGGCACTCCCGGCGCAGGTGGGTGGGGCGTCGCCGGTCCCGGCGGCGTCAATGCCATGCGCAGCTACACCGTGCTCGCCCCCGACGCGGTGGACGCCATCACGCTGGCTTTCCAGGGCGACGGCAAGCCCAACGGTGACCACCGTGTTTTCGTCTACGCCACGCTGCTCCAAGGCGGACGGCCGGTGCTCTCCGGGGGCTGCACCTGGTCGGCCGCCGACCCGTCCGTCCAGGTCAAATCCGGCGCGTTCGCCTTTGCCACGACTCGCGTGACGACCTTCTTCACGCTCGCACAGGCCGGCAGCTTCCCGGTAACGTGCACCGTCCAGGGAGGCACCGCGTCTGCCGGAATCACCCTCGTCCGATAGCTCGCATGCCGTTGGCGTTGGCTTTGCCGTTGCCGTTCGCCTTCCCGTTCTCGTTGCCCTCGGCCGGGGCTCCTCGGCGGCCCTCGATCAACCGTCAGCTACACCCTCGCCGGGCTCCCCGCGAAATGCGCCGCCAGCGAGTCGAACAGGGCCCGCCCGTCGGTGCCGCCGAGGATCGCCTCCGAGGCGCGCTCCGGGTGCGGCATCAGCCCGACCACGTTGCCGGCGCGATTGGCGATCCCGGCGATGTTGCGGAGCGACCCGTTCGGGTTCGCCCCGTCGGTGATTCCGCCCGCCGCGTCGGCGTAGCGAAAGAGCACCCTGCCCTCCCGCTCCAGCGCCTCCACGTCGTCGTGCACGAAGCGTCCCTCGGCATGCGCGATCGGGATGCGGAGGACCCGCCCCGCCGGGATCGCCGCGGTCCACGGCGTCGGCCGCCCCTCGACCAGCACGTGCACATCGCGGCACTCGAAGTGGAGCGAGGCGTTGCGGGTGAGCGCCCCATCGAGCAGGCCGGCCTCGCACAGGATCTGGAAGCCATTGCAGATCCCGAGCACCGGCCCGCCCCGCGCGGCGAACTCCTTGACCGCCCCCAGGATCGGCGAGTGGGCCGCCATCGCCCCCGCGCGCAGGTAGTCGCCGTAGGAGAAGCCGCCGGGGATCACCACGGCATCGCAGGCGCCGAGCGCGGTGTCCTTGTGCCACGCGAAGCGCGCCGACGAACCGGCCACCACGCCGCCGAGGACATGCAGCGCATCGCGATCGCAGTTCGAGCCCGGGAAGCGGATCACCGCGACCTGCATCAGTCCACCAGCTCGAAGCGGTACTCCTCGATCACCAGGTTGGCGAGGAGATCGCGGCACATCTTGTCGACGCGCTTCTCGACCTCCTCACGCGAACCGCCACCGTCGAGGGTGAGCTCGATGTACTTGCCGATCCGCGCGTCCTTCGCCTCCGCGAAACCCAGGCGACCGAGCGCGTGCGCCACCGCCTGCCCCTGCGGGTCGAGCACCCCGCGCTTCAAGGTCACGTAGACTTTCGCGGTCATTTTTCCGGATGCCTCCTCGGCATGGGCCTCGCCCCGGCTCGGCACTTCCTTCGGCCCTGCACGCGCTTCGCGCCTGCGGTTCGGGCCTCGGTCGCCTGCGGCGGCATACTTCGCTCGCTCCGCTCGCTCACCGTTTTTCAATCCCCAGGTTGCGGCGGATGCGGGCGTCCGGATCCTCGGTGTCGCCGATGAACTCGCGTCCGGTGATGAGCTCGCACGCGGCGATGTAGCGCTTCGCCGCCTCGATCCGGACCTCGTCGGCGAGCGGTGGCGGCGGGCCCTCCCCGGTGTAGCCCTGAGCGGCGTACCAGCGACGGACGTACTCCTTGTCGAGCGCGCGCGGCTCCTCACCGGCCGCGATCCGCGCCGCGAAGTCGTCGGCGTGCCAGTAGCGCGACGAGTCGGGGGTGTGGATCTCGTCGATCACCAGGATCCGCCCGTCGGGAGCGCGCCCGAACTCGTACTTCGTATCCACCAGGATCAGCCCGCGCTTGAGCGCCCTCTCCTGTCCGAAGGCGAACAGCTCCTGCGCCATCGTCGCCGCCTCGTCGAAGGTCGCCGCGTCCAGCGATCCGCTTTCCCGGCAGAGCGCGAGGATCTCCTCCCGCGACGCCGACACGTCGTGCCCGCCCTTCTCCGCCTTCGTCGACGGGGTCAAGATCGGGGCCGGCAGCGCCTGATTCTTCTTCATCCCATCGGGCAGAGCGTGCCCGCAGAACGTGCGCACGCCGCGCTGGTAGTGATGCCACACCGAGGTGGTGGTGACCCCGGTGAGGTAGGCGCGCATCACCATCTCCACCGGCAGCGGCGCGCAGGCGATCGCCACCATCACCGACGGGTCGGGCACGTCGATCAGGTGATTCGGCGCGATCCGCTTCGTCTCTTCGAACCACCACGCGGCCATCCGGTTGAGCACCTGGCCCTTGAGCGGGATCGTCCCCAGCACCACATCGAAGGCGCTGATCCGATCGGTGACCACGATCGTTCGCCGCGCACCGACGGTGTAGTTGTCACGCACCTTGCCGACGTAGCGCTCCGCGCCCGGGATGGTGAGGTCGGTGGACTCGAGCGTTCGCGGAAGGAGTGAGCGCAGGGTCTGGTCGGAGATCATGTTCTTCCCATCATTCTTTCCCGGTTCCCGGCTCGCCAAGTGCGCGGGCGAGAACCGCCTCGGCGTGGCGGAGATGATGCGCGAGATCGAAGCACCCGTCGAGGTCGGCGGGCGACAGATGGCGAGCCACCTCGTCGTCGCTGCCGAGGCGGTCACGGAGCGCGGTATTCGCATCCCGCGCGGCCAGCGCACAGCGCTGCACCAGCTCGTAGGCCTGCTGCCGCGGCAGCCCCTTCTTGACCAGCGCGAGCATCACCCCCTCGGAGAAGATCAGCCCGCGGGTGAGGTCGAGGTTGGCGCGCATCCGCTCGGGATGGACCACCAGCCCGTCGACCAGCGCCGCGGCGCGCTGGGCCATGAAATCGACCAGCATCGTCGCGTCCGGGCCGATCACCCGCTCCACCGACGAGTGGGAGATATCGCGCTCGTGCCACAGCGCGATGTCCTCCAGCGCCGCGCCGGCGTACCCGCGCACCAGCCGCGCGAGGCCGGTCAGGTTCTCCGACAGGATCGGGTTCTTCTTGTGCGGCATCGCCGACGAGCCCTTCTGCCCCTTTCCGAACGCCTCCTCTGCCTCGCCCACCTCGGTGCGCTGCCAGTGGCGGATGGCGAGAGCGATCCGCTCGATCGACGCGGCGGTCACCGCCAAGGCATCGAACAGCACCGCGTGCCGGTCGCGCGCCACGATCTGCGTCGCCACCGTCTCGGGACGGAGCCCCAGGCGACCGAGCGCGCGCGCCTCGATCGCCGGGTCGAGGTGGGCGTAGGTGCCGACCGCGCCGGCGATCTTCCCGACCGCGATCTCGTCGCGGGCGGCGGCGAGGCGACGGCGGTTGCGCGTGGTCTCGGCGAGCAGCCCGGCGAACACCAGCCCGAGGGTGGTGGGCTCGGCGTGGATGCCGTGGGAGCGGCCGATCATCGGCGTCGCGCGGTGCTCGATCGCGCGCCGTCGCAGGGCATCGCAAAGCAGCCCGAGCCCCCCGTCGATCGCGTCGACCGCTGCGCACAGCTGGAGCGCGAGCGAGGTGTCGAGCACATCCGACGAGGTCATCCCGAGGTGCAGCCAGCGCGCCTCGGCGCCCGCCAGCTCCTCGACGTGGGTGAGGAAGGCGATCACGTCGTGGCGCGTCTGCTGCTCGATCGCCAGGATCCGGGCCGGATCGATCCGGCCCGCCGCCTTCTCGCGCACCCGCGCCGCCGTACCGACGGGGACGCCCCAGCCCGGCTCCTCCTCCATCGCCGCGCAGGCGGAGAGCTCCACCTCGAGCCAGGTCTCGAAGCGCCGCCGATCGGACCAGATCTCGCGCAGCGCGGGCCGGCTGTAGCGATCGAGCATCGGCATCGGGCTCCGCTAGGAGCCTGTTGGGGTAACGATGCGTAGCGAGAGCGAGCAGGCTGGAGCAGCTTGCGAGCGCGCCCGGAACGACCGACCGAGCCGTACCCGCAGGTACGGCGACCGAGGGAGTGAGGACGTAAGCCGCAAGATGCCCAGCATGCTCGTTCGCAGTAGCATGGTTACTCCAGCAGGCTCCTATATCGCGCTCCTCCCCGACCGCGCAAGGGGGCGCGCGTTCGGCGGGGTGCTTAACAGCGGAGGGGCCCTCTTGCTGGCTCTTGCTCGTCACGTAGTCGTAGTCGTAGTCGTCCCGTCCGCAGCGATGGCAATCGAACTTCCTCCCGCAACAAATTCCCCCTGCCAACCGACCCCCCTGGCCACACAGGAGGATGCCCCTGCTGGCCGACCAGAAGCTCGACGTCTATCGCCGCGCCATCGAGTTCCTCGCCCTTGCGTCGCAGATCGCGACGAGCGCCCCCAGGGGGAACTCGTTTCTCACCGAAGAACTCAAACGTGCGGCGCTCTCCACCCCCTGGAACATCGCCGAGGGAGCGGGCCGGTTCGGAGCGCCGGACGGCGCCCGCTTCTACAGCATCGCCCGGGGCTCCGCGATGGAGTGCAAGGCGATCGGGGATGCCTTTGCGGTCCTGCAACTCGCCTTGGAAGACACCCGGCGACAGGCCATGGAGTTGCTGACCCGCATCGTGGAGATGATCACGCGCTTGTGCCGGAGAGCTGATCCCCCGCGCGAGAGTGCCCCTGAATCGACTACGACTACGACTACGACTCCGTGAGCGGAGGGACCCTTTTCTTCGTTAAGCACCCCGGTCGGCACTTGCCATTGACAACCCGCGGGACGATCGGGCCGACGAAACCTCGACAAAATCGAGACGATATCAGCACAAGGTCCGGCGGGAGGAGAAACGCAGCGTGAAGCCGGAACGGATCTTCGCCGCCACCTTCACCGGGGCCCTCGTGCTGCTCGGGCTCATCGCCACGCTGCTGCCGCCCCGCGCGCCATGGCCGGGCGCCGCCGCGAACTCGCCTGGATGCTCACCGCCACCGGGCTGGTGATGCTGATGACGCCCGGCCTGTCGTTCTTCTACGGCGGCATGGTCCTCCGCAAGAACGTGATCTCGACGATGCTCCGGAGCATCGTCGCGCTCGCGGTGGTGAGCCTGCTCTGGGTCGTGGTCGGCTTCAGCCTCGCCTTCGGAGACAGCTTCCACGGCCTGATCGGGAACCCGACGTCGTTCTTCATGATGCGCGGGGTCGGCGGCGAGACCCACGCAGCGCTATCGCCGACCATCCCGCTGCTCCTCTTCGCGCTCTTCCAGCTCAAGTTCGCGATCATCACCCCGGCGCTGATCACCGGGTCGTTCGCCGAGCGCACGCGCTTCTCCTCGTATGTGATCTTCATGGTCGCGTTCTCGCTCTTCATCTTCTCGCCGCTCGCCCACTGGACGTGGCATCCCGATGGCTTCCTGCACCGCTCGGGTGTGCTCGATTTCGCCGGCGGGACGGTGGTGCACCTCTCGGCCGGGGTGGCCGCGCTCGTCGGTGCGAGGGCGCTCGGACGGCGCCACACCCACATCGCGGGCCACGCGCATGTGCCCGCCAACATCCCGTTCGTCATGCTCGGGACCGGGATGCTGTGGTTCGGCTGGTTCGGCTTCAACGCCGGCTCGGCGCTGGCCGCCAATGCCACCGCGGTCAGCGCGGTCCTGACCACCAATACCGCCGCCGCCGTGGCAAGCTTGGTATGGATCCTCACCGACTATGCGCGCGGTCGCCGGCCGTCGGCGCTCGGGGCCTGCATCGGCGCCGTGGTGGGGCTGGTGGCGATCACCCCGGCGGCGGGGTATGTCGATGTAGGCGCCAGCATCGTCATCGGCGCGATGGGCGCCGCGGTCAGCAATCTCGTGGTGCACTGGAAGAACCAGACGACCATCGACGACACGCTCGACGTGTTCCCCTGCCACGGCGTCGACGGCCTCGTGGGGATGATCCTGACCGCGGTGTTCGCGCAGGAGGGCGGCGCGATCCACGGGTCGCTCCACCTCCTCGGGGTGCACCTCCTCGGCCTCCTGATCGTGCTCGCCTTCACCGGCGTGGGGAGCTACGTTCTCTACCGCCTCGTCGATGCGCTGCAGCCCTTCCGCGTGTCGGCCGAGGAGGAAGCAATGGGTCTCGATCTCAGCCAGCACGACGAATCCATCGAAGCGGCGACCGCCGCCCCGAAAGAAAACGGTGCGCCGGTCGCGCCGGGGCGCGGCAAAGAAACCAAACTGGGAGAGCAAAGCACATGAGCAACGTCAGGACCTCCGCCCGTACCATGGCCTCTTTCGGAGCCACCAGCGCGCGCCCCGAGTTCGACGACGCACAGACCAGGAACGAGGCGCCGAGCGAGTCGTTCGGATCGCTCAGCCTGCCCTGGCAGACCATCGCCGCGTCGCTCGACGGCGAGGCCTCCGCGGCCTTCCGCGAGTTCGTCCAGCACGGCCAGCGCCTCTCGAAGGAGCTGGCCAACCGGGTCGCCGAGTCGGTGATGCGCTGGGCGCTCAAGCACGGTGCGACCCACTACGGCCACTGGTTCCACCCGCTGACCAACGTCCCGGCCGACAAGCACGACACCTTCCTCGCGCGCGGCCTGCAGGCCTCGCACGTCCCGATCGAGCAATTCCCGGGCAGCCTCCTCCTCCAGACCGAGCCCGACGCCAGCTCGTTCCCGTCGGGGGGCCTGCGCTCGACGCACGAGGCGCGCGGCTACACGCTGTGGGACCCGACCAGCGCGATCTTCATCCGCGCCGACGGCGGGACGCGCACGCTGTGCATCCCGGCGGCCTACGTGAGCTGGAAGGGCCATGCGCTCGATCACAAGACGCCGCTCCTCCGCTCGCTCGACGCGCTCAGCCGCAGCGCGGTGGCGTTCCTGAACACCCTCTCGGGCAGCGAGTCGTGCAGCGGGATCGTCGCCACCCTCGGCACCGAGCAGGAGTACTTCGTGATCGACAAGGCGTTCCTCGCCAGCCGCTCCGACCTCCTCATGACCGGCCGCACGCTCGTCGGCGCGCCGCCCCCGCGCGGCCAGCAGCTCGAGGATCACTACTTCGGACCGATCCCCGCGCGCGTGCAGGCCTTCATCTCCGACGCGGAGCGCGAGCTGCTCCGCCTCGGCGTGCCGGTGAAGACGCGCCACTGCGAGGTGGCGCCGGCCCAGTTCGAGCTCGCCCCGGTGTTCGAGGAGGCCAACCTCGCCTGTGATCACAACGTGCTCACGATGGACGTGCTGCGCCGGGTCGCCGACCGCCACGGCCTGGCCTGCCTGCTCCACGAGAAGCCGTTCGCGGGCATCAATGGTAGCGGCAAGCACAACAACTGGAGCATGGCCACCACCGAGGGGGAGAACCTGCTCGATCCGGGCGCCGACCCCGAGAAGAACCTGCGCTTCCTGTGCTCGCTGGCGGCGGTGCTGCACGCGGTCGACAGCAAGAACGAGATCGTCCGCGCCTCGATCGCCTCGGCCGGCAACGACCACCGCCTGGGCGCCAACGAGGCCCCCCCGGCGATCATCTCGGTCTACCTCGGCGGCGCTTTGGAGGGGATCGTCGAGGCGGTTGCTTCAGGCAAGATCGCCGACGTGAAGAAGCTCGCCGGCGTCGACATCACCGCAAGGCTGCACATGAAGCGCGAGCTCACCGACAGAAACCGCACCACCCCGTTCGCCTTCACCGGCAACAAGTTCGAGTTCCGCGCCGTCGGGTCGAGCGAGAATTGCGCCTGGCCGATGACGATCCTCAACGCCGCCGTCGCTGACGCGTTCCAGGATCTGAAGGGGCGCCTGTCGGACAAGCTCAAGAAGGGGGCGCGCGGAGAGGCCGCGCTCGAGCTGGTGCGCGAGGTGTTCAACGAGACCAAAAGGGTGCGCTTCGAGGGCAACAACTATGCGCCGGCGTGGGTCGACGAGGCGCGGGCGCGCGGGCTGCCCGTCAACTCCAACACCCCGGCCGCCCTCGCCCCGCTGACGGTGGCGGCGAAGACCGCGTTCCTGGTGGAGCAGGGCGTGCTGTCGCGCGAGGAGGTGCAGTCGCGCTTCGAGATCTACGCCGAGCGCTACATCAAGATCGTCGACATCGAGGCCGCATCGCTGGGCGAGATCGCGCGCACGCAGGTGATGGGCGCGGTCGAGGAGCAGATCGAGCGGACCGCGCGGGCCACGAACCTGCTCAAGCAGAGCGGGCTGCCCGGCGAGCGGCACAGCGCACAGCTGGCGCGCACCGCGGGCCACCTCGAGGCGCTGCACGCGGCGGTCGAGGCCCTCGAGAGCGCGCGCGGCGGGCTGCACCACGGAGGCGCGGTGGAGGGGATGCAGGCGGCGGCCGACCACGTCCTCCCGGCGATGGCCAAGGTGCGGGAGCACGTCGACGCCCTCGAGGCGATCGTGTCCGACGATCTGTGGCCGCTGCCGAAGTACCGCGAGATGCTGTTCCAGGGGGTTTGATCGCCATGACCAGGAAGCGCAAGGACACCCTCGAGGTCGCCACCGGGGCGGGGGTCTTCGCGCCTTCGGGCGCACCACCGTCGGCCCACGCCCGCATCGTCCCCTCGGGCGAGCTGGCGGCGCGGGAGGGCCAGCTGTTCCGCGCGCTCGACACGCGCGGCGAGGGCGAGATCCCGCTCGCGGCGCTCAGCGACGCGCTGGTGCAGACCGGGCTCCGGCTCGACGATCCGCGCCTGAAGGAGAGCATGGAGTGCCTGGCGCGCTTCGCCGACGAGCCCTGCGTGTCACCGACGGAGCTGCGCGAGATCATCCAGCCCAACCTGCTGCTCGTCGAGCGGGCGCTTCAGGGGTCGCTGGTGATCCCGGAGTGGCGCGAGTTTGCCCAGGAAATTCGCGCGATCTACGAGGCCACCAAGCAGAACGAGGGCGGCAAGGTGGCGGACTACATCCCGCAGCTCGGGCGGGTTTCCCCCGACCAGTTCGGCGTGGCGTGCTGCACCATCGACGGGCAGCGCCTCGCGATCGGCGACGCGGGGGTCGATTTCTGCGTCCAGTCGTGCACCAAGCCGATCAACTACTGCCTCGCCCTCGAGGAGCACGGGCAGACCGAGGTCCACACCTACCTCGGCCGCGAGCCGAGCGGGCGCGGCTTCAACGAGCTGTCGCTGAACAACGATCACAAGCCGCACAACCCGATGATCAACTCGGGGGCGATCGTCACCTGCTCGCTGCTCAAGCCGGGGCTGCCGATCGCCGACCGCTTCGACTACGTGATGGGGATGTGGAAGAACCTCGCCGGCGGGGTCAAGGCGGGCTTCAGCAACTCGACCTATCTGTCGGAGCGGCAGACCGCCGACCGCAACTTCGCCCTCGGCTACTTCATGAGGGAAAACAAGTGCTTCCCGAAGAACTCCGAACTCGTGGAGACGCTCGAGTTCTACTTCCAGTGCTGCTCGATCGAATCCACCGCGGAGTCGCTCGCGGCAGTGGCGGGAACGCTGGCCAACGGCGGCGTGTGCCCGACGACCGGCCAGCGCGTGCTCCAGCCCGGCACGGTGCGCGATTGCCTGTCGCTGATGTACTCGTGCGGGATGTACGATTTCTCGGGCGAGTTCGCCTTCACCATCGGGCTGCCGGCGAAGAGCGGCGTGGCCGGGGCGCTGATGATCGTGGTCCCCAACGTGATGGGGCTCTGCACCTGGTCGCCGCGGCTGGACCCGCTCGGCAACAGCGTGCGCGGGATCGACTTCTGCAAGCGGCTGGTGGCGCGCTTCAACCTGCACAACTACGATCACCTGGTCGGCAGCCTCGAGAACAAGAAGGATCCGCGGCGGCGGGCGAGCGACCAGCGCGCGGACTCGGTGACGACGCTGTGCTGGGCGGCCAGCCAGGGCGACCTCCGGGGAATCCAGAGCCTGGTGGCGCGCGGGATCGACCTCGACAGCGCGGACTACGACGGGCGCAGCCCGCTGCACCTGGCCGCGGCCGAGGGGCACGCCCACGTGGTGAAGAGCTTCGTCGCGCGCGGCGTGCAGGTGAACCCCGTCGACCGCTGGGGCGGCACACCGCTCGACGATGCGCGACGGGGCGGGCACGCGGCGGTGGTCGAATTGCTCGAGGCGGCGGGCGCCCACTCGGGAGCGCGCCCGTAGCCGAGCGCGCCCCGGGGCGGGACGGAGGAAGTGAAGGGCTACTTGTCGTCGATCTTGCCCGACCCGGGGCTGCCCTGGGAGGCGGCCTTCGGCATCGCTTCCATCGCCGCCAGCTCCTGGCGGGCCTTCTCGACCCACTTCTGCTCGTCGGGCCGCTTCTCCATCTCGACGTACTTGCGGAACGCGGCGAGCGCGCCCGGGTTGTCGCCGAGGGCCTTCAGGGTCTGGGCGAGCCCGTAGTAGGGGTCGGAGTCGTCCGGCTTGAGCTTCATGTAGCGACGGTAGGCCTCCACCGCCTCGGCCTTGCGCTCGGCCTTGCGCAGCGCGGTGGCGAGGTTGTACCAGCCGAGCGCGTAGTTGCCCTCCTGCGCGGTCGCATCCTTGAACGCCTGCGCCGCGTCGTTGTACCGCTTGAGGGCAAAGTAGACGTTGCCGAGGTCGTTGTAGAGGTCGAGGTTCTTGCGGTCGACCTCGATCGCCTTCTTGTAGCCGGCCGCCGCCTCCTCGAAGCGCTTGTCGACGCGCAGCTGGTCGGCCGCGGCGCGGAGCTGGGCCGCCTGGCCGCTCGCGCCGCCGGGAGCGCCGGGGCCCCCCGCCTCGAGCTTGGCGATATCGGCGTTCGCCTCGTCGATGAAGCGCTGGCTGCCGGTCCGCTTCTCGGGCGCCATCGTGGCCTGCGCCGCGCTGGCGAGGGTCACGTACTTCCGGAGCGCGCCGATCGCGCCCGCCTTGTAGCCCATCCCCGCCAGCGACTTGCCGAGGCCGAAGTAGGACTCGTTCTCCTTGTGCTTGAGGCCGATGCAGCGACGGTAGTAGTCCGCCGCGTCGACCCACACCGCCTTCTTGCGGTAGGCGTAGGCGAGCAGGTAGTAGCCGTTCGGGAAGTCGCCCGAGCGCGCCACGCCGACCTTCAGCCGCGCGATGGCCTCGTCGAACTTGTCGGCCTTGACCGCCTTGCTGGCGTAGGCGTCGTAGGCCTTCATGTCGTCGGGGTTGGCGTCGATGGCGGCGGCCAGGGTGGCGAACTCGTCCTCGGCGGCGCGGGCAGCCGGGGCGAAGGCAAGCAGCCCCGAGAAGAAGCTGGCGGAGAGCAACAAAGTGGTCGTGGGGAGTGCGCGCATGGCTGCGGACTCTAACACAACCGATTGCAATGAAAAGGGGTGCAAACGGGCCCGGAACTTCTCGGCCGGTGCCCTACGGCGAGGTGTTGATCAGCACCGCGATTCCGCCGCTGTAGCCGAGCGCCACGTCCACCTTGGTGTCGCCGTTGATGTCGCCGGTGACGAGGTCGATGATCTGGAAGCCGGCGTTGAAGGTCCTGGCGGCGAGGAAGGTGCCGTTGCCCTTGCCGACCAGCACCTTCACCTGGCCGGCGCCGGCGCGGAAGAGGAGGTCTTGCACCTGGTCGCCGTTCACGTCGGTCGCGACCAGCTGGACGCAGTCGGCGCCCGCCTCGTAGACCTGCGCCGCGGCGAGGGTGCCCTTGCCGTCGGCGGTGTTGAGGAGGACGGAGACTCCGCCGGCGGTGCTGACCGCGAGATCGGGCACCTTGTCGCCGTCCAGATCGGCGGCGACGATCCGGCGTGGGGCGGCGGCGAGCGGGGTGGTCTTGGGCGCGCCGTACATCAGCTTGCCCGCCGCGAAGATCATGGTCACCGACGATGCCGCGCCCTGCGTCGCGAAGGCGAGGTCGGGGAGCTGATCGCCGTTGAAGTCGGCCACCGTCGAGCCGCTCGGTGGGTCGATCATGCCGAAGCCCAGGCCGGGCTTGAACGTACCGCTGGCGTCCCCCTTGTTGAGGGCGATCTGCACGGTGTGGGGCTTCCCGCCGAAGTTGCTGCTGGTGGCCCGGAGGGCGTCGAGCTTCCCGTCGCCGTCGAAGTCGAAGGGCAACGACGTGATGTGGCTGCAGTCGAAGCTGATCCCGCTGGACAAATGGGGCTTCATCGAACCGTCCCCGTTGCTGAGGATGAGGTGCAATTGCTCCCCGCAGTTGCCGTTGCCGACGCCGAGGACGTCGGTCTGGCCATCGCCGTTGGCGTCGACCGCCAGCATGCCGCGCGACTGCCCGCCCGGAGAGGCCGCGCCGCCGGCCGCGAAGGTGCCATCGCCCCGTCCGAAGGCCCAGCGGAGGGGGGCGCCCCACCCGTTAGGGGTGTAGGCGAGGTCGATCTTCTTGTCGACCAGGCCATTGAGCTGCCCGAGGGCGATGAAGCCGGGCACCTCCGGCGTCGACGTCGCGGCCGCGGCGGCGAAGGATCCCCCGCGCGCCAGCAGCACCGTGACCGTCCCGCCCAGCTGGTTGACGACCGCGAGGTCCTGCACCTTGTCACCGTCGAGATCGGCCGCCGCCAGCGCCCAAGGCGCGTCCCCCGCGGCGAGGGTCGGACCCGGCATGAACGTGCCCTTTCCCTGGTTGGCGATCACCGCGACGATGCCGGAGACGGCGGCGATATCGGGCTTGCCGTCGCCGGTCACGTCGGCGATCGCGACGAAC
>SHYY01000161.1 GCA_009692555.1 Myxococcales bacterium
GGCATCCTCCTTGGAGGCCAGGGGGGTCGGTCGGCAGGAGGAATTTGTTGCAGGAGGAAGTTCGATTGCCGTCGCTGCGGACGGGACGACTACGACTACGACTACGACTACGACTACGTGACGAGCAAGAGCCAGCAAGAGGGCCCCCTCCGCTGTGAAGCACCGTCGCCGAACCGTCGCCGACGCTTCGTTGACACCCCGCATCGAAGATGTTAAATGCGCCCGCGGTCACAAGGAGCCAGCCGTGAAAATTCTCGTCACACTGAAGCGCGTCCCCGATCCCGAGCAGAAGGTGAAGTGGAAGGGCAACGCGCTCGATCTCTCCGGAACCAACTGGGTTCCGAACCAGTTCGACGAGTACGCCGTCGAGACCGCGCTCCGCCTGACCGAGAACGCCTCCGCCGGCAACGCCCGCGACGGCGAGGTGGTGGTGGCCACGATCGGCCCGAAGGATGTCTCGCAGCAGCTCCGCTCCGCCCTCGCGATGGGCGCCGACCGCGCCATCCTGGTCGATGGCAGCGATGACAACCTCGACGCCGAGCTGGTCGCCCGCGCGGTGGTCAAGCTGGTCGAACAGGAGAAGCCCGACCTCGTCCTGATGGGCAAGCTCGCCGCCGACTCCGAGGACAACCAGGTCGGCCAGCTGGTCGCCGGCTACCTGAACTGGCCCCAGGCGACCTTCGCCGCCGGGATCGCGGTGGTCGACGATGGCAAGGCGCTCCACGTCATCCGCGAAGTGGACTCGGGGGTCGAGATCAAGCGCGTGGCGCTGCCCGCGGTGGTCACCGTCGACCTCCGGATCATCGCCCCACAGGCGATCAAGAACGGCAAGACCGCCGCCACCCACGCCTACGCCGATGGGCCGCGCTACGCCTCGCTGAAGGGGATCATGGCGGCGAAGAAGAAGCCGATCGCCGAGACCACCCTCGCCGCGCTCGTCCCGGGCAGCGCGCTGCGCGTGAAGACCGTCGCGATCGAGGCCCCCCCGTCGCGCAAGGCGGGTGTCAAGGTCGGCTCCGTCGAGGAGCTGGTCCAAAAGCTCCACAACGAAGCCAAGGTGCTGTAAATGGAAACTTCGGGAACTGTCCTTCTTCTCGTCGAGCACGTCGGCGACCACCTGCGCACCGCCAGCCTGCCGGCGATCACCTTCGGACGCGAGGCGGCCGCCCGGCACGGCGGTGGGCTGATCCTCCTCCTGATCGGTCCCGGCGCGAGCGCCGCCGCCGCCGACGCCGCGACCTACGGCGCTCAGGTCCTCACCGTCGAGGGGCCGGGTCTCGAGCACCCGCTCGCCGAGACCTGGGCGCCGATCATCGCGCGCATCGCCCGCGAGCAGGGCGCGAGCGTGGTCGCCGCCACCGCCACCTCCACCGGCAAGGACGTGCTGCCGCGCGTCGCCGCGCTCCTCGACGCGGGGATGGCCTCCGACGTGACCGGGATCGCCGGCCCGCGCACGTTCCAGCGTCCGATGCAGGCCGGCAACATCATCGCCCGCATCGAGGTCGCCACCGCGATCGTGGTCGCCTCGGTCCGCCAGACCGCGTTCCCACCCGCGCACCCCGTCGGCGCTGCCGGCGCGATCACCGCTGTCGCCGCCGGCCCGATCGACCCCCGCGGCGCCGCCTTCGTCTCGCTCTCCGCCTCGGACAGCGCGCGCCCCGAGCTCACCGACGCGAAGATCATCGTGTCCGGTGGGCGCGGCATGCGCGAGGGCAAGAACTTCAAGATCCTCGAGGAGCTGACCGACCTCCTCGGCGGCGCGATCGGCGCCAGCCGTGCCGCCACCGACGCGGGCCTGGTCCCGAGCGACTGGCAGGTCGGGCAGACCGGCAAGGTGGTCGCCCCCGAGCTCTACATCGCGGTGGCCATCTCCGGCGCGATCCAGCACCTCGCCGGGATGAAGGGCTCGAAGGTGATCGTCGCGATCAACAAGGATCCCGAGGCGCCGATCTTCCAGGTGGCCGACTACGGCCTGGTCACGACCTGGGAGGTGGCGCTCCCGACGCTGATCGCCGAAGTGAAGAAGCTGAAGGCCGCCCAGCTTTAGCAAACGCCCTGCGATGCGCCGGCTGCTCATCGGGGACCGCAAGGTCCGCATCCGCGACGAGGGCGACTCCGCCAGGAAGGCCCCCGTCGTCCTGATCCATGGCGCGGGCGGCTCGTCGGTGGCGTGGATGGACGTGGTCAAGCGGCTCGCCCCGCGCAGGCGGGTGATCGCCCCCGATCTCCCGGGCCACGGCCAGTCCGACCCCTGGCACGGCGTTTCTTCCGTGACCATGGACCTCTACCGCGACTTCGTCGGCACCCTGTGCGCCCACCTCGGCATGAAGCGCGTGGTCCTCGTCGGCCACAGCATGGGCGGCGCGATCGCTCTCCGCTGCGCCCTCGCCTGGCCCGATCGCGTGGCCGGCCTCGTCCTTGTGTGCAGCGCAGCAAGAATCCGCGTCGCCCCTGCCCTCACCGATCCCAAGACCGACGTCGCCGCGCTGCTCCGCGAGGTCGCCTGGTCCCCGTCGACGCCCCGCGAGGTGGTGGAGCGCTGGAGCGCGGTCATGATCCAGGCCGAGCCCGAGGTGGTCGCCGCCGACTTCCGCGCCCTCGAAGGCTTCGACGTCCGCCCCGAGCTCCCGTCGCTGCGTGTACCCTCTCTCGCCATCGGCGGCAGCGACGACCTCATCCTCCCGCCCAAGCTCACCCGCGAGCTCGCCGCCGCCCTCCCGAACGCGCGCGCGGTCATCCTCCCCCACACCGGTCACATGGCGATGAACGAGCAGCCCGACGCCTTCCACGCCGCCCTCGACCCCTTCCTCGCCGAGCTGGCGTAGCCGCGCGCGGACCGGACTCCCATCGCCGTCGCTGAAGGCGCCTCATGGGAACAGCCTCATGGGCACAGCCTTCCCCACCCAGAACCGCGGATTGAACCGGGCCGCGCGCGCGGATATCATCAGGCAGCGTCGTGATCCCGGCTGACCCCACCGTCGCCGGCGCGGCGCTGTGAGGTCATCGAGTTGGTCATCCACGGGCTCTGGCGGCAGATCCACCTGGCGGCAGGCCTGGCGGCGGGCCTGGCAACGGCGCTGGCGGTGCCCTCCTGCGTCACGCCGCAGCCCTGCCGGCTGACCCTCACCGCGCCCTTCGACGGCCAGATGATCGGCCCGAAGGACGACGTCTCGAACGCCATCCCCGGCATCCAGGTCAACGTCACCGTCGCGGTCACGAAGCTCGAGGGCGGCTCGGTGGTGCGCCTCTCCGCCAACGGCGGCCCCGCGTCGTCCGCCACCGTCGCCGGCGGCCAGGTGGTCTTCTCCGCCTTCACCCTCGCCCCCGACGACAACTTCCGCGTGGCGCTGGTCGCTTCCGCCGACAAGTGCCTCTCCGAGGCGGTCTCGGTGTCGATCCCGCCGCCCGATCTCCTCCTCGAGTTCGTCGACCCGCGCGATCACTTCGCCTTCGGCCAGAAGGACAACCAGAACCCCGACCTGAAGGACCTCACCTTCATGCGCGACGTCAAGGTCGTCACCAACGCCGAGGCGGGGAGCATCGTCGCCCTCACCGTCAACGGGCTCGCCCAGCCGCCGGTGGAGGTGCAAGGCGGTCGCGCGACCTTCCCCGGCGTCGTCCTGCCGCCCTCCGCCGAGATGCCGGAGAGCGAGGACCTCTCGCTCGTCGCCACCGTCGCCGACAGCCGCGGCAACCCGACGGTGAAGCGGGTCAACGGGCGGGTCAACACCACCCCTCCGCCGTGCGGCGTGACCGGCTTCTTTCCCGGCTTCGTGATCGTCAAGGGGATCGCCGTCCCGGTGCTGAACGCCTCGGTGGATGAGGACCCGAAGGTGCCGGGCGAGCAGACCGAGGTCCGCGCCGCCACCCTCGGGAGCAACAAGGTCACGCTGCTCGTCGACGGGATCGAGCGCGCCAGCCGCGCGGCCGACCAGCTCGGGCTGGCCAGCTTCGATCACACCACCATCGCCGAGGGTTCGCACCTCGTCCAGGTGCGCTGCGCCGACGCCACCAACTCCGTGCTCTCCACCAAGCAGGCGGTGTTCGTCGACTCGCAGGCACCGGTCTGCAAGCTCACCGGCCCGACCGACGACGCGGTGTTCGGCCCGGCCGTCGACGTCAACCTCCAGAAACCGGGGGTGCAGATCACTGCCGCGCTCACCTCCTCCTCGCCCGACGCCGAGGGGCAGGTGGTTTCGTTCGGCGTCAACGGCGTCGATCAGGGCGCGCCCCAGGTGGCGATCACCGGCGGCGCCGCCGCGCACGAGGTGACCCTCACCGCGCCGGGCAAGGCGACCAACACCGTCACCGCCACCGTCTCCGACGCGGCGGCCAACGTCTGCCTCGCCACCGTCGAGGTCGGCCTCGATATCCAGGGCTGCGCGCTGATCTTCCTTCGCCCGAAGCCGCTCCCGCCGCCCAAGCACGCGGAGATCCTCGCCGACGACGACACCTCGCCGCCGATCGACGACGGCCTGCAGTACGATCTCGCCTTCGCGGTCGACCAGAAGTGCATCGGCAAGAAGGTGCACCTCACCGTCGACGGCAAGGCGGTCCTGCCCGACCGGCTGGTGGTGGCCGACGCCGGCCAGAAGCTGGGCGCGCGCGCCGACTTCCCATCGGCGACGGTGTGTCCGCCCGGCCCCAACGGCCCGACCTGCCACGGCGTGTACAACTTCTTCGCCACGGTCACCGACAACGCCGGCGAACCGAGCGGTGCCACCCTCGACGTGTTCATCAGCGCGGTGCCGCCGAAGGTGTTCCTCGCGCCGGCCGCGCCCAAGCCGGGCCTCGCGCCGCTCGCCTGTGGAGGCAGCGTCACCACCGACTACGACATCGACCCGCTCGCGCCCGGGGTGCAAATCATTGTCTCCGCGACCACCACCGCGCGGCTGGCGGAGGTGCGGGTGGGCGGATCGACCGCTGACGCCCTCTTCCCGCCGCAGGCGCTCGGCTCGAGGCTCTCGACGATCACGCTCCCCGAGGGCTACAACACGGTGGTCGCGCGCGCGGTCGACAGCGACGGCAACTCGGGCTACTCGAACCCCTGCGTGCTGGTGCTCCAGGGGCTGGCGCTGACGATCGCATCGCCGCTTCCGGGGGGCCTGGTGCGCGCTTCGTCAGCGACGGTGAGCGGCACGGTGAGCATCGCGAACGCCACGATCACGCTCTACGTCGACGGCGCACCGGTGGCGACCGGGACCGCGCAGGGGAATCAATGGAGCCTGACCAAGGTGTCGGTTCCGAGCGGCCAGGGACGGCTCCTGCGCGCCGACGCGATCGGCAGCGGCCACGCCGGGAGCGTCTCGGTGATCGTCACCTCCGATGGGCAGAGCCCGACCCTGGTCGCCGACCTCCTGGTCTCGAGCTTCACCCGCAGCACGATCAACCTGATCTTCTCCGCGCCGTCGGACGACTACCTGCCGCTCGGCTCCTACCTCCTGCGCTGGGCTACCTCGCCGATCACCGCGCAGACCTTCGATCTCGCCAACCCCGCCATGGCGCCGGCCCCGGCGATCGCCGGCACCAAGCAGACCGCGACGGTGACGGGGGTCTACACGGGGGTGACCACCTTCCTCGCCCTCCAGACGCTCGATCGCGCGGGCAACCCCTCGGCGCTCTCCAACCCGGCGTCGACCACGCCCACGTTCGTGCGCGGACTGTTCGCTCCGCCCGCCGATCCGGGCGAGCAGTCGGGCAAGCGCGGCTTCGGCCAGGCGGCGGCGAGCGGCGACTGGAACGGCGACGGGATCGCCGACCTCGCCGTCGGTGCGCCGCTGGCGAGCTACTCCGGCGCCGACTCGGCCGAGGGCGCGGTCTACGTCTGGTTCGGCGGCAACAACGGTCCGGCCCCGTCGCCCGACCTGATCCTGCGCGGCGCGCAGCCCGGCGCACACACCGGGGCGGCGCTCGCCGCGGGCGACCTCGACGGCGACGGCAAGGCCGACCTCGTAGTCGCGGCGCCCGACCTGAAGGTGGCCGATCAGAACGCCGCGCTCGTCGCTGTGGGGGGCGTCTATCTGCTGCAAGGCGGCGCCACCTTCGTGAAGGCGATGGCGCCCCGGCCGATCGCGCAGGCCGCCGCCTCGCTCCTCGTCGGCGATCCCGACGACCCGCAGATGGCCGGCGCGCGAGTGGGCGCGGCGCTCGCGATCACCCGCTTCGACGGGGACGCCCTCGCCGACCTCGTGATCGGCACCCCCGGGGCCGAGAACGGCGCGGGCGGTGCGTCGGTGATCGCCGGCGCCGCGCCGCTCCCGAAGGGCGCGCTCCTGCCGAAAGATCTCCAGGCCAAGACGGTGCGCGGGTGGCGCCTCGGCTGCTCCAAGTTCCCGGGGGCGAAGAAGTTCGGCGAGGGCGTCGCCGACGCCGGGCTGCTCCAGGGACCGGCCGACAAGGCCCGCGAGGTAGCGGTCGCCTCCGTCGCTGGCGAGCGGGTGGCGATCTTCACCCTGCCGAACAACGCGGGGGTCGATCTCGACGGCGCGGTGAGCGCGCTCGGCCTGCTCCACGACACCCCCGGCCTCGGCTTCGGCGCGGCGGTGGCGGGCGCACCCGACGGAGACGGCAACGGCTACGGCGAGCTGCTCCTCGGCGAGCCGCTCTTCGGCCAGGGCGCGGGGAGGCTCCTCCGGATCGACGGCTCGAAGCTCCCCGGCGGCGGCCAGGCGGTCGACGCGGCGCAGGTCCTGAATGCCCTCTTCCCGGGCGCGATGGGGGAGGCGATGGCGTCGTCGGTGGCAGGGGCGGACGACCTCAACGGCGACGGCCATCCCGACGTGGTCTACGCCTCGGGAGGGAAGGGCGGTCAGCTGCGCGTCCTCTACGGCCCGACCCCGTACAGCCAGGGCGCACCGTCGGGAGTCTTCCCGGCCGCGGCCGGCGCAGCGTCAGCCCGCATCGCCGTCCTCCTCGGCGACCTCGACCACGACGGCCTCCCCGATCTCCTGCTGCTCGATCCCACCCACGGCGCCGGCGCCGGCCGCATCGAGCTATATCACTGATAATACTGCAAATTTATCTGACATGACACCAGCCTACATGCTCACGCACATCCCCATCATGTCGAGATTGCCGAACTTCGGCGGCGTCTTGGTCGTGTCGACGCACCAGTACTCGAACGCCTTCTCGTTGGTCAGATCGCCCGCGGCGTTGAACTCGAGCGGCCCGCTCGCCCCCTCGAGCCGCACCCCGCCCATCGCCATCTGCTTTGCCGCGTCGAGGTAGCTGGTCTCGCCGACCAGGACCGCGGTCCCCGAGGTCCTCAGCCGCTGGAGGCCCGTCGAGAGGTCCTTCCCCGTCGGCACCCGCCCCTGGGTGGCCGCCGCGGCGATGGCGATCAGGTAGGTCGCATCGTAGGCGTTGGCGACGAAGCTGATGTTCTTCGGATCGGCGCCGAAGCGCGCGTTGAAGTTGGCCTGGAAGGTGGTGAAGGCCTGCCCGGACGGCGTCGCCGGCGCGGTCCCGCGGATGCGACCGAGGAGGTTGGGCGCCATCGTGCCCATCGCGCCGTAAAGCGCGGGCGTCTTCGCCGGATCGGTCATGAAGAACTGGGTGCCCTTCTTCAGGTCCATCTCGTTCGGGTCGAACAGCGCCGGCTGATCCTTGATCTGGGAGACGATCCCCGGGTCGTCGAAGTCGGCGATGATCACCACGTGCGACGGCGCGTCCTTGGCGATCGCGTTCAGCGCCGTCGGGATCTCCTTGGTGTTCGAGTACTGCACCGCGCTCTTGAAGCCGAGCCCCATCATCTGCGTGTAGGCGGTCCGGAAGGCGGTGTTGAGGCCGCTCCCGTAGACCGTGTTGACGTACATCGTGTCGACCACCGTCGGTGTCGGCATCGCCTCCTTCACCTTCGCCGCGAGCAGCTTGCCCTGCAGCGCATCCGAGGCGGCGGTCCGCCACACCAGCCCGTTGTCGTCGAGCGAGCTGATCTCCGTCGAGGTCGCCGACGGGCTGACCACCAGCGTCCCGCTGCTCTTCGCGAACTCGGTCAGCTTCAGCACCCCGTCGCTGCCCATCGGGCCGATGATCGCCGAGGCGTGATAGACGTTCACCGCGCGCACCGCCGCCTTGCGCGACTGATCGGGGTCGCTCGCCGAGTCGCAGAACCAGGCCACCATCGGCGTCATCTGCCGCTTGTTGATCTCGTCGATCGCCAGCTTCACCGCGTTGGCGAGCATCTTGTCCGATTCGCTGGTGCGGTCGAACACCACGCCGATGATCAGCGAGCCCGGCATCTCGGTGCCGATCGTGTCGCCGCACAGCTGGTCGTCGGGGGTGCCGGCCACGCACAGGTGATCGGCGGTGCAGGACAGCTTCGCCCCACCGTCGACGGCGAGCTTCAGGCACTCCTCGTTGGTGTTGCACTCGTTGTAGTTGAAGCCGGCCGCGCAGCCCGCGACCAACATCGCACCGAAGAGGCTGATTCTCTTCAGGAAAACGCCTAGAAAATCCATATCGCCCCCGCTCCCGCCACATTCGGTCCGATCCAGGGCACCACGGTCACCTCCGGCGGCTTCTCGTCCTCTTTGAGGGGCTTCTTCTCCTCGTCGGGCGCCTGGAGCATCGGCAGGAAGAACGCCGCCGCCACCGCCGCCGCCCCGAGCACCAGCACCACGCTGCCCACCGCGTAGAGCGCGGTCGAGGTGGTCCCGAGCGACTCCCCGTCGTTGCGAAGCTGCCGCTTGGAGGACTCCTCGAGGGCGATCTTGAACGCATCGTACTTCTTCGACGCCGAGCTGTAGGTCGCCCCGCCGCCGATGATCATCCCGATCCCGGCGATCGCCAGCACGCCGCCGCCGATGATCGTGTAGAGCTTCAGCCGCCGCGTCTTGGCGTGCTCCTGCTCCTCGAGCTCCTCGGCGGTCGGCCCCTTCGGCTTGACCACCTCCTCCTCCGGCGGCTTCTCCGGCTTCGGCTGCTCCTTCGGCTTCAGCTGCGGCTCGAAGAAGGCCATCCGCGCCCGCGCCTTGGCCTCGAGCTTTGCATCGGCCTCGCCGGTGTCGACGAACTTCTTGTAGCTCTCGTACGCCTTGTCGGCGTCGTTGAGCTTGTCGTAGCCCTTGGCGAGGTTGTAGAGCAGCGGCGTCAGCGGGCGGATCGCGTAGGCCCGCGAGAGCAGCTCCACCGCCTTCTGGTAGTTGGCCGCCTTGTAGGCGTCGACCGCCTCGTCCGACAGCCGTTGACACTCATCTTCGGCGGTCTCTGCCCGGGCCACTCCTCCGACGAGGAGAACGCCTGCCAGGACCGCCGCCATCCATCCCGCGCGCATGGACACTCCGACGGAGAATTGCCTCACATTAGGACCCTACCGCCCGGGCTGTCAACGTTTCGGCGCGGACGTCCCGCGGACGTCCTGCTCGGGCCCCGCTACGCGCCCCGCGCGAGCAGATCGCGCGCCAGCTGGGAGATCTGGATCTCGTCGGTGCCACCGTAGATCTGGAGCACCTTGGCGTCGCGGGCGAGCTGCTCGACGTGGTACTCGGCCATGTAGCCGTTGCCGCCATGGACCTGCACCGCCTCCAGGCACACCTCCATCGTCGCTCCCGCGGCGTAGAGCTTGCCGGCCGAGGCCTCCGCCAGCGTCGGCTTCACCCCCGCCGCGACCATCTCGAAGTTGCGGAAGAGGAGGTTCTGCACGTTCATCCGCGCCACCTCCATCTTCGCCAGCTTGAGCTGGATGAGCTGGAAGTCGCCGATCGGCCGGCCGAACTGCACCCGCGTTCGCGCGTACTCCACCGACAGCGCCAGCGCGCGCTCGATCATCCCGAGCGCCATCGCCAGCACGCCCACCCGCTCGGCTCCGAAGGTCTCCTTCGCCCCGTCGCGCGCCGACGACTCCTCGCTCTCGCCGAGCAGCCGATCGCGCCCCACCCGCACGTCCTCCAGGAACAGCTCCCCCGTCGGTGACGAGTGCATCCCCATCTTGCGGAGCGGCTTCGACTGGGTGAGCCCGGGCATCCCGCGATCGAGGATGAACGACACCACCTTGCGATCCTTCGCCGCCTCGCCCCGGTCGAGCTTGCAGATGAAAATGATCGTGTCGGCGAAGGGCCCGTTGGTGATGAACGTCTTCGAGCCGTTCAGGAGGTAGTCGTCCCCCTCGGGACGGGCGGTGGCCTTCATCGCCCCGAAGGCGTCCGAGCCCGACCCCGGCTCGGTGATCGCCCACGCGCCGATCTTGTCGAGGGTGGCGAGATCGATCCCCCAGCGCTCCTTCTGCCGCCAGGTGCCCTTCGACATGATCGCGCCCGCGGTCAGCCCCACCGACACCCCCATCGCCGTCACCAGCCCGGGGCAGTAGCGCGACAGCTCGATCACCGGGATCGCCTGCATCGCGGCCTGCTCCCCGTCGCTGTCGTCGGGGTCCTTCGGTGGCCGCACCGGGGGCGTCTCCCCGCGCGCGCGCATCGCCTCCTCCTCGTGATGCCGCTTTCGCTGGCGCTCGAAGCGCCCGCGCTGCATGTCGGCCAGCCCGAAGGTCTGCACCAGCTTGCGCATGATGGGGTAGGGCAGGAGGTCGCCGTGCTCGAGCGCCTCGACGTGCGGCACCACCTCCGCCTCGACGAAGCGCCGCATCATCCCCTGGATCATCTTGTGCTGCTCGCTCCACTCGAACATCGCTCACCTCGTCTTCAGGTCGGCGAGCAGTGTAACGCAGGCGGGTCGACGCGACGGCCGGGCCGCGGCAAAAAGTTCGTCCCCGTGGCGAGCCTGGGCTAGAGTTCGTCGGTGCGCCACCTGCCGGGCCATCTGCGGCCGCTCTTTCAGGAGGTCGATCTCGACCATCTCGACGAGCGGAAGCACGCCGACTCGATCCTCGCCCGGGTGCTGGAGTTCGGCCGGTTGCGCGACGTCCGGTGGCTGGTCGCAACCTACGGGTGGGATCGCATCCACCGATTCTTCAAGGAGATCGGCCATCCCGAGATCAGCCCCCGCACCACGGCGCTGTGGCGGGCCATTCTCCGCGCGAAGGAGGAGACATGGGCAAGCCCACCGGCCTGGCGAAGGAGCAGCAACGTGCCCTGGGTCGACTGACCAGGCTCCCCGCGCTCAAGGGCTTCTACCTGGCCGGAGGGAGCGCGATCGGCTGGCACCTGGATCATCGACGCTCGAACGACCTCGACCTCTTCAGCGACGAGGCGATCGACCTCGGCCTCGTCGAGCGGGCGATCAAGCGTCTGCGCGGTGCGAAGGTCGTCAGCGTCTCGGACGCCACCCTCAAGATCGACCTCGACGGCACCCTGGTCGATATCGTGTCCTATCCCTACGCGCCGCTGGAGGCCCCACAGGCTGGGCCCGAGGGCTGCCGTGTGGCGACGCGGCTCGACCTCGCAGTCATGAAGCTGGCCGCGGTGGCGCGGCGCGGGATCCGTCGCGACTTCTGGGACCTGAAGGTGCTCGTCGAGAGCGGGATATCGATCGCGGTGTGCGCTCGGGCGTACGTGCGCAGGTTCCGCGTGTCCGAGGGCGACCTGTACCCGGTCCTGCGGGCGCTCACCTACTTCGAGGACGCGGAGAAGGACCCAAGTTTCCCGGACGGAATGACGAGGCGCTCCTGGGGCGCGATCAAGAAGTTCTTCGTGACGCGGGCGGGGGAGGCGATGCGGAGCCTGCTGGCGGAGTAGCGGCGCGAACCGGATGAGGTTCAGGCGGCGACGCGGAGGAGGCGGACCGGAGGCGGGGTCGGCTCGTCGCTGCGCGAGGGGCGCAGCGGGTCCTGGCCGGCGAGCGCTTCGAGCTTGATGCGCAGCTTGTTCTTCTTCGAGTAGACGGTCTTCACCGAGATCCGCATCGCCACCGCGACCTCCTCCGGCAGCATTCCCTGGCCGTAGTAGAGCTCCACGAAGCGGCGGTCGCGATCGGAGAAGTCGCTCATCAGGGCGTTCAGGTAGCTCCAGCGCTCCTTGTCGAGCAGCGTGTCGAGGGCGCTCGGCTCGCAGCCGGGGCGGTCCTGCGCACCGTCGAGCTTGTCGAGCATCGGGCGGCGGCAGGTCGCGCGGAGGTAGTCGTAGGCGGTGTTGATCGCCAGCAGCCCGAGCCACGAGCCGAGCTTGGAGCCGCGCGCCGGGTCGTACACCCGCAGCTTGCGCATGTCGTCGCGCAGGATGTTGATGCACACGTCGCCGAAGATCTCGTTGACGTCCTCGTTGGAGAGCACCGCGTCGTACTTCCCCGAGACCTTGGTGATGCAGCGGAAGATCAGCGAGCGGAAGCGGCGCAGGAACTCGGACCACGCCGTCTGATCCTTGGTCAGGACCGCCTCGAGGAGCAGGCCATCGGGCAGGTCGCGGTCGATCGAGGGAACAAGGGAAGCGAGCGCAGGCATGACCGGGCCTCCTCCGTGATTGGGTACCGCCGGGCCGACGATCGTTGGATCCTCTCGGCGACTCGTGGTGTCACAGCTACAGACGCAACTCGGGTGCCGAAAGTTCTGCCATTTCTCGGCGAAGTGGAAACGCCTGTCAGGCGGCGTACTTACGGCGCTGTCGGTACGGTTGCGAGAGCCTTCGGAAGGGACGTTGAGGCGCGCAGGACACGCGCCACCGCGGCGCGCACGCCACGGTGTCCCAGGTCACTCGGAGATCACTCGGAGGTCACTCGGATTCGGCGGGGGCCTCGTCGCCCTTCAGCGCCACCTGCCAGGTCAGGGTGATCAGCGGGCGCTTGAACGGGCGGAACTGCGCGCTCCGCGCAGCGGCCTCGACACACACACCGGTCTGGGTGCCCTCGAAGTCGCCGAGCGCCTTCGCGCTGGTCACGCGGCCGTTCGAGGCCACGCTCATCTTCACCGTCGCCAGGCCCGCCTGGCCGTAGAGGTCGTAGCAGCTGGTAGCGCGCGGCTTGACGCGCTCCAGCGTGCCGAGGATCTCCACCCGCGCGAGGTCCTCGGGCGGTCGGTCGGCCGCGGCCTTCGAGCCGGCCCGCCGGGAGGCTTCGTCCCCCACCTCTGCCACCAGCGACGGCAGCCGGCTCACCACCGGTGGCGACGACAGCTCATCCGGTGCCTCGAACAAGCGCGGCCTGACCAGGGCGGCGAACCCGGCCCCGAGCCCGACCACCGCCAGCCCCGCGCCGCCGATCCACCGGCGGGCGGCCATCCTACTTCTCCTCCATCTTTCGCTTCAGCGCGGCGAGGCGATCGTCGATGTCGGCGGGTCCCTTGGTGCGCTCCAGAGCGGCGAACTTGCGCTCCACGTCGGCGTCGCGCTCCTCGGTGCGCCCCTCGCGCGCCATCTCGTCCTGCACCTCCACCGCGCTCTCGGCGTCGTCGACCTTGCCCGCGACGCGGTCGAAGTCATCGAGGGCGGCGGCGCGGACGTCGGCGGCGCGGTGGCTGCCCACCTTGGCCTTGATCGTCCCCTTGCGCATCTTGATGTCCTTCACCTTCGCCTCGATCACCTTCAGGGAGTCCTGCAGCTTCTCGGCGTAGTCGGCCGCCTCCCGCTGTTCCGCTTTCGCCTCGGCGAGCTTCTCGTCGGCCTCCATCCGCCGCTCCAGCGCCAGCTTGGCCAGCTCGTCGTCGCCCGCCAGCACCGCCTTCTCGGCGCGCTCGCTCCACAGCGTGGCCTCCTTCTCCAGCTCACCAACGCGCAGCGCGACCCGCTTCCTTGTGGCCATCATCTTCTGGGTCTCGCCCCGCGCGTTGCGTAGCTCCTGCTCCATCTCGAGGACCAGCTGATCGATCTGCTTCGATGGATCCTCCACCTTGTCGATCGCCGAGTTGGCGCTCGACTTGATGAGCCTGGACATCCGATCGAAGATTCCCATGGGCCGATCCTCCGCCCGCGAGTGTACCGCCGAGGCTGCGCGCCGGCCATCCTGGAAATGCCCGAACGCAACACAGCGCACCGACGTAGGAGCGAAGAGCTCGCCGCCTCAACGGAGGGGGCGGCCCGTGCGCTGCATGGTGCCGCCGGCGCTGATCCAGCCCGAGCTGGCGGGGGCGGCGCCCGACGTTGGATCAACATGAAGTCCCGATGACGGCCGCGCGCGACAGGCCGATCGCACCGCCGACGGCGTCCTCGACAGCGACGGCAATCGAACTTCCTCCCGCAACAAATTCCTCCTGCCAACCGACCCCCCTGGCCTCCAAGGAGGATGCCCCTGCTGGCCGACCAGAAGCTCGACGTCTATCGCCGCGCCATCGAGCTCCTCGCCCTTGCGTCGCAGATCGC
>SHYY01000162.1 GCA_009692555.1 Myxococcales bacterium
GCCCTCTTCGGCCCGGTCACGACCAAGCGCGGCGACATCTGCTCCGGCGCCGGCGACGCGGCGCAGATGACCGACTTTGGCGAGGAGGAGAGCCACGACCTCTTCGACCTCCTGAACGCGAAGCACATCGTGCTGTGGGGAAAGAACGTCTTCACGTCGAGCCCGCACACCCTCCCGGTCCTGAAGCAGGCGCAGGCGGGCGGCGCGCACCTCACGCTGATCGATCCGGTGCACCACAAGACCGCGTCGCTCGTCGACGACTACCACCAGCCGCGCCCCGGCGGCGACCTGGCGCTCGCCTTGGCCACCGCGCGGATCCTGTTCGAGCGGGGCTGGATCGATCCCGATGCCCGGCACTACTGCGATCACCTCGATGAGTTCCGCGCGCTCGCCCGCACGAGGAGCGTATCGGAGTGGTGCGCCGAGGCCGATCTCGCCTCCGCCGTCGCCGAGGATCTTGCGCGGCGGCTCGGACCCGGCAAGCCGACCGCGATCCTGGTGGGCTGGGGGATGGGGCGGCGCGAGAACGGCGCAGCGATCGTGCGCGCGATCGACGCACTGGCGGCGGTCAGCGGCAACCTCGGGATCCCAGGCGGAGGCGTCTCGTTCTACTTCAAGCGGCGCCGCGCCTTCGACACCGACTTCGTGAATGGTGCAGGTGCACCACCCCGCACGCTCTGCGAGCCGCTCTTCGGCCGCGAGATCCTGGCGGCGACCGATCCTCCGATCCGGGCGGTGTGGATCACCGCAGGCAATCCGGTGGCGATGCTCCCCGAGTCGGGGACGACCGCGGCGGCGCTCGCCTCGCGCGAGTTCGTGGTGGTGGTCGACTCGTTCCTCACCGACACGGCGCGCCTGGCGCACCTCGTGCTCCCGACGACCACGCTGCTCGAGGCGGACGATCTCCTCGGCGCCTACGGGCACCACTACATCGGCGTGGCGCGCCCGGTGGTGCCGCCTCCCGAGGGCGTGAAGAGCGATCTCGAGATCATCCAGGGGGTGGCCGATCGCGTCGGTCTCGGCGCGGCGATGGCCGGAGACGCACGCTCCTGGAAGCGCCGATTCCTCTCGCCCGCGCTCGCGGCCCACGGCGTGACCCTCGAGCGGCTCGAGGCCGGCGCGGTCCGCAATCCGCTACCCGAAAAGGTGCTGTTCGCCGATCGCAGGTTCCACACGCCGAGCGGTCGCGTGAACCTGATCACCGCGGCGCCCGGCCCCCTGGATCCCGCCGCAGCGACGGACGACGAGTGGCCGCTTCTGCTGATGGCGCTCTCCACCGAGGACGCGCAGTCGTCGCAGTGGAGCCGCGTGCAAGGCGGTCCGGCGGTGGCGACGCTGCATCCCGATGCGGCCTCGGGGCTTCCCGATGGTGCAATTGCACAATTAATATCGCCGATCGGCGCGATGACCGTGCGCCTGCGCCACGACCCGCGGCAGCGGCGCGATGTGGTGCTCGTCCCGAAAGGGGGTCACCTGCGCGACGGCCGCTGCGCCAATGTGCTGCTGCGCGCACGCACCACCGACCTGGGCGAAGGGGGCGCTCTCTACGCCGAGCGGGTCAAGATCGCGCCGCTCGATGGAGCCTGCGTGGCAGCCCCGGGCGAGTCCGACGCGCGACTCGACGCGGCACTGCGCCTCACCCTCGGTGCCTTCGGCGCGGTGATCGGCACGATCCACACGGTGGAGGCGGACGGCATGCTCCACCTCAGGGCGCACTCCCCGGGAATCCCCGAGCCGGTGCTCGCCGCGTCGCGCGTCATTCCCGTCGGGAAAGGGATCGCCGGGCTCGCCGTCGAGCGCAGGGCTCCGGTGAACCTCTGCAATCTCCAGAACGACGACAGCGGCGATGCCAGGCCGGGTGCCCGCGCCACCGGGGCGATGGGCGCGCTGTGCGTCCCGATGCTCGATGGCGAGGTCGCCGTCGGGGCGCTCGGAATCGCCATCCTGGGCGAGCACGCCTTCACTGCGGAAGACGAGGCCAGGCTCCTCGACCGAGGTCGCGAGCTCGCAGGGCTGGTTCGAAAATCGACCTGAAGCGGATCGCGCCGCAGGGTCTCCTCATCGCGGCACCACGAAGCCCGCCTGCACGACGGAGCCGTCCTCGGTCATCCAGCGGTAGAGGCGCTTCTGGAGGTCGGCGAGGACGTCGGGATGCTGCGCTGCAACATCGATGCGCTCGGCGGGATCGGAGGCCAGGTCGTGGAGCGACCAGCGGACGCCGGAGCGGGTGGGGAGGTAGTGGAGCTTCCAGCGCTCGGTGCGGAGGGCGCGGTGGCGGGCGACGATCACCACGTCCTCGAGCGCGGGGGCGAGCACGATGTCGTCGTCGGGGGCGACGGTGATGAGGTCGGGGAGCGCGGGGTAGGGAAGGCGATCGTCGGGGCCGAAGCCGGGGCCGCCTTCGACCAGCCAGAGGCCGGTCTCGGCGTAGGCGTCGAGGCCGAGGGTGGGTATTTCGCCGGTGAGGAGGGGGCGGAGATCGACGCCGTCGGCGTGCTCGATCGTCGCGCCGGCCAGGGCGGCCAGCGTCGGGGCGAGGTCGACGTCGCGGACCACGCCCGGGACGGTGTGCGGCGGGAAGCGGTGGACGGGGTCGTGGATCACGAGCGGGATGTGGAGCATGTGATCGCCGCGGAGGTGCTCGCCGTGGCCCATCCCGCGTCCGTCCTCGTAGAGGTTCTCGCCGTGGTCGGCGATCACCACGACGATCGTTCGATCGGCCAGCCCGCTGCGGGTCAGCTCGTCGAGGATGCGGCCGATGGCATCGTCGACGGAGGCCACCGCGCCGTCGTAGAGCGCGCGCACCTGGGTCTCGTCGCGCGCGTCCATGGCACCGTCGGTGGTGGCGAGGGCGGCGACGGGCTTGTGGTAGCGGAAGCGGCCCTCGTAGTCGGGCGCGGTGAAGCGGCGGTACCAGGGATCGGGCGCGGCGTAGGGGAAGTGCGGCGTCGAGAAGAAGGCGGTGACGAAGAACGGCCCCTCGCGGGCGCGCTCGCGCAGAGTGGCGATCACGCGGTCGGCGAGGCGGTCGGGATCGGCGTTGTCGGGCGCGGCTTCGAGGGAGGTGGCGAGGCGGTGTCCCGTCGCTGATGCGGCCCACGGGACGAGGGCGGGGTGGAGGTTGAGGCCGGCCTGGGAGACGATCGTCTTCAGGTCGAAGTAGGGCACGCGGCGGTCCTTGAAGCCGGCGTCCCAGCGGGAGAAGATCTCGCCGGAGAAGTCGCTCACGACCGCGCCGTGGAGGCCGCGGGCGGCAAGCAGCGACGGGAGGAGCGGGCTGGCTTTGCGGCGCAGGGCGGCGTCCGGGAACATGTGGCGGAGGCGGTGGTGATGCGGCCATCGGCCGGAGAGGAGGGTGGCCCACGAGGGGAAGGTGCGGGGGATGGTGACGTAGGCGGACTCGAAGCGCACCGATCGGGAGGCCAGCTCGGCGAGCCGCGGCGCGACCTTCTCGTGGCCGGGTCCGACGCGATCGGCGCGCAGGCTGTCGACGGCGATCAGGAGGATACTGGGGGGATCGCCAGCGACGGTGGCGCGCGCCGAGCGGCAGGACGGCGCGAAGGGAAGGGCGAGGATCACCGAGGCGAGCGCGAGGGCGGCGGCGTGGCGCCAGGTGAGGCGCGGGTAGAGTGCGCGGAGCCAGGCCCGACCGCGCGGGGTGGCGAGCGGTCCTGCGAGAAACAGGGCCAGCGCGCTCCAGCCGAGGGCGCTGGCGACGGCCTGCGGGACGTGATCGGTGAGGAATACCTGCAGCGAGCGGCGGGCGCCGCCGTGTGCGTAGAGCGCCTCGGCGAAGAGCTGTGGGTAGCGGATCACAGCGACGGTGAGGCGCCACCCCTCGATCAGGAGCGCGCCGGCCGCCGCAGCGAAAAAGCGGCGCCAGCGCGGGGAGGTCCGGCCGAGCGCGCGATCCCACAGCGCGAGGCCGAGGGAGGTGCCGGCGCCAAAGAGCGCGCCGAGGAGGAGGTAGACCCCGAGCACCTCGGCCTGCTGGAGCACCAGCAGCGGACCGAAGCGCGCGATCAGCTCGCGCTGCACCGCGTCGTCGTGGACCCCCATCATCTGGAAGTTCACGCCGGCGGCCAGCTCGACGACGAAGATCGCTCCGAGCGCCAGCGCGCCCGCCCCGGCGCCGCTGCCGGCGAGCCACCGGAGCGCGCGGAAGAGGCGCCGTTTTGCGGAGACGACCTGCGCGATCATGCGCGCGGATTGTTGCACGGGCGGTCGCGCCTCGCCACGCGCGGGGGCGCGATGATCTGGCTCCACGGGGCGGCCACCGCGCGCCGCCTCACCCGCGGGCCACACTCCCTCGCGGCGCGCCTCGGGCGGGCCGTTGCCACTGCCGTCACGGTCGCCGCGCTCGCCTTCGCGGCGATCCAGGGCGCGGGGCTGACCGACCTGGTCGTCGAGACGCTGAAGAACGGCCCGGCCCGGTACTAGTCCACCCCCCCTAGCGCGCCTCCACCATCGTCACCACCAACCTCGCCTTCAAGGACGGGGGCCAGCTCTTCCACAACGCCGCCGCCGCCATCGCCGACCGCCTCGTCCACAAGGGCATCCTCATCCGCATCACCGGCAAGTCCGCACGCTCCAATCAGGAAGTCGCGTAGCACCCGCCCATCCCCTCCGCTCGATCACTGAACCCCCGTCCGGCCACCACCCTGGTGGCGCGGGCGGGGCCTACCCTTGCGCGAAAACACCAGCGCGAACGGCGGGTGAAATGCCGCACTTTTGCGCTGGCGTCTCCAGTCGAGATCGCCGACCAGCACGCCCCCGGGCTGCAATCCCACTGCGAATTCGACCGGCGCGCCGAAGGTGCCATTGCCGTTGCCGGGGAGGAGGGTGGCGGTGCTCTCGTTGTAGTTGACCGTCACGAGGTCGAGCTTCCCGTCGCTGGCGAGGTCGCCGGCGGCGAGGCCGACCGGGCCGGCGCCGATCAGCAGGTGGGCGGCGGGGAAGAAGGTGGTGTCGCCCTTGGCGATCAGGATGCTCATGTTTTTGCTCAGAAAATTGGCGAGCGCGAGGTCGGACTTGCCGTCGCCGGTGAGGTCCTTCACCACCAGCGCGGCGGGTCCATCACCGACGGGGTAGAAGACCGACGCCACGAATGTGCCATTGCCGTTTCCGCAAAAGACACTGACGCTGTCGCCGTTGTAGTTGGCGACCGCCAGATCGATCTGGCCATTCTTGTCGAGGTCCTCGGCCATCACCGCCTGGGCGGAGTTCCCGGCGACGAGCAGGAGCGGGGCGCCGAAGGTGATGGTGTTGCCCCCGCCGGCGCACAGCTTGGCGTTGCAGACCCCGCTGGCGCAATCGCTCGCCGCGGCGCACGCCTTCCCGGCGGGGCACTTCGGGCAGAGCGGACCGCCGCAGTCGAGGTCGCTCTCCATTCCGTTCTTGAGATTGTCATTGCAGGTCGGCGCCAGCTTGCACAGGCCGCCGGCGCAAAAGGCGCTCTGGCAATCGACCGCGGCGGCGCAGAGCTGCCCGTTGGCGAATTTTGGGCAGACCTTGCCCCCGCAGTCGATATCGCTCTTGTCCTGGTTCTTCAATCTGTCATTGCACGCCGCCACCGGCGCAGAGGTTGCTCGAGCAGTCCGCAGCGACGGCGCAGGCCTTTCCGGTGTTGCACTTCGGGCAGAGCTTTCCGCCGCAATCGATATCGGTCTCGTCCTGGTTTCTCGCCTGGTCGGCGCACGACGGAGCCACCGCCAGATCGCCAGGCTTGGCGAGGTCGGCAACCTTGGGGAGGTCGACTGCTGTGAGGTCGGCGAGGTGGTCCCGAGGAGCTGCGAGATCGAGGATCGGATTGCCGGAATCGGAGATCGCCATGGGGAGATCCGCGGGCACCGATCCGTCCGTGCCGATCGCCGCGAGATCGACGGTCGGTTGCTCGTGGCTACCCGATAGCTCGCCGCAGCCGGCCGCGGCGACGGCGAGGAGACACACCCAGGACGGGAGGCGGCGGCTCACGGTGTGACGTTGAGGAGCAGCGTGACGTTGTTGCTCTGGCAGTTGACCACCACCAGGTCGGGGTTGCCGTCCTTGTTGAGATCGTCGCCGGCCATCGCCTGGGGCAACCCGCCCACCGCGATCGGGGTGCCGGAAACGATCGCCACCGTCGCTGCCGAGCCCGCGGCGCACTTTCCGACGTAGCACACCGCGCTGCCGCAGTCGCCGGCCGCGAGGCAGCTCTTGCCGGGAACGCACGCCGGGCAGAGGGGGCCGCCGCAGTCGATGTCGGTCTCGCCGCCGTTCTTCAATTGATCGATGCAGCTCGGCGGGATCTTGCAGACATTGTTCGTGCAGTAGTTGCTCTGGCGATCGGCGCCCGCCAAGCAGGCGAGGTTCAGGCCGCACTTCGCGCACAGCTTGCCGCCGCAATCGATATCGGTCTCGTCCTGATTCTTGATCTTGTCGTTGCAGGCCGGCGCGGCCTTGCAGAGGTTGTTCTGGCACAATCCGCTGGCGCAGTCGCCGCCGGCGAGGCAGGCCATGTTCAGCTCGCATTTCGCGCACAGCTTGCCGCCGCAATCGATATCGGTCTCGTCCTGGTTCTTCACCTTGTCGACGCAGGAGGGCGCGGCCTTGCACGCGTTGTTCTGGCAAAGCCCGCTGGCGCAGTCGCCCGCACCGAGGCAGGCGAGGCCGTTGATGCGCTTCGGACAGACCTTTCCGCCGCAATCGAGGTCGGTCTCGTCCTGATTCTTGATCTGGTCATTGCAGGTCGGGGCGACCTTGCAGAGGTTGTTCTGGCAGAGGCCGCTTTGGCAGTCGGAGGCACCCTTGCACGCCTTTCCGAGGACGCATTTGGCGCACTTCGCGCCGCCGCAATCGATGTCGCTCTCGTCGCCATTCTTGTAGGTGTCGTTGCAGGCCGGCGGATCGCACAGGTTGTTGGTGCAGATCGCGTCCACGCAGTCGCCGCTCTTCACGCAGCCCTTGCCGGTGGCGCACTTCGGGCACGCGCCGCCGCAGTCGATATCGGTCTCGCCGATGTCCTTCTTGCCATTGCTGCACGACGAGGCGAGATCGGGCAGGATCGCGAGATCGGCCGGGGAGAGGGACAGGTCGGCCCCCGGCGGCTTGGCGAGGTCGGCGCCCGCCAGATCGGCGCCGGCGAGATCGGCAGGCAGAACCGCGAGGTCGGGGCTCGCGAGATCGATCCCCGCGAGGTCGGTCCCGGGAGGGAGGGCGAGATCGGCGGCCGGGGGCAGGGTGAGGTCGGCGCCCGCCAGGTCGGCCTCGGGGGAAGGGGCGAGATCGGCCTCCGGGGGCTTCGTGAGATCGGCGCCGGCGAGATCGGTGGACGCGACCGCGTCATCGCCGCCGTCGACGTAGTAGTAGGGCGCCCCGGAGGTGCAGCCGGCGATGAGGAGCGCGAGGGCGGACAGGCGAAGGGCGTGCGTTATGGTGCGAATGTACGACGAAGCGGGGCGTTCCTTGCGCGCGGATGCCCTGGGCCCTCCTGGGCCATGGCCGCGCAGAGGCGGGTGACGGAAACTCGGCCGATTTGCTATAAGGGGGGCGCACTTCGGAGGTTCCCATGCGCACGCTGCTCGTCTCCTCGCTGGTCGTCTTCAGCCTTGCTGGCGCGGGGTGCAACTCGGCCCGTCGGCCAGGTCCCGCCCCGGGTGACGACGCGGGGGCCGGGGACGACGACGGCGGGACGATCGGCGCGCTCACGATCATGCCGGCCGATCCGATGCTCTCCGTCGACGGCAAGGGGTCGGTCAGCCAAAAGTTCAAGGTCTTCCGCGGCGGGCAAGACGTGACCGCCGAGTCGAACCTCTACCTCGACGACGGCAAGCTCGGGAGCTTCAGCGCGCACACCTTCATGTCCACCCCCGGCGCGGCGGGCAAGACGGTGCTCCACGCCAAGGTCGGCAGCGACGAGGGACACACCACGCTGACGCTGCGGGTGAGCGCGGTGGTGATCGCCCCCGGGGCCCCCGCCGACGCACCGAACAAATTCGGGGGAGCGGACGATCCGAGCCTCGCCCCGAGCATCGCCTACCCGCCTCCCGGCGCGCTGGTTCCGCCCAACCTGAACGAGCTGGAGGTGCAGTGGAAGCCGAAAGCGGCACAGCTGTTCGAGGTGGCCTTCCTGGGCGACGGCGTCGACCTCAAGATCTACACCAAGTGCGTGCCGGCGGAGTCGGGCTGCGCGCTGCTCCCCGACGAGCCGACCTGGAAGCTGCTCTCCGGCGGCGGGCGCGGGCAGAGCCTGCAGATGACGGTGCGTGGCACCCTGCTCCAGGGCGGCGGGGTGGGCACCTCGGCGCCACAGACGCTCTCCTTCGCCGACGACGACATCCTCGGCGGGCTCTACTACTGGGCGGCCTCCTCGGGGGGAATCTACCGCTACGACTTCGGGCGGCGCGGGCAGAAGGCGGAGTCGTTCTACGATCCGGCGCGCGCGGGCGGGGCGCAGTGCGTCGGCTGCCACGCGCTGTCGCGGAATGGCAAGCGGATCGCGGTCGGATTGAACATCCCGGCGCCGGCCCAGATGCGGGCGCTCGACGTGGCGACGCGGAAGACGATCTTCGAGGTCGGCAGCGGGATGATGGGCTTCCCGGGCATGGGCGGGTCGGATTACGAGGCGTTCACCAGCGACGGGGAGCGGCTGGTCACCACCGAAGGCGGCGGCCTCACGCTGCGCAACGGCACCACCGGCGCGCTGATCGGGGGCAGCCCCGCGGTGGCGAATGCCAACATGCCGGATTTCTCGCCCGACGGGAGCAAGGTGGTGTTCGCCCGCGGTAGCGGCGGCTGCATGTTCGGGATCTGCATGACGCTGGCGGTGATGGAGGCCGGGCTGTTCACCACCTCCTTCACCGGCAATGGCTTTGGCGGGGCGAAGCAGATCGTCGCCGGCGGCGCCGGGAAGAACAATTATTATCCGTCGTTCTCGCCGGACGGGCAGTTCATCGTATTCAATCGCTCGACCGGGACCTCGATGGATGCGCCCGATGCCCGGGTGATGATCGTCCCCGCCGGCGGCGGCACACCGGTCGATCTCGCGCTGGTCAATGCCAGCGCCTCGTCGTGGCCGAAGTGGGGCACCGCGCCGCACCGGTTCAAGGGATCGACGATCTTCTGGCTCACCTTCTCCAGCCGCCGCGCCATTGGCCTGCGCCATCCGATGCTGATGGGCGCACCGACCTCGCAGCTGTGGATGGTGCCGGTCGACGCGGCGAAGCTGGGCCAGGGAATTGATCCGAACTTTCCGCCGATCCGGCTGCCCTTCCAGGATATCAATACCGGCAATCACATCGCGCAGTGGGTGGAGAAGATCGAGCGCGCGCCCTGCTCCCAGGTGGACCAGACCGGCTGCGGGAAGGACGAGTATTGCGACAACGGGGTTTGCGTCCCCAAGCCGGGCTAGTCCGGGGCCGCTCCGACATGCCGAAAAAGCCGGTGGGGAACCGCTTTGCGGAGCGGATGGCGGTCGGTTCACTCTTTCCGAGCGGGCGATTGTGCGCGCTCGACCCGGCGCGCCTCGCCGCGCAGTCGCCGCAGCCCTTCTACGAACACCCCGGAGGGACACTCCTCGTCGGTGATGCGCTGAAGTGGCTGGCGTCGCTGGCGCCCGGATCGGTCGATCTGATCTTCGCCGATCCGCCGTACAACCTCGGCAAGGCGGCGTGGGACGAGTTCGATTCCCACGATGAATACCTGGAATGGTCGCTCCGCTGGATCGCGCTCGCGGCGCGGGCGCTGGCCGATCATGGGAGCCTCTATGTGTGCGGTTTCTCCGAGATCCTGGCCGATCTCCGGCGCCCCGCCGCGGCCCATTTCGCGGGCTGCCGGTGGCTGATCTGGCACTACAAGAACAAGGCGAATCTGACCAAGGATTGGGGGCGATCGCACGAGTCGATCCTTCATTTCAGGAAGAGCCGGCGGTCGCTGCTGCGCGTCGACGACGTGCGGGTGCCCTATGGCGCGCATACCCTGAAATACCCGGTCCACCCTCAGGCCGATTCGAGCCAGTTCGGCGACGGCGCGCGCTACGCCGGCTGGCGGCCGAATCCGCGGGGAGCGAAGCCGCGCGACGTGTTCGAGATCCCGGTGACCAGCAATGGAATGGCGGAGAAGACGCCCCACCCGACGCAGAAGCCGGAGGAGCTGCTGCGGCGGCTGATCCTCGGCTCCTCCGACGTGGGGCAGCTCGTGGTGGACCCGTTCGCCGGCTCGGGGACAACCCTTCTGTGCGCGCAGCAGCTCGGGCGCCGGTTCCTCGGCTGCGAGCTGGAAACCGAATATTGCGGGTGGGCGGTGGCGCGGATCGAGCGCAGTCCAGAGCGCTCGGTCGCGGACTGGATCGCGATCGACCGCCAGATCGCGCAGAGGCGGGAGGGGATCCGCGGAGGGCGGACGCCGGTCGACGGGGAATGAGTTCCTGCTATCATCGCCCGGTGTTGATCCCGAACGCGCTCCGGCTCGCGAGGTGTCTGACGCTTTTCCTCTTCGCGGGGTGCGGCGAGGGCGGCCAGATGCCCGATCTGGCGACGGGCGACGATGCGCTCGCGGGCGCGCTCGACCTCGCGCGTCGGCCGGATCTGGCGCCTCCCGCGAAGGACGGGGCGGTGATGCCGGACGGGGCGATCGAGGATCTCGCGCCGCCCGCCGATCTCGCGCCGCCCGCCGATCTGGCCGATGGCGGCCCCGTCTTCCCCGCCGCGCGCACCTCGAACGGAATGGTGACGGCACCCGACGCGAATGCGGTCTATCTGTTCGGGGGATTCGCGGGCGCGCAGCTCTTCGGCGACACCTGGCGCTGGCAGAATGGTGGTTGGACGCAGCTCAAGCCGGCCGCGTCACCGTCGCCGCGGCTCGACATGGCGATGGCCTACGACGCGGTCCGCCAGCGAGTGGTGCTGTTCGGCGGTTCGAGCGCCCTGCCACCGCTGGCGAAGCTGGAGGGCGACACCTGGCTCTTCGATGGGACGAACTGGACGAATGCGAATGCCCTGGGACCGCCGAAGCTGGTCGCCCCGGCGATGGCCTGGGACGAGGCGCGAAAGCAGGTGGTGCTGTTCGGCGGCTGGGACGGCGCGGCGACCTTCTCGAAGGCCACCTGGACCTGGGATGGCGTGAAATGGACCTCGCGACAGGCGCCGACCGCACCGACGGCGCGGCTGGGCCATTCGTTGGCGTTCGACGGCGTGCACAACGAGGTGGTGCTGTTCGGCGGCTACGACGGGACCGCGGCGCTCGACGATACCTGGGTGTGGAACGATGTGACGTGGACGGAGCGAAAGCAGGCGACCCGGCCGCCGGCGCGCTTCGATCACGGGGTGGGGTACGATCCGTTTCGCAAGGTGGTGGTGGTATTCGGCGGACAGATCGGGCCCGGCATCGGCGCCAAGGCGGATACCTGGGAGTGGAACGGCTCGCTGTGGAAGGCGGCGATGCCAAAGACGACGCCCTCGGCGCGGGTGGTTCACGGGCTGGCGCTGGAGCCGCAAACGGGCGGCCTGCTCCTCTTCGGCGGCTGGAACGGGGTGACCTTCTTTGGCGACACCTGGCGCTTCGACGGCGCCGACTGGACCCAGGTGAAGTGAGCGCCGGTCCGATTTTCGCTTGACTCCGAAACGAGAAGATCTCTAAAAAGGGGAAAATTGCCCTTTTGATGGGGAGGTCGCCTTGCGTGGTGTTGTGGCCGTGGTCTGGTGTTTTCTTTTGTGTTCGTCGCTCGGCTCGTCGCCTGGCTCAGCCGCCGAGACGGGGGCCCCGGCGGCGATGGCGCGCTACGCGGACGGGACGAAGTACTACAACCTCGGCGAGTACAAGAAGGCGCGGGAGGAGTTCCGCGCGGCGTACCTGGCGGTGCCCGATCCCTCGTTCCTGTTCAATATCGGGCAGTGCGCGCGGATGCTGGGCGAGGGGGAGGAGGCGATCCGCTCCTACCGGGCGTTCCTTCGCGAGCGGCCGGACACGGTGAACCGGGCGGAGGTGGAGCGGTTCATCGCGGAGCTGCAGCGGCCGAAGGATGCGAAGGCTCCGGCGAGCGTGGAGAGTCCGAAGCCGGCGCCTGCGGAGGCGGTTGCGAAACCTGCCGCGGCGGTGGTTGGGACGCCCGCGCCCGTGGTCGCGGCGGCGCGGGAGACGCCGGACTACAGTGTCTGGCGTCGCTGGTGGCTGTGGGCGGCGGTGGCGGCGGTGGTGGTGGCGGGCGGGGCGGCGGTGGCCCTCGCGGTGGTCTTCGGCGGGGCGAAGGACGGCCCCGATCCGGGCGGCTCGGCGGGCTCGGCGAGCGTGAGCTTCTGATGCGCAAATTCATGGTCTTGATCGCGCCGCTGGTCGTGGCCGGCTGCGGAGCCGGCAAGGGAACGGTTCAGGTCACCGTGGAGGGGCGTGCTTCGGCGGTCGACCGGCTGGTGGTCGTCGTCGAGAACGCGGGGCGAACCTCGCAGCCCACGCGGCTGCAGCCCGCGGGGCATCCCGTGGACCTCCCGCCGGCCCAGACCTTCACGCTGCTCTTTCCGCCCGATCGGAGCGGCCCGATCGAGGTGCGCGTCGAGGCGCAGGACGCGATGGGCAGGGCGGTCGGCAGCGGGAAGGGCATGGGCGAACTCGTGCCGGGGAAGCTCTCGGCGGTGCTGGTGAAGCTCATGGGTGGGATAGAGACCGACATGGGCGCGGCGGATCTCGCGCCCGCGCCCGATCTGGCGCCGCCTGGGGATGGCCCGCTGCCGGCGCAGGATCTGGCGATGGCTGACCTCGCGATGGCCGACCTCGGGATGGCCGATCTCGCGATGGCCGATCTCGCGATGGCCGATCTCGCGATGGCCGACCTGGCGATGGCCGATCTGGCGGTGGGCGACCTGACGATGGCCGACCTCGCGATGGCCGATCTCGCGAAGCCCGATCTGGCGATGTCGGATCTCTCGATGCCCGATCTGGCGAAGCCCGACTTGGCGATGCCAGATCTGTCATTTCCGGACCTGGCGCCCGCGCCGTGGCTACCGGTGATGAACGCCTCGGGAGGAAAGAACCTGTACGGGATCTGGGGAGCCAACGCGAACGAAGTCTACGTCGTCGGGTCGGGCGGCTTGATCATGCTCGGGACCAACGGCGGAACCAAGTGGACGGCGCAGATGAGCGGCACCAACTCGGACCTCTGGGGAGTGTGGGGCAGCGGTCCGAACGACGTCTACGCGGTGGGCCTCGGTGGGACAATCCTTCGCTCGACCGACAAGGGGGCCAACTGGAAAAGGCAGCTGAGCGGGAGTCAGAATACTCTCTTCGGGATCTGGGGCAGCGGTCCGAAGGACGTTTTTGTGGTTGAACTTACCTCCCTCCTGCACTCCGGCGATAGCGGCTCCACCTGGATCAAGCAACCGACTGGGATCTACAACGGCTTCCGAGCTGTTTGGGGCAGCGGAGCGAATGACGTCTACCTGACCGGCGATGGAAAGGTGGTCCTCCATTCGGTGAACGGTGGCGCTAACTGGGATCCGCAGCCGCTCGGCGGCATCGACCCGCTGTTGGCGATCTGGGGGAGTGGGGCCCTGGTGATCACCTCCGGGACCACCGCCAAGATCTACGTCAGCGCCGACGGGGGCGCAAAATGGACCCTCCGCCCCAGCGGCGTTGTGGGGGACCTCCACTCGGTGTGGGGAAGCGGCGCGAATAACGTCTACATTGGGGGCAGCAGCGGGACGATCCTCAACTCAGCCGACGGCGGGGCAAGCTGGATGGCGCTGATGAGCGGGACCAACCAGACGCTTCGCGGTGTGTGGGGGAGCGGTCCGGGCGACATCTATGCGGTAGGCGAGATGGGGACCGTGCTGCACCGGAAGTAGGCTGGTGCTACTGCTCCCAGCCGCCGGTGGCCGTGTCCAGATCATCGACGAATTCGAGACCATCGGGGAGCTTGAGGCTGTTGTCTTTGAAGGCCAGTACAACCTTTCGAACATGGATATTGCAGCAGAACTCGTAGTTCTGCGCGCTCGAGGAGACGAAGATCACCGTGCTGGTGCGGTTCTTCGGGATCGCGAAGTTCTGGGCGGTCTGGCAGGTGGCAGCCC
>SHYY01000163.1 GCA_009692555.1 Myxococcales bacterium
CGATCTGCCTGATCGCGCCGCGTCACAGCGGTCGCAAGGCGCTCTGCGCGGCGCTCCTCCCCGAGGCGCCGATGGTGGTCTTGCGGGCCGGCGCGCTGCCGAAGGATCCCGAGCTGTTCGAGCAGCTGGTGCGCGACGCTCTGTGCGAGGCGGTGCTCCAGGGCGGCCCGCTCTACCTCGACGGCGCCGAGGCCCTGGGCGACGGGGATCAGGCCCCGCTCCGGGTTCGCCTCGCCGAGCTGCTCACCGACGTGCGGACGCGCCTGATCATCTCCCTCGACGGCGCGCTCGATCCCTACACGGAGTGCTTCCCGCGTCTGATCTCGGTGCAGCTCCCGATGCCCGACGCCGCCACCCAGCTCGCGATCTGGTCGCGCCTCCTCCCGCTCGACGTGAAGCTCGATCCGGCGTGCGATCTCGCGTCGCTCACCTCGCGCTACTCGCTCCCCGCCGGCTCGATCCAGCGTTGCGTCGCCGACCTGGTCCGCAACGCGCGGGTGAAGGACGCGCAGGCGCCGGTGATCCAGATGGCCGACGCCCTGGTGACGGTGCGCCGCCAGCTCGGCAACCGCTTCGGCGACCTTGCCCAGCACGTCGCCACCACGTTCACATGGGACGATCTGATCCTCCCCGACGAGGTGCTCGATCGGATCCTCGAGGTGGCGATCTACGCCCAGCACCGCGAGACGATCCTGAAGGACTGGGGCTTCGAGCGGAAGCTCCCCTACGGCCGCTCGATCAGCGTGCTGCTCGCTGGCGAGCCCGGCACCGGCAAGACCATGGTCGCGTCGCTGCTGGCCAAGGAGCTGGGCCTCGAGCTGTTCCGGGTCAACGTCTCGAAGGTGGTCGACAAGTACATCGGCGAGACCGAGAAGAACCTCGCGCGCATCTTCGACGAGGCGCGGCGCGGCCAGGTGGCCCTCCTGTTCGACGAGGCCGACTCGCTGTTCTCGAAGCGCACCGAGGTCCGCTCGTCGAACGACCGCTACTCCAACCTCGCCGTGAACTACCTCCTGCAGGCGGTCGAATCGCACGACGGCGTGATCCTCCTCACCACCAATCACGAGAAGGCGATCGACCCGGCCTTCCGTCGCCGCATCCGCTTCCGGGTGACCTTCCCCGTCCCGAACGAGCGCGACCGCGCGGCGCTCTGGAAGTCGATGATCCCGCCCGAGGCGAAGATCGACGCGCAGGTCGACTGGGCCTCGCTCGGGCGCGACTTCAACATGACCGGCGGCCCGATCAAGAACGCCGTGGTGCGCGCCGCCCTTCACGCCGCGTCGATGGGCGTGGCGATGTCCTACGACCTCCTCCGCGCCGGCGCGCGCCTCGAGTACGAGGAGCTCGGCCACCTCGTCGCTGGCAAGACCAACAGCCGGGTGGACTGAGGCCGCCATCGTGCCCGGATCGCCCCCCTGGACGCCAGTTATTTGGAGTTTGAGATTATGCTCAAACTCCAAGGGCCCGCGAATGGGCAAGTCGATCGATGATCGCGGTCCGAGGCGCCCGGATGGCGAGGCGCGACGACGGAGAATACTCTCTGTATTCGACCGACGAGCTTCCCCCCAAAATCACAGAAGGGGGCAAGCCCCCCGAAGCCTGCCGGGATGGATCGGCCGCGAGGGCGATCGAGCTGTCCGTTCGCGGGCCCCCCTGGTCGAGGTCGCACCCCTCGACGCAGGCGCCGGCGGGGCTGCACACCTTGCCGCCCGGGCAGTCGGCCTGCTTCAGGCAATCCACGCACTGGCGTGTCAATGTCCGGCAGAAGCGCGGGGCACAGTCGGAGTTGCTGCGGCAGCCCGGGAGATCCGACGGAGGGCCGTCGAAGAGCGCGTCGATCGCGCTCCCGCCGTCGCTGTCGACGCGCGCCAGGGTGAGGTCGAGGCAGACCTGCGCGCCCGGCGCGAGGTCGGCGGTGGTGCACGCCTCGCCGATCGGCGAACCACCCCCGGCGTCGGCAAAGGCGGTCAAGACCAGCGTGTGGCGCCCGGGCGCGATGTCGAGACGGATCGCCTCGCCGGGCACGAACATGGAGGTGCTTTCGGCAGCGCCTGCCCCGGGGGCCAGCCTCGCGCCGTCGCAGGCGGCGTCGGGGCCGTAGACCTCCAGGCGCAGCAGCGCGGCGCCGGCGAGCAGCTCGCTCGGACCCCCGACGGTCATGCAGGGCGACGCATTGCCGCAGCCGCAAGGCGCGAGCGCGAGGAGCAACAGCGCACCGCAGCGGGAGGCGCGACCTTCCATCGTCGGGATGCTACCGCGCCGCGCGCGCAAGGCGCAATCGCCCCCCCCGCCCCGCGTCCGCCCCGCGCCGTGGGGTCCGCCTTTCATCCGGATTCGTGTAGGATCGCGACCGCGGCGACGAGTGCGAGCCCATTCGATCGGGGTGCTGGTGTGCGCCGCGCTGCTCGCGCGCCCGGCGCGCGCCGAGATCGAGAGCGACGAGGTGAAGCAGGCGGTCGCGGCGTGGGAGGAGCTCGATTTCCCGCGCGCCGTGGCGCTGCTCGAGAAGGCGCTCGCCCAGACCCTGACCCGCGAGGAGAAGATCGCCGCCTTCCGGACGCTCGCCTTTTGCCAGGTCGGTCTCGACGATCCGGCGGCGGCGCGGCGCGCCTTCGAGAACCTTCTCCGCGTGGACGCCTCCCACTCCCTCGATCGGACGATCTCGCCGCGCATCCGTTCGGTGTTCGAGGAGGCCAAGGCGGGGATGGCCACCGGACTGGCGGGCCCCGGGGAGGTGGCCCTGCCGTCGCTCCGGACCGAGACCAGCCCGCTGAGGCCCACGGGCGGCACGCCGCTGGTCGTCGAAGCTCCGCAGCCCGGCGGCGGGGCGGTCCAGCTGCAGCTCTTCCACCGGTGGCGCGGCGCCGAGGTGTTCTCCCGGGTCGCGGCAGGGATGGGCACCAACGGCCGCTTCCACATCGTTGTGCCGGGGATGCACGTCACGCCGCCGGCGGTCGAGTACTTCGCCGTGGCGCTCGACTCCACGGCGCGGCGGTGGCGACCGCGGGCTCGCAGGGACAGCCGCTCTCGGTCGAGGTGGAGGAGCCGCGAAGAGCGTTCTATGCCCGCGGCTGGTTCCTCGGCACCCTTGGCGGCGCCCTGGTCGCCTCGGCGATCGTCGGCCTCGCGATCGCGTTCACCCGCCCGGTCTCCCCGGACACCCCGGCGACGGTGACGATCCGCCCGAACTGACCGGCGCTCTAGCCGCCGCCGAGCGACGCGCAGGCCCGTCGCTCCCGCTCCCCCCGCGCGTCCTTCCCGGCCTCGTAGATCGTCGCCAGGCCGCAGTGCAGCGCCGGATCGAACGGGCTCACCCGCAGCGCCGCTTCCAGGTAGGGCAGGGCGCGCCCGAGGTCGCCCTTCTTCAGCCACGCCTCGCCGAGGATCGCCGCGGGCGCCGCGAGATCCGGGTACAGCTCAAGCGCCGGCTCGGCAGCGGCGATCGCCTTCTCCGGCTCGCCGAGCTCGAGGTAGGTCCGCGCCAGCCGGTTCGCCACCGACGGGTGGCCCGGCCCCACCAGCAGCTGCGCCTTCTCGTACTCCACCGCCGCCGGAGCGAGCCGCCCGCGCGCGCGCAGCATCCCCCCGAGGCGCGCGAACTTCCGCGCCCGCTCGAGGGCGATCTCCTGCGCGTCGTCCTCCTCGCGCACCGGCTTGCCCGAAGGCTGCGCCTTCACGAACTTCAGCGACGACGGCACCAGCCCCGGCCGCGCCTTCAACTTCTTCCCGCGCAGCCACGATTTCCACCCGCGCTGGAACTCGTCGAACGACTCCCCGAGCACCTCCGCCACCGCGCTCGCGTCCCCCTTTCCGTCGCGCATCCGCTCCACCACCTTGCGCACGCCCGCCCAGCCCTGCCGCTCGTGGAGATAGGACACCACGGTGAACACCTCGGCGAACGCCAGCGCGGTGTCGGCCTGCGACGGCAGCTTGGCCATCGAAGGGTACATCTCGTCGAAGGTGATCAGCCGCCCGCCCTTGAGCGCCGTCGCCAGGAGGTGCTCCATCATCGGGCTCAGCCCGTCGCCCACCGGCCGGCGCCAGCGCCGCTCCTCGAACTTCGCCAGCCCCTCGTGGAACCAGATCGGCACGGTGTTCCGCGACGCGCGCGACACCACGAGGTGGGTGTACTCGTGCGCCAGGGTGTCGAGCCACGGGTAGCCGTGGCCGAGCGCGCGCGGCGAGACGATCATCAGCCGGTTCCACTTGCACAGTGCGATCGTTCCCGAGGTCTCGATCTCCTTCTCGGTCAGCGTCGAGACCTTCGCCAGATCCGCCACCTCGGGGAAGATCTCCACGCGCACCGGGGCGGCATCCGTCTGCTGGAAGTCCTTCTCCCCGATCTCGCGCCACGCCGCCTCGAGCGCCTCGAAGGCGTAGGGCAGGAGCAGCTCGTCCCGCCCCGGCGCGTGCCGCACCACGAAGTGGCCGCCCGGCGAGCGCGCCTCGGCGAACCCGCGGGTCGCCTCCGCCGTCGCTGCCACCAGCGCCGCGAAGCCCGAGGAGTCGCCCGCCCCGGCGAGGCGCTTCACCGCGCCCTCGTAGTCGCCCTGAAGGAACTTGATGTTCGCGTCGAGCCGCACCACCTCCGGATCGCCCCCGTGATCGCGCAGCAGCGCGGCCGTCTCCCGCGCCGCCTCGTCGATCCGCCATTGATCGATCAGGCGATTCGCCCCGTCGGTGAGCCCGGCCGCCGCCGCGTCATGTTGCATCGCAACAAGCGCCGCCAGGAGCGCCAACGCCCTCATCGCACCAGCTCCTCGTAGTAGCGCTTCACCTGCTCCTTGTAGTCCTTCGGCGCCTCGCGCTTCATCGCGTCGAGGAGGTCCTGCCGGAACTCGCGTGGGGCGCGGTACTCGTCGGCGCCGGGGATCTTCACCGTCTCCTTGCTCCCACCGCCCGCGCCGGGCCCCGCTCCTCCGGGGCGCGGCCGCCTCTGCTCGCGCACCTGCTCGCGAACCTGGTGGAGCTGATCCGCCGCCTGCCCCTCCTCGCCCACCGAGCCCTGCGGATCGCCTCGCCCGAGCTTCTCCTCCGCCCGCTCCATGTGCGAGGCCGCCTGCTTCAGCCCGTCGCCGATGGAGGCGCCGGCCTCGCGGCTGTTCTTCTCCAGCGACTGCCGCGCCTCCTCGGTGCGCTGCCTCGCCGCCGCCTGCCGCCCCTTGAGGTCATCGAGCCGCTTCTTGTCGCCCGGCCCGATCAGCTCGCCCGGCGCGGGGAGGATCCGCCGGATCTCCTCGGCCAGCTTGCGCGCCGCCGCCGCCGTCTCATCGACCTGCTCGCGCGCCTTCCGCACCGCCTGCTTCATGCCCTCCCACTGCCGCTGCTCCCGGCCCCGCAGCGCCCGCGAGAGGCCTTCCAGCCCCTCCGCGGTCTGCTCCGCCATCGCCCGCCCCTGATCGAGATCGGGCTGCTCGAGCGCGCGCCCGAGATCGTCGCTGCGGCGCTTGGCGCGGTCGAGCTGATCCTGATCGAACAGCGACAGCGCCTGCGGGTCGACCTCGGCGATCCGCCGCCGGATCTCCGCCGCCTGCTCGCGCGCCCCCTTCAGGAACGCCTCCACGCGACCGCGCATCAGCTCCTCGGCCCGCTGCTTCTGGGCCGCCCGCACCTCCTCGGTGTCGGACTGCATCTGCCGCTCGTCGTGCTCGAGATCGGCGAGCTTGTTCTCGAGCTCCGAGAGCGCCTTCTCTTCGGCCGAGAAGCGCTCCCCGCGGAACCCCTTCAGCTCCGACTCCATCGCCCCCACCATCTTGTCCAGCGACGCGGAGAGCCGCTTGAGCTCCGCCATCGCCTGGTCCACCTCGCCCCGGGCGAGCATCTCCTTGATCGCGTCCAGGCGCTTGCCGAGGTCATTGTCGCCCATCGCCTCGCGGTTGAGGAACTCGTCCGGCACGTCGCCCGCGAGGCGCGACGCCTTCTCCGCCAGCTCCGCCAGCTTGCGCTCGAGCGCGCGGATCTCTCGCTCGATCTCCTTCCGCAGCGACTCGGCGCCGCTCTTCTTGAACTGCTCGAGCAGCGTCTTCAGCCGATCCCGCGCCTGCGTCATCGCGTCGGCGACCGCCAGCAGCTCCTCCATCCGCTGCCGGCTGATCAGATCGTCGAGCAGCAGCACGTCGCGCTCCAGCTCGCCGACGTGGCGCGGGTTGCCGTCGCGCAGGGGCTGTAGCGCCAGCAACGTGAGATCCAGCCGATGGCCGCGATCCTTGAGCTCGCGCAGCCGCACCGTCTCGTCGCGCACCAGCTTCCCGAGTCGCTCCTGGATCCCGATCAGCGACGGCTTGAGATCCTTCGGCGCCAGTCGATCGCGATCCAGCTCCGCGGCCACCTTCCCGAGCTCGCCGAGGAAGCCCTCGCTCTTTCCGTGGACACCGTTCCAGTCGTCGAGCTCGCGGGTCGGCGCGAGCGTGGCCGCCGACTCCACGTCCGGCAGCAGCGCGAAGCGATCGGCGTCGATCCGATCCGCCAGCAGCGAGACCGCGTGGTCGACCAGCGCCTGCTCGCTGGCCAGCTGCTCGGCGTGCTTCTCCGCGGGCGAGTAGATGCGCACGTGGAGGGTGCGCGAGCGGCCGATATTCGGCCCCGAGACGTCGTCGTTGTCCTTCGCCTCGAGGCGGTAGGCGACGCGGACACCCGGCTTGAGATCGAGCTCGGCGAGGTCCCACTCGAACTTGCCCGAGGCGGTCCGCCCGCTCGCCGCGGCGCGTACCTGCCGCCTCTGTTCGGGCTCGTCGCCCGTCGCCGCGCGCCACACCAGATCGAGATCACCGAGCCCGTAGTCGTCGTCGGCCGACCAGGCGAGCTCCACCCTGCGCGGCCCTGCCACCTCGAGATCGTCGGCCGGCGCGGCGAGATCGACCCGCGGCGGCCGGTCCGGCTCCACGTCGATGCGGTGGAGATCGGCCTCCCGCACCGCCCGTCCCGACGGGGGCTGTACCGCGAACCGGTAGCCGCCCGGCTGAGCGACGGTGAACGAGGTGGCGAGCGCGCCCGCTTTCACGGTCACCGGGCGGCGCGCCAGCACCTTGTCCGCGCCGTCCTCGATCATCAGCTCGGCCGAGTCCACCGGCAGGAGCGCGCGGGCGCGCAGGTCCACGCGCGTTCCAGGCGGAGCGAGCACCGCGCCCGAGGTCCCCGGGATGACCCGCTCCGGGAGCCCGGTGTGCTTCGGGTAGGTGAAGGTCAGCTCGACGTCGCCGAGGATCGGCTCGCTCGCCGCGTCGAGGGCCACACCTTCCGCGCCGAGCGCCGCGAAGCCACGCCGCCAAAGGCCCGGTAGGAGGAGCCCCGTCATGAGGTGCGCCGCCAGCACCGCCGCTGCCAGCCCGCTCCTTCGCCGCGCTCGCCGGAGGTCCACCAGCGCGTGCACATCGAGCTGGCGCGCCCGCGAGGCCGCGGCCCGCAAGAGCGCGCGCACCAGCTCCGCCGAGACCACCGGCTCGGCCTCGAGGGCAGGGAGCGTCGCCGCCAGCTCAGTCGCCGACTGGAACAGATCGCCGGTGCCGGTCCGCTCGCCGACAAAGCGCGCCACCGCCTCGTCGCGCCGCCACGCCGCCAGCGGCAGCGCCACCGCCCGTGCCAGACCCGCGATCGCGCCCAGCCCGAGCAGCCAGCCGAGGGTGCGCCAAACCGCCGAGGGTCCCAGCAGCGCGGCGCCGCAGAGCAGCACCAGCGCCGCACCGGCGCCGACCGCCACCACGATCGCCCCCGCCTCGACGGTCCCCTGCAGCCGCAGCCGTCGCCGCACGGCGCCGAGGAACAAGGCCAGCTTTTCCTGGTCGCCCATCGAGCCCATCCAGATGGCTTACTTGATACTCCAAAAAGTCGCTTGCATTTTTTTTCCTAGCAGCTATTCATGTTGCCGGGGGGCGGCACCCTGGGCTCGAACGTACCCCCCCCACGTTTCGGGTTTGGTGGCGCCGCCCCCCACTTCCCTCATCAGTGACTGCCCCCGTGGATCCGCCTAGTCGGAGTGTCGGCGATCATCAGCTCGTCGAGGAGGCGCGCGCCGGCAGCCAGGCTGCTTTCCGCGGCCTCGTCGAGCGCTACCAGCGGAAGATCTACGGGATGGCGTTCGCCATGCTGCGCGACTCCGACCAGGCGAAGGACGTGGTGCAGGACGCTTTCATCAAGGTCTACCAGCACCTCGGCGACTTCCAGGGCGCGTCCGGCTTCTACACCTGGCTCTACCGGATCGCGATGAACCTGTGCATCGACCGCACGCGGAGGGCCAAGCGGATCGCCCAGGTGGAGTTCGAGGACGACGCCGCGCATGACGACGGGGGTGCCAGCGAGGTCTCGCCCCACCGCCTCGGCTTCGACCCGGCGCGCGCGCTCGACGACCAGGAGATCCGCGGCCAGGTTCTGGCGGCGCTCGATCAGCTGTCGCCCAAGCATCGCGCGGTGATCATCCTGCGCGAGGTCGAGGGCCTGTCCTACAAGGAGATCGCCGACGCCATGGAGTGCTCCCAGGGGACCGTGATGTCGCGCCTCTTCCACGCGCGAAAAAAAATGCAGGAAATGCTCCGCTCGTTCGTCGAAGGGGATGGACGAGGGTCCGCGCTCTCGGGTGATCGTCAACAGTGAAGGCGAAATGATGGAACCAGGCGATCCGAGGCGGCTGCACCGGCTTCACGACGGCGATCTCGCCGCCGACGAGCGGGCGCGCGTGGAGGCGGGGCTGTCCGACGAGGATCGTGCTCGTCTCGCGGCGATCGAGCAGGTCGGCGCGGCGCTCCGGAACACCCTCGAAGCCGAGGCGGCCGGGTTCGACATCGCGGCGGCGGTCATGGCCCGTCTGCCTGCCTCGCCAGCGACGGCGGGGGTCACGCCGATCAGCGCCGCCCGTTCGTGGCGCTCGCGGGCACGCGGCGTCTTGGGATCGCGCTCGGTGTGGCTCTCGACGGCGGTCGCGGCGGCTGCGGCGGTGCTGCTCTTCGCCCTGCCGTGGGGCGGCGGCGTGGCGGAGGCGGCGACCGACGAGTGCGAGATCGAGTCGCTCGAAGTGACCGGCGCCTCGGCGACCGTCCTCAGGCTCCCGGCGACCCGGGGAGAGGGCACCAGCACCGTGGTCTGGCTCGACGAGGAGGAAGGTCCATGAGACTTGCCGTCGCTGTGGCTCTCTTGCTGTGCGCCGCTGGCCCCGTCCGGGCCGACGAGCCGGGCGCTCGCTGCCTCCTGCGGGTGGTCCACGCGCTGCCGCAGGAGGGCGGCGTCGACGAGAAGCTCGCGCCGCTGAAGGATCGCCTGACACGCGCCCCGTTCCGCGAGTGGAAGACCTTCAAGCTCCTCTCCACCGAGGAGCGCGACCTGCAGCCGAGCGCGGCCGCGGAATACCCGCTGCCCGGCGGCCAGAAGGCGAGCCTGCTGTTCGCCGAGCACGCCACCTCGCCCGAGGGCAAGCACCTCGTCCGCGGCTCGTTCAAGCTCGAGGGCGGCAAGAGCACCTCGCGCACCATGTTCTCCCTCGACGAAGGCGGCGTCCTGCTGGTCGCCGGCCAGAAGCACGCCGGCGGGATCCTGATCTACGCGCTCTCCTGCAAGACCGAGAAGTAGCCAGCCAAGAAATTCTCGCCGCTCCTCCCTGCTGCTAGACTTTCCGCTAATGCGCCGGCCGGGTCGTCGCTGGTGGATCCCGATCGCCATCCTGGCGGCGCTGCCGGCGCTCGTCCTGGTGCTCGCTCCGCTCGTCGGTGCGCGTGTGATCCGGGGGAGCGTGATCCCGAAGATCGAGGAGCGGATCGGGCGCGCCGTGCGGCTCGGGGGCGTGACCGTACGCTGGGGACGGGTCGATCTCACCGATCTGGTGGTCGACGGCGCGGGCGCGCCCGATCCGGTGGTCCTCCCGCGCGCGCTGGTGCGGTTTCAGGTGCTTCCGCTGCTCGGCGGGCGGGTGGTGCTCGACGAGGTGGTGCTCGATCACCCGAAGGTGAAGGTGGTGCGCGGCGAGTCGGGCGACGACAACGTCTCCTCGATCCTCGATCGGCTGCGCGCGCGGGCCGAGGTCAAGGGATCCGGCGGCGGCGGAAGTGCCACCAGCGCCCCCGCGGTGGTTCGCGTGCTCGCCGGCAGCCTCTCCCTCGACGACCAGGACCTCGGCACAGTCGAGGTGCGCGCCCTCGAAGCGGCGGTGCGGCGCGACGGTCCGGGGCACGCCGAGATGACCGACGTGGAGGTCAAGCTGGCGGCCGGACCGTCGGCGCAGGCGGCGCGGATGAGCGCGAAGTTCGAGGCCAAGGGCTTCAAGCTCGACGGACTGGCGGCGATCGCCGTCGAGGGCGGCGCGCTCACCGTCTGGAAGGGGTTCACCCTCACCGGCGTCGAGGGGGGCATCACCCCCGACGGCGCCGATCGCGCGGAGGTGAAGATCGACCTGAAGGGCGGCTACGGCGGCGTCGATCGCGTGCTATGGAGCGCCAAGGGCACGGTCCACCCCGGGCAGCGCACCGGCGCGGTGAGCCTGGTCGCCAACCGCTTCGATCTCGGCCAGTTGAAGCCGATCCTCGCCGGCACGCCGGTGATCGACCCGGAGCTCGCCGAGATCGACGCACGGATCGATCTCCGCTTCCTCGGCGACAAGGACGATCCGCGCCATCTCCACGACGCGGTCGACTTCGACGGGCGCTTCCACCTCTCCGGCCTCTCGGTGTTCCACCCGATGCTCGGCCCGAATCCGGTGCGCCACATCGGCTTCGAGGCCAAGGGAAAGGGGCGCCTCGAGCCGCGCGCACGCACCCTCCACCTCGAGGCCGCGGAGGTCGACTACCGCGGCGTCCACGCGGCGATCACCGCAGATGTGGAGAGACTCGGCAAGAAGCCGGCCCTTCGCGCCAACCTCGAGATCGCGCCCGTCCCGTGCCAGACCGCGCTGCTCGCGCTGCCGGCCGAGCTCACGCCGGCGCTGCAGGGCTTCCGGCTGCAGGGGCTCTTCAAGACCGATCTCCACACTGCGATCGACTTCTCGGACCTCAACGTCGGCGTGGAGCTCGGCGGCAACGTCGGGATCGATGGCTGCAAGGTGCTCGACGCCCCGGCCACCGTCGGTGCGGCGCGCCTCACCGGGCCGTTCGAGCACGCTGCGGAGGTGGCGGGCGGTGAGTGGCTGACCTTCGTCGCCGGGCCGGACAACCCCGACTTCGTGCCCTACGGCGATATCTCGCCCCACCTCGTCAACTCGATCATGACCACCGAGGACTCGACCTTCATGCGCCACCACGGATTCATTCCATCCGAGTTCCGGTCGGCCCTGAAATCGAACCTCGAGAATGGCTATTTCCGTCTCGGCGCCTCGTCGATCACCATGCAGATGGTGAAGAACGTTCTCCTGTCGAGGGAGAAGACGCTCTCGCGCAAGCTGCAGGAGCTGTTTCTCACCTGGTACGTCGAGCGCAGCTTGACCAAGGAGCGGATTCTCGAGATCTATTTCAACGTGATCGAGTTCGGCCCCCGGATCTACGGGATCGGGCGCGCCGCGCGGCACTACTTCAACAAGCACGCGCGCGATCTCACTCCCCGCGAGTCGGCGTGGTTCTCCTCGATCCTGCCCAGCCCGAAGCGCCGCTACACGCACTACTGCCACGGCGCCCCGGACCCGAAGTGGGAGATCTACATCAACAGGATCCTGCGGCGGATGCACGAGCGCGGGCGCCTGAGCGACGCCGAGTTCGAGCACGCCACCGCGGCGAAGCTGGCCTTCAATCGCGAGCAGGCGCTGCCGGAGAAGGAGTGCCTGGAGATGATTCGCAAGCTGGTGACGCCCGTTGTCGGGAAGCAGCCGGCGGCGCGGACGGAGGAGGAGGAGGAGCCCTGAGGTGGCCTCCCATGCGCGTTCTCCTCGTCGACAACTACGACTCGTTCACCCACAACCTGGCGCAGCTCGTCGCCGTGCTGACCGGGGCGTTGCCGCGGGTGGTGAAAAACGACGAGGCCACCGTCGACGAGCTGCTCGGCTGGTGGCCGGAGCGGGTGATCCTCTCGCCCGGACCCGGCACCCCCCTGTGCGCGGGTGATATCGGCATCTGCAGCGACCTCATGGCGCGGATCGGCGACGTGCCGCTGCTCGGCGTGTGCCTCGGGCTGCAGGCGATCGGGGTCGCCTTCGGGGCGCGTGTCATCCGGGCCCCCGAGCCGATGCACGGGCGACGATCGCGCATCCATCACGATGGCCGGGGGCTGTTCGCGGGAATCGAAACGCCGTTCGAAGCGGTGCGCTACCACTCGCTGGTGATCGACCGGCCGTCGTTGCCGCCGTCGCTGCGGGTCACGGCGTGGAGCGAGGAGGGGCTGGTGATGGCGCTGGCCCACGCGGAGCGCAGCATCGTCGGCGTGCAGTTTCACCCGGAATCGATCCTCACCGAGCAGGGGCGCGCGCTGATGGCGAACTTCCTCCGCCCGATGACGAGAACGGCCACGGAAACGGCCACGGAAACGGAAACGGAAACGGAAACGGAAACGGAAACGGAAACGGAAACAGCGGAGGCGGATCGGCCCCCTCTCGCGGGAGAGGGTAGGGGGGAGGGGACCGCCGTGCCCCGCCACGCCCACCGTCGCGAGCTGACCCTGACCGTTCCCTGGGTCGAACCCGAGCGCGCCTTCCACGCGCTGCTTCGCGACTTTCCGTACTCCTTCTGGCTCGACACCGCCGCCGCCGATCGGGGCCGCTTCTCCTACCTCGGCGCAGGCGATCGGCTCTTCTCCTGCACCGGGCGCAGCGTCCTGCTCGACGGGCAGCGGGTCGACGAGGATCCCTTCGGTGCCCTCGCCCGTCTGCTCGATGACGAGGCGGTGGAGCCGGGCGCGTTGCCCGCTGAGCTGTCGTCGGGCTGGGTCGGGTACCTCGGCTACGAGCTCAAGGAGCACTGCGGCGGCGGCCCGGGACCGCGCAGAGAGGGCGCGCTCCCCGACGCACAGCTGATGCGGGCCGCGCGGGTGATGGCGTTCGATCACCACGCCCGCACCGTCAACCTGATCGCCCTCGATGCGGGCGGCAGCGACGACGCCGCCCGCTGGCTGGACGACTGCGCCGCGCGCCTGGCCACCGCCTCCGAGCCCCCGCCCGTCGTTCGCCGCGAGGGAGCGCCGCTCCGCTTCCGCATGGCCCGCGACGAGGCGCGCTACCGGAACGACATCGCCCGCATCCACCGGCTCCTTCGCGACGGCGAGACCTACGAGATCTGCCTCACCACCCAGGTTGGCTGCGCGGTCGACATCGACCCCCTCGATCTCCACCGCCTGCTGCGCCGCAGCAATCCGGCCCCCTACGCCGCATTTCTTCGCCTCGGCGATGCGGCGATCGTCTCCTCCTCTCCCGAGCGCTTCGTCCACATCGGAAGCGATCGCACCGTCGAGAGCCGCCCGATCAAGGGGACCCGAAGGCGGGGCCGGGACGTCGCCGAGGAGAGTCGCCTCGCCGCCGACCTCGCCGCGAGCGAAAAGGACCGGGCCGAAAATCTCATGATCGTCGATCTCGTGCGCAACGACCTCGGGCGGGTCTCTGCCGTCGGGTCGGTGACGGTGCCGGAGCTGATGGCGGTCGAGGTTCACCCGACGGTCCTCCAGCTCGTCTCGACCGTGCGCGCCCGCCTCGCACCGGGCGTCGCGCCGGTCGAGTGCCTCCGCGCGCTCTTCCCCGGGGGCTCGATGACCGGCGCCCCGAAGATCCGGGCGATGCGAATCATCGGCGAGCTCGAGGGGGCGCCGCGCGGAGTGTACGCGGGCGGGATCGGCTTCCTCGGCTTCAACGGCGCGGTCGATCTCGCGATGGCGATCCGCACGCTCGTGGTCCGACCCGGCGAGGTCTCTTTCGGGGTGGGCGGGGCGATCGTCGTGCAGTCCGACGTCGACGCGGAGCTCGACGAGCTGCACGCCAAGGGGTACGCGCTGATGGAGGCGGTGGCCGCGGCGGCGGGAGCCAGCGAATGGCACATCGACTGAGACGCCTGAATCGACTCGCCGAAGG
>SHYY01000164.1 GCA_009692555.1 Myxococcales bacterium
GTCGGCACCGGCGCCGACAAGACCCTCCTGGCGATGATCGCCGAGCGCGGCGGCGGGCGCTTCCACTTCACCCAGGACGCCCAGAACATCCCCAAGATCTTCACCAAGGAGACCACCGAGGTGGCGCGCTCGGCGCTGGTCGAGGAGGCACACGCGAGTCGATCTACGATGATGTCGACTGAGCCTCATCGACCCGCCGAAGCGCTGGTCGATACCAACGTCCTTGTCTACGCATCCGATCGGCGGTCGCCCTACCATGCAGCGGCGGTCGCATTGCGCGACGAAGGCATCGCGGGCGGCCTCGCGCTCTGCGTCGCGCCGCAGATCCTCCGCGTCTTGGGGGCTGGCATCACGCCTCCAGGCTCGTGTACATCGACTGTACCCACCGTAGCTCCGCCGGCGGGTCGGACCAAGCGCCGTGGCGTCACATCCGCACCTCGATGCGTGCGAAGGCGACGTGGGTGAGGATCGCCGGCTGGCCGTCGGCGCCGTCGACCACCACGCGGTAGTCGAGCAGCAGGAACCAGTGGCGATCGGGGCGCAGGCCGAAGGTGGCGCCGCCCTGGTAGACCTCGCCGTTGCGGCGGCCGAAGCAGCCCGCGCCGAGGGTGAAGGGGGACATCGTGGAGTCGCATTTCAGCGCCGGATCGGCGGCCGCGTCGCGGTTGTGCGCCCACACGAACGCGAAGTCGAAGGAGAGGCGCTCCTTCCAGAAGTCGCGGCCGAGATCGAGGGCGACGAGCTGGGTCTCGGCGCGGTAGTCGGTGATCTCGGTGAAGGCGGCGCCGAGGCGCAGCCCGGCGAGATCGCCGTCGCTGCGCGCGCCGAGGGTGAGATCCCACGCCAGGCCGGGGGCGACGTCCTTGAAGTTCGGATCGTCGCCTGGGTCAATCAGCGCGCGGCGCCGCACCCGCCCTTCGGCGTAAAGCGTCGATTTCGCGAGGCGGACATCGAGACGCAGCCGCCCCTCGTCGCGCGCGGTGCGCTGGACGATCAGGTTGTTCTCGACGGTGCCGGGGAGGAAGTTCTTGCGGTCATTGAGCAGGCGCGCGAGGTAGAGCTCCAGCGCCAGCGACGAGAGGTGACCGTAGCCGGCGGCGATCCGGAGGCGACCGGCCTGGAGGTGGACCCCGGCGTCGGCGCGGGTGAGTTGCACCCCCGCCGCGCCCGCGACGTCGAGGACCAGATCGTGGTAGAGCGAGAGCCAGTCGGCGGCGCGGAGGTAGTTCGACCAGACCAGGAACGCCCGCGCCGGCTCGGTCCGGCCAGGCATCGCGGCGGGTTTCTTGCCATCGATCGGACCGCCGTCGTCGGGGCCGTCGAGCCAGATCCCCGCCACCGCAGCCGAGCCCCAGATGCGCGGGTGGGAGTAGGCGAGGTCGGCGCCGAAGCCCAGGGCGAGCGATGGGTAGTCGTCGCCGAGGGAGCGCGAGAAGGGGCTGGGGTGGAGGCCGCCAAAGAGGGTGGCGCGCCACGCCGGGTGGAAGCGCCAGCCGAGGCGCACGCCGTCGAGGGTGAGCGCGTCCGCTTCGCGGAGGATGAGGCGCCCCGCGTGGAGGTCCACCGACTGGCCGCGACGGCCGATCCACAGCTCGCGGAGATCGTACTCGCGCCCGCCCGCATAGCCGCGCGAGGTGGTCTGCGCCTGGCCGATCAGCGCCGCCGCCTCGTCGAAGTTGCCGGTGAGGCGGAGCCGGAAGTCGCCCTTGAACTCGACGCCCCCGGCGAGCCGCCGCCCCTCGAGGACGCCGCGCAGGTCGCCGTAGAAGAGGGTGGCGTTGGAGGCGTCGCTCTCGGCGCCCTTCCGCTCGCTCTCCTCGGTCAGGAAGGTCGACGAGAGGGCGATCCGGCCCCGGACATCGGCGCGCGCCGGCGACGCGAGCAGGCACAGCAGGGCTATTTTTGCGATCGCACCATGAAATGCTATTTTGTGGTGCACCTGCATCATCGGCAGACGCTGCCGCTGCCGGCGGGACGGGGCGCGGGCACGAAGAAGTTGACGTTGTGGCACAGCTCGCAGTCGCGGTAGCCGGCGTGCGCGGGGCCGCCCGCCTTCGGATTGGAGGTGGCCGCCCGGATCGCGTCGCCCCGGTGGCAGGAGACGCAGGAGGGCGCGACCGCGGCGAAGTGGCCGCCGGTGTGGCAGTCGTTGCACGGCAGGGTGCGGTGCAGCCCGCGCAGGTCGCAGCCGACGCGCTCGTGGAAGAAGCGCGGCGCGCCGAAGCTCTCCTGGGTGTGGCAGTCGAGGCAGCGCGGGCCGAGGCTGCCGTGGTGGATGTCGTCGTTGCGGTGGCAGGCGACGCACACCTCGGAGGTGCCGCGGAGGGGCTTCCCGCCGGGGTGGCAGCTCTCGCAGCGCAGGCGATCGTGCGCGCCCCCGAACTTGAACGCCGCGGTGTCGTGGCCGGTGCGGATGGTGCGCCACGACGAGGCATCGTGGCAGCCGGCGCAGGCGGTGCCGAGCTGGCCGAGGTGGGCCTTGGGCTCGCCGTGGCAGCCCTCGCACTTCTTGGGCGCGCGCTGGAACATCGTCGTCGGGTGGCAGGCCTTGCAGCGCACCATCAGGTGCTGACCCTCGAGACGGAAGCGACCCACCGCCTTCGGATCGTTGTGATCGAACACCGAGCGCCCGGTGGGCGAGTGGCAGCCCTCGCAGCGATCGCCGAGCGTGCCCTGATGCGCGTCGTCCTGCTTGTGGCACACCGCGCAGCGACGGGGCGTGGGCTTGAACTTGCGATCGGCGTGGCAGCCGTCGCAGGAGGCCTCCTGGTGGTGCCCGAGGAGCGGCCAGCCGCTGAGATCGTGATCGAACCTGGTGGCCGCCCAGTGCCCGCCCTCGTGGCAGCGCAGGCACTTCTCGCCGAGCGCGCCCTTGTGGAGGTCGTCGGCGTGGCAGGCCGGGCCGCACACCGTCGGGGTGCCCTGGTAGACGTCGTTCTTGTGGCACTTCTCGCACGCCACCTTGGCGTGGCCCTCGGTGAGCGGAAAGCGGGTATCCGCCCCATGGAACTGCTCGACGGCGGCCTTCTTGAAGCGGTTCACCCCGGCGGCCTTGTGGCAGCGCAGGCACTCGGCGTCCTTGAACTGTTTCTTGTGGACGTTCTGGTGCTGGTGGCAGCCCATGCAGCCGATCTCCGTGGCGTCGAAGCGCTCCCATTCGGTGGGGGTATCGCCGCGGTGGCAGCGACGGCAATCGACCTCGCCGTGCTTGCCGGTGAGCGAGAAGCGGGTGCGCGCGCGGTGATCGAAGCGCAGGTCGCCGGTCCAGGTCGCGGCGCCGTGGCAGGAGCCGCAGTCGCCGATCGATCCGAAGCGGCCCCGGTGGACGTCCTTGTGGCAGGCGGTGCACTGCTTGTCGGGTTTGGCGCGCGACTGCGGGGTGTGGCAGGTGGCGCAGGTCTTCTGGGCGTGCACGCCCTCGAGCGGGAAGCGGGTCTGACGGGCGTGGTCGAAGCGCACCGCGGTCCACGCCGCCTTCGAGGTGTGGCAGAGGGCGCACTTCTTCTTGCCGAACAGCGAGTCGCCGTGGACGTTGTCGTGGCAGGGCGTGCAGTCGGGCGCGGCGAAGCCGCCATGCGGGCGAAAGACCCACTTCTCGTGGCACTTCAAGCAGGGCACGGCGGCGTGCTTGACGTCGGTGGCGAAGCGCGCGTCGGCCGGCTTGTCGTGATCGAAGTCCATCCGCGCGAGAGGGCTCCACGAGGCGGCGTCGTGGCAGCGCTCGCACTTCTTCAGGGGCGGGCGGAGATCGCCGTGGGGCGACTTGTGGCAGCCCTCGCACGCCGCCGGAGCCTTCAGGAAGGAGCGGCCGGTGTGGCACTTCGCGCAGGCCACCCGGGCGTGCTTGTCGCTGAGCGGCCAGCCGGTGATCGCGTGATCGAAGCGCTCGCGTCCACCGACGGTGGCGAAGCCGAGGATGTCGCGCCCGCGGCCCTTGTGATCGGTGTGGCAGAGGAAGCACTGCTTGCCCGCGGCGCGCTCGCCGGCGTGCAGCCCGCGGCCCTCGGCGATGCGGCGGCGGATCGGATCGTGGCACGCGAGGCACTTCTCATTCGAGAGGGCCTTCCCGTCGGTGTGGCACTTCCCGCACTGGTCCGACGAGTCGAGCTCGCGATGGGCCTCGGCGAGCGGCCCGGGCGACTGCGAGAAGAAGTCGGCGCGAGCGGGAGCGGCCCCGCAGACGAGGACGGCCGCCAGCAGCGACGGGAGGTAGCGCACCGATCGGCAGCATACCCGTTCCCGTTCCCGTCCGCGTCGCCGATCAGTTGCAGGGCGGCCGGTTCACCGTCGGTCCATCCGGCGCCGGCAGGAGTTTTTTCAGGTAGCTCCACTCGCTGTCGCAGAAGCGCGACGGCCCCTGCCCGTCGAGCTCCGCCCGCTCCTCGAACGGCCGATCACCGCCCGCCTCCATCAGCCGATTCGGCAGGTCCCCCATGGTGTGGAAGCCATCGCCGTCGGGGTTGGCGAGGCCGAGCGAGTGGCCGGTCTCGTGGGTCATCGTCCCGCCGATCAGGTTGCCGAGGACGAAGATCCCGCACGCCACCTGGATCTCGCGCGTCTGCGAGGGGCAGGGCTTGCCGTCGCCGAGCCTCGCCGCGGACGCCACCTCCAGCGGGGTCGCCGGGCCGCCGCCGTGCTCGGCGCGCAACTTGTCGAACACCTGGTCGAAGCGATCGGTGTCGAACGGGAGCTTCGCCACCGACGAGGGCGGGTGGCGCGAGAAGCCGAGGAACTGCTCGCTGAACACGCCGCCGTAGCCGGGGAAGCCGTCCTCCTGCGTCGCCGCGTTCACCCCGCCGATGCGGTCGAAGAGGCGCGAGTTGCCGACGTCCTTGCCCGGCGTGTTGTCGTAGCCGAGCAGGCCGAGGTTGTTCGGATCGAGGCCGCCGATGTCCACCTGCGCGTACAGCGCGAAGTCTTTCGGGGGCGCGCTGCGGAACTCCACGTTGACCCCGGCGTAGTCGCGCGCAGCGACGGCGAACACGCGCTCCCGCACCCGCTGATCCGCGGCGAACAGCCCGAAGGCGCGCAGCCCCTGCACGTACGACGGCTGGAAGTTCACGTACACCACCTGCCGGACGTGGGAGATCCCGAGCTGCACCTGCGTCGGTGCGCCGATCTCCTGCTCGCCCCCGGCGAGGATGATCGGCTCGGCGGTGCCGGTGAAGGTGCCGGCGATCTGCCGGAGGTCGATCAGGTGGCCGAGCTCGTCCGCCTCGTCGAGCACGTAGCGCAGCTTCCCGCCGCCCTCGAAGCGCGGCACGAGGGCCAGATCGGTGGGCCGCGAGATCGTCGTCCCCTCGACGGTGAACTTGCCGACGATGTGGATCAGGGTGACCGCTCCGGGCGTGCCGCCGACAAAGCCGCCGCCGGTGATGTCGACGTACTGCCCGAGGCTGGCCGCGGTCGGGCTGAACTTGGTGATCGCCGGCTTCTGCACCGTCGCCACCAGCGGGGCGTCGCCCGAGACCGCGGCCATCCCCGTCGGTGGGACGTTGCGGAGGCGCACCGTGCCGGTGAAGTTGCCCGGGTGGATGCCGGCGATCGCGGGGGCGAACGGAAACAGGGCGTGCGCGCGATCCCACGGTGCGGCCGGACGCGCCGGAAGCTCGACGCCGGTGACCTTCTTTCCCACTTTCCCTTGTTGGTCGCACGGCCCGGCGACGCCGCTCGGGAGGAAGCACCCGTCGAGGACCGCGCGCGTCTCGCCCTCCCCGCCACCGAGGAGAAAGCCATCGCCGGTGACCTGGATCGGCTGGTTCACGTAGATCGACCCGCCCGCCGCGGCGTCGAGCTTGGGCGCCAGCACGGTGACCAGCTTGAGCTCGATCGGCGCGGGGCCGGTCGTGTGGCGGCTGTGATCGATCGCGCTGTCGATCGCCACCACCCCGGTGCCCGAGAAGCGCCCCACCTCGCCGCCGAGCACCTTCCAGAAGCCGCTCTCGGCCTCGACCCGCAGGTGGGTGGCGTCGACGTAGCGCGCCGGAAGCATCACATGGATCTGCCGGCCGCGGCCGACCTCGGGGATGAAGGTGCCATCGACCAGCAGCAGCGCGAGGCCCGAGTCCTCGTCGACGAAGCTCTTGCCGACCAGATCGAGGACGCTCCCGGGGAGCACCACCACCGGGTGGATCGCCGCGAGCGAGAGGTCGGCGAGCCCGGGGTCGATCTGCGGTGGGGTCGGGGCGGCCGCGCAGCCGGCGCACAGAAGCGCGGCGCACACCGCGAAGCCGAGAGCGCGTCTCATGGCCGCGTCACCAGGAACGAGAACACGCCCATCCCGGGGCTCACGGTCTGGTGCGCACAACCCTGGGGCATGTCGTCGTCGAAGGCGGCCACCACGTAGTAGATCCGCTTCGTCGCACCGGAGGGCGAGGTCACCACCGGATTCGGGATCACCGCCTCGTAGGCCCCCGACTTCCCATCGCCCGTCTTGCGCCCGAGCGGGAGCGGCTGGAACGCCCCGAGATCGGGCTGCTTCGGGTTGGCCGGAGGCGTGGTGGACCACAGCACGCGCGAGGCGAAGACGCCGAGATCATCGCTGATCGTCGCGGCGATGTGGAGGTTGCCGGTGGTGGTGATGTCGGCGTGCGGGGCGGTGGTGATCACCGGCGGCTTGCTGGTGCACACCACCATCGGCGGCGGCCGCACCACCACCGTGTAGGGCTTGAACACCCGCGGGTTCTTGCCGTCGTCGGCGACCAGGGTGAGGGCGTAGAGGTTGGTCTTTGCGATCTGCTCGGGCGAGGGGCAAAACCGCAGCGAGCCGGTGGTCGCAGTCGCCGGGGCGTAGTCCGCGTTCGGCACCAGCGGTGGCTCGAGCCCGACCTCGAGCTCGGTGGAGTCGGTGTCCTCGACCAGCACGTCCACCTCCGCGCAGGGGTTGCGCCCGAGCTCGAGCGTGGTCCCCTCGCCCACCGGCACACGGAACACCGGCGCCGCGTCGAGCCCGGCGAGCACCGTGACCACCACCGGCGCCACCGCGCGCTCCCGATCGGTGGTGGCGATGAAGTCGATCTCGTGGGGGCCGACGTCCTCGGCGATCGGGGTCCAGCGGAACACGGCGGCGCCCGCGGCGTAGACGGTGATGCCAGGGGCGAGCTTGCGGCTCTTCAGATCAGGCAGATCGGGTGCGCTGTAGTCGAACTCGATCGCGCCGCCGGAGGTTGCGGTGAGCTGGATCCTGAGCTCGACACCGACGGCGCCGGTCACCGGGCGCAGCGGCTCGAGCGTGGGACCGCCGCTCTGGCCGCAGCCACACAGGAGGGAGAGGAAAAGGAGCTGGTACGGGGTCCGGTGCATCGCCTGCACGCCCGCAGGATACCATGAGCCGGGAACCCGGTGCCGGACAGCCGGAGCGATCAGCTGGCGGCGTAGGTAGTGGCGCGCTTGTGCCCGCTGGTGGTGACGAGCTTCTGGTCGCGCAGCTTCGACAGCCCGAGCTTGATCACCTTGGGATCGAGGCTGACGCGCTTCTGGATGGCCTCGCTGCGCAGGCCGGGCGTCTTCTTGATGAACTGGAGGAGCGTCTCGAGCACGCTCGCATCGACCTGGGTCTTCCTCCCGCGGCGGCGCGCAGCCTTGGTCGGTGGTGAGGCCGCGGCGGCACCCCCCTGGGCGCGCAGCACGGCCGCGAACGGCACCCGGCGCAGCAGCTCCCATCGGGTGTCGCCGGTGAGGGCGCGGACCAGCGCACCGAAGGTGGAATCTTGATGCTCCTGGAACAGCCCCCGCACGCGGCTGCCGAGCGCCTCTTCGAGCAGCGCCTGCCTCCGCTCGGGGCTCAGCAGCGCGAGGAGATCGGCCGTGTCGATGGGAGCGGCCCCCTGCGCTCCGACGCTCTTCTTCGCTCGTGGCATGCTGGCGCCTCCCTTCCTTGGCGGTTTCAAGCGCCCGTTATCATTGCCGATCGGGCCGCGCAATTTCGTTTCCGTTCCGGTTTCCCTCGGCTCCCGCCGAGACAACTCCGCTGACGCGGCAAAGGAAGTCAGCGTTCCCGTTTCCGTTCCCGGTCAGGGCGCCTTGGCGGGGAGCGCGAGCGGATGAATGACGCGCCCCGAGATCTTTCCGTCGTGGAGCGGGGGCAGGGCGAAGGGGGGCCATTTGGCAGGTGCGACGTCCCCCGCGAGCGGGATCAGCACGCCGCGGCTCTTGCAGCCCTTCAGGTCGACCACCGCTGCGATCAGGGCGCGCTCGTCGGGCAGGAAGTCGAGCCCGCTCACCACCGAGCCCTCGGCGATGCGGAAGGCGCTCGGACGCTTGGTCCCGTCGAAGACCTGCGACTCGTCCCCGCTGCACTGGCGCCCGTCGCCCCACACCGGCGGTCCCGGGAGCAGCGTGTAGCGCCCCTTGGCCGAGGCCAGGCCCGGACGCACCGACGGCGGCGCGGCGGTCAGCTTGCGGGTCTTGAAGTCGAACACCACCAGCCCGGCCTCCGTCAGCACCGGTACGCCGTCGTCGGCCATCGACTGGGATTGCATCTGGATCAGCACCTGCCCGGGATCGAGCGGCTGCCGGAGCACCCCGGGAACGAAGCTCTTCGAGAGCGCGATCTCCTCCTCCGGCACGCCGGTGCGGGTCTCGAAGGCGAGGAAATAGAGCTCGTCGAGGTTGGGATTCGAGAAATCGCGGAGCGTCACCAGCGTCCACGCGCCGTCGGGGGAGAGGTAGGGACGCTCCAGCTCCCAGCGCCCCGGCCGCTTGTACTTGATCATCCGTGGCGCGCCGCCGACGAGGGTGATCTTGAGGAGCTTCTTGTCCTCGATCCCGGCCAGCACCTTGCCGTCGGCGGAGGCCGCTGCCTGGGCGCCCACCGATGGTGCGACCAGCTCCAGCACGTCGCCCCGCACCCGGTAGGCGTCGCCGTCGGCGAGCAGGAGCGCCTCGCCTGTCGGGGCCGCGGAGATCACCTCCAGCCGCTGCGGCGCGGGCGCGAAGAACGGCACCGGCTTGCCATTCGCGACCAGCGGCAGCGCGAGGTTGTCCTGGGGCACCAGGAACAGGCCGCCCTTGCCCAGCAGCGCCCTGGCCGCGTCGGTGAGCTGCGGCCGCGGCGGGCGCGCGAGGGCGGGCGAGGAGGCGAGGAGCAGGAGGATCGCCGGGGTGCGGAGTGTCATTTGCCGAGACTATCGCGGACCCCTGCACTATTGCTACTCTGCGCGATCATGCGTGGGCTGATGATCTGGGTGGCGCTGCTCTCGGGAGCGGCTTTCGCGGGGAAACCGAGCACCGAGGCGCGCGAGGCGAAGGTCCACTTCGACCAGGGCGTGGCGCTCGAGGGCGAAGGGCGATTCGAGGAGGCGCTACCGGAGTTCGGGGCCGCGCAGGCAATCTACCCGTCGGCGGAGAACGTCCTCCACCTCGCGGAGTGCCAGGAGGCGCTCGGGCAGCTGCGCGCGGCGATCGCCTCCTATCAGCGCTACCTCGATGCGATCGGCGAGGCGATCGAATCGGTGCAGATGCGGCAGCACCTGGCCGACCTTCAGGCCGCCTTTCACACCGGCGAGGCCAAGCGCTTGCAGGAGGAGCGCCGCTTCGCCGAGGCGATCCATGAGTACGAGGAGGCCCAGAAGGTCAAGGCCGACCCGAAGCGCTGGTACGAGATGGCGCTCTGCCAGGAGGAGATGGGCGAGAGCGCGCGCGCCGTGGAGACCTACGAGCGCTACCTCAAGGAGGTGCCTGACGCGGGCGACGCGGGCGAGGTGCGGGGGCGCATCGCCGTCCTCTCGGGCAAGAAGCTCGGGACCACCGAAGTGGCCCCGGTGGTGGCGGTCGGCCCGGCGCCGGCGAGAGGGTGGCACACCAGCAAGGCCGGCTGGGCGATGGCGATCGGCGGGCTCGCCCTCGGCGGCGGCGCCGGCGCGATGTTCGGTCTGCGCGCGAGCGCCTCCAAGGATGCCGACGGCGCGCGCAGCGAGGGGCAGTTCCTCTCCGCGGTCGACAGCGGCACGCTCTACAGCGGCCTCGGGGTGGGCTTCGCGGCGGTCGCAGGGGTGGCCCTCCTGACCGGCGTGATCCTGTTCGTCCTGCACGCGCGCCCACCCGACCCGCCACCACCGAGGGCCGTGCCGAGCGGTCGCGATCCGCGCGCGCCCTCCACCTTCGGCGGTGCGCTGTGAAGTGGCTCCTCCTCGTCGCTGCGCTCGCCCTCTCCGGCTGCTTTCCGGAGAAGACCTTCACCTGCGGCGGTGACGACACGCGCTGCGCGGCCGGCGATCACTGCATCGGCGGTCACTGCGCAGCGGTGGACCCCGGCTGCGCCGGCGGCTTCCGCTTCACCCGATCGGCCGGCAGCCTCGCCGGAACCTGCCTCGACATGGTTCCGGACGGCGGAATCGGCTGCCTGAAGGATGGCGATTCGTGCACTCCCTCCGACCCGTGCAGCGAGAACGGCAAGTGCGAAGCGGGGATTTGCAAGGGGACGCCGAAGGTCTGCCCCGCGCAGAGCTGCGCGTTCGGTGTGCAGACGGTGCAGGCGTGCGTGAAGGGCCAGTGCGTCGCCACCAACACCCCGTGCGATCCCTTCCTCTGCGACGGCGTCCAGTGCGCCAAGAGCTGCAAGGCGTTCATCGAGTGCAAGCTCGGCAACTACTGCGCCGCCGGCCTCTGCCTCTCCTGCAACGACGTCCTCTCCAATATCACCTACGTGCCGCAATTCGCCCCACCGGTGCCGATCCCCGGGATCAACGAGGCCAAGGCCAACGACGAATCGCCCTACCTGACCTCCGACGGAATGACCCTCCTCTTCGCCTCCGATCGCGCGGGCGGCCTGGGCGGCCTCGACATCTACCAGGCGACCCGCCTCTCCAACGATCCGCAGACCCCGTTCGCGATGGTGAAGTCGCTCGGCAAGCCGCTCAACAGTCCGGCCGACGACCTCGATCCGCTGACGCTCGACGGGAAGACCTATTTCCTCTCCTCCGACCGCGACAGCGCGTTCGACACCAACCTCCTCGCCAGCACGCTCGCGATGCAGATGTTCTCGTTCCCCGATCCGATCCCCGGCACCGGCCTCGCCCTGCCGATGGCGCGCGATGAGCACCCGACCCTCACCGGCGATGGCAAGCGCCTCTACTTCCACAGCGATCGCACCTCGCCGCCACCCGGCGATCCGTTTCCCCATGTCTTCCTCGCCGCCCGCCCGGCGTCGAGCGATCCCTTCGAGCCCCCGTCGATCCTGGGCGGGCTGCCGGTGCAGGGCGTATGGACCTCCCCGTCGGTGGGCAAGGGCGGACTGAGCCTCTACGCGATCAACACCGCGGTGCCGAGCCGCCCCGAGCCCGCCTTCGTCCACCTCGACAACCTCGGCACACCGACGGGCAGCGCCACCCTCATCACCGGGCTCGATCTCGCGCGCGGCAAGCGCGTGTCGGTCAGCGCCGACGGCTGCACGATCCTCTTCAGCAGCAAGGCCGCCGATCCGGCGGGCGATCTGATGTGGGCCACCCGCGTCAGCTACCGCGCGTGCGGCGCCGCGGTGTGCGGGATCGACGACGGCTGCTGCCCGCTCCAGTGCGCCGGCACCGAGGACGCCGACTGCCCCTACCCGCGCACGCTCACCGTCACCGAGTGGTACTCGCAGAGCGACGACACCCACACCTACCTCCTCTACAGCGAGAAGGCGCCGGGCGGCTACGTGGCCACCGGCGTGACCTTGCGCCTGTTCGCGTCGCCGCTCGCGGGGACCGCGCCGCTCTATCGCCTGAGCACCAACAAGTGCGGCGACAACAAGCTCTACACCTACGTCGGGCCCGAGGCGACCCGCCCGGACTTCATCACCGAGCTGAATGGCAAGCCGCTCGGCTACGTCAATTCGCCGACTTCGGTGCGCGGGACGGCGCGCGTCCACAGCGCGGTCAAGGACGGCGGGCACTGCGACCAGCAGCTGACCTTCGACGCTGCCGTGTGCAAGGACCTGGCGATGCAGAAAGGGTACAAATGCGACCAGCTCGGGATCGGGTTCGGGGTGAAGCCGTGAGAAACCTTCTCGGCGGGGCGGCTGTTCTCGCGCTGGCCCTCGGGCCTTCCGGCGTGGCGTTGGCGACCGAGTGCGGCGATCTGCGCACCCAGGCGGCCGGGTGGAGGGCGGCGCTCACCGTCGAGGAGCAGCTCTCGTCGACGCTCGCCGACGCCACCAAGGCGAAGCACCAGAGCGCGGCGAAGGAGGCCGCGACGGCGCTCAAGCTGATCGAGAAGAAGCTCAGCGCGGCATGCGCCCCGAGGCGGGTGTCGATCGCCGCCCTGCCGCTCGGTTACGTTGCGGTGCCGCCGGGGAACGGATCGCGCTCGTGGATCGAGCCGGGCGATCGCTTCGGCATCGCGCTCACCACCCTCGCGGGCGCGAAGGGCGGACTGGTCTTCAACGACGCGCTGACGGTCTCGGTGCCGGCCGGCGGGCGCTGGGAATCGGAGGCCAAGGGGCCGAGCGACAGCGAGCTGGAGCTGATGGTCGCCATTGACGCGCAGCTCACCGTCGAGGAGCCGGCGGCGGGCGTCGGGAGCTGGCGGATCGATCTCAAGGGGGCGCCGCTGCTGGTGCCGCTCGGCAAGGTCAAGGCGTGCGCGGCGAGCGACGGCGGCGACGTGGGCGGGGCGCGGCTCGCGGCGTCCACCTGCCAGATGCTGCTCAAGGTGGACCCGCTCGGCTCAGCGACGGCGCTGCCCGAGCGCGGACGAGCGTCGCTGTTCGGCGAGTGGCAGTACGGCGACGGCGCCGGCTTCGAGATCGGCGACGAGCTGGCCGACGTCCCCGCCTCCGGTGCGCCACCGCGGCTCGACCTCCTGCTCGATCTCTCGGCCGCGATCCCGGGGGTCTCCGACGGCAAGCGCCTCGCGGTCAGCCTCGGCCTGAACCGCAAGACCAGCGCGGCCGGCACGGTGATGAAGCTGACCCACGAGTGCGCCGGCGACGCGGCGTGCGAGGAGCAGTGGTTCACGGTCTCGATCTGGTTCGACCGGATCTTCGCGGTCCCGTTCGTCCAGCGCCGCTTCCACAGCGGGACGCCGGTGAAGGTGATCGGCCGGATCACCGATCGTCTCGGCAAGCCGATGGGCGGGCAGCGCGTGATGGCCACCGGCGAAGGCCGCCGCGTCTTCGCGATCACCGACTCGGAGGGCAAGTACCACTTCGAGTGGTTGCCGTCGGGGGAGCTGTCGCTGGCGGCGGTGGGGAAGAAGCTCGGCGCGAAGACGCGCAGCGAGTACGTACGGCCGTTCTCGCTCGGGCTGGTGACTGGCACAGCGCCCAAGATCCTGGTCGACCGACTGCTGGAATAGGCGATCAGGTCGTGGTGGTCGCCGCGGCGGCGCAGGTGGGGCAGGTGTCGATCCAGGGCACCTGCTCGAGCTCGACGTACGGCAGCCCGGCTCCGCAGCCCACGCAGCGGCCGTAGGTCCCGGCGCGGATCGCGCGGAGGCTCGCGTCGACGATCGCCATGAAACGGCGCAGCCGCTCGATCGGTGTCTGACCCGGCTTGCCGCCTCCCAGCAGCCCTTCGACGTTCACCTGCTGCCCGTTCAGGAGCGCGGTGAGCTTGCTGTTGATCTCGGCCCCCTTCTTCAGGAGTTGCTTCTTCAGGCGCTGGATCTCGACAGGAGTGGGCGGCTCGGGCATCCGCCCATCGTATCCACTTCGCACGCTGTTCCGGAAGGGGGCTCTCCCCAGCACGAGGAGCCGGCGAGGAACGCGAGCCACGACCCCCCGTCGCGGGGTGCTTACCAGCGGAGGGGGCCCTCTTGCTGGCTCTTGCTCGTCACGTAGTCGTAGTCGTAGTCGTAGTCGTAGTCGTCCCGTCCGCGGCGACGGCAATCGAACTTCCTCCCGCAACAAATTCCTCCTGCCAACCGACCCCCCTGGCCTCCAAGGAG
>SHYY01000015.1 GCA_009692555.1 Myxococcales bacterium
GGGTGGCCAGGGTGGTCGGTTGGCAGGATGAATTTGTTGCGGGAGGAAGTTCGATTGCCGTCGCTGCGGACGGGACGACTACGACTACGACTACGACTACGTGACGAGCAAGAGCCAGCAAGAGGGCCCCCTCCGCTGTTCAGCACCCCTCGAGGGGTCAACTGACCCCATCTTGGGGCGGGTGCTCCCACCGCCCGAACCGATGCTGTGGGCACGCGTCCCTCCGTTGTGGCACAGTGGTTGCGAAGATTCGGGTCCCTTAGTCAAGGAGTCACCCATGCGTCGTGCGACTTGCCTCGGAACGGGCACTTGGCTGCTTTGCGGGATGCTCGCGGGCTGCGGGGCTGCGACGCTCGAGCCGGGCGGAGGGGTGTTGCCTCCGGGGCAGGGCCAGAAGGACGGCGGACCCGGGGGAGGCGGCGGCGACGGTGGCGGCGGCGGTGGGGATGCCGGGGAGTGCATGCAGCAGCCGATGGGGTGCGGCGGCGACAACGTGATCGTCCTCGACAAGCTCGACCCGATGGAGAACGGCTCATCGGGGGTGAAGAACGATCAGAACGGCGGGCTGATCATCGATCCGGGGAACTTCGGATCGACCAACCAGCCGATCATCTGGGTCGCGAACAGCCAGGAGGGAACGGTCTCCAAGATCGAGACGCGCAACATGAAGGAGGTCGGGCGCTACCGCACCGGCCCCGGAGGCAGCCCCGACCCCTCGCGCACGACGGTGGGCCTTTCGGGCGACGTGGTGGTGGCGAACCGCTTCGGGCACAGCGCGACCAAGATCGCAGCCGATTCCGGGCGTTGCATGGACAAGAACGGCGACGGGAAGATCGACACCTCGACCGGTTCCGGCGATGTGAAGCCGTGGGGGCAGGACGAGTGCGTCCTGTGGAACACCCCCTTCCCGAACGGATCGATCGCACGCGCGGCGGCCTACGATGCCGAGGTGGGGATGGACGGCGACGATTCGTCGACAGTGTGGATCGGGCTCTATGCGCTGCAGCAGATGCGGCAGCTCGATTCGAAGACCGGCAAGGAGCTGGCGACCGTCGACGTGTCGCCGATCCACCCCTACGGCGCGGCGATCGACAAGGACGGCAACGTGTGGGTATGGGGCGGCGGCGTGGTGAAGATCGACAAGCAGCACAAGGTGACCAAGATCCCGAATCCGCCCTGCGCCTACGGGATCGCCTGCGACCCGCAGGGACGCGTGTGGGTGTCGGGGCAGGGCTGCGTGGCGCGCTGGACACCCGCGCAGAACAAGTGGGATTCGATCAACATCGGTGGGTTCAATCGCGGGCTGGCGGTCGACGCGAAGGGATCGGTGTGGGTGGCGGACACCAACTTCGGCGTCCACCAGATCGACACCAACACGCTGCAGTCGAAGAAGAACATCGGGCTCGGAAGCTCCAACTTCGTCGGCATGGCGATCGACTTCGACGGGATGGTGTGGACGGTCAGTCAGGGCTCGAGCAAGGCGACCAAGATCGACCCGGCGAACTACCAGACCACGCCGATCTCGGTCGGCAACGGGCCCTACACCTACAGCGACATGACCGGGTTCCAGCTGCGCAACGCGGCGGCGCCGTTCGGGAAGTACCGGCACGTGTTCCAGGGGTGCGCGAAGGACGCCAAGTTCCTCTCGCTGTCGTGGAAGGCGATGCTGCCGCCGGGGACGACCGTGGTGGTCAAGGGGCGGGTGGGGGCCAACGCGGCGGCGCTGGCGGCGGCTCCGTGGGTGCTGCTCGCGACCTCCCCGCCCGATGTGGGCCCGGTCAACCTCGAGCAGGTGTTCGGCAACAAGATGAACATCGGGGCGCTGTTCGAGACGGAAGTCACGCTGAAGTCGCTCTCCCCCGATAGCACGCCGATCCTGCAAAGCCTGACGCTGGTGATGAGCTGCACCCCCGGCATCGGCTGAGCGTGGTCGACCCTCTCCCCATGGAGCCTGCCAAGCGCGACCTTGCGACCGAGGACGAATACCTGGCGCGCGAGCGCAGCAGCGATGTCAAGCACGAGTACATCAACGGCGAGATCTTCGCCATGGCGGGCGGGACGCCGCGCCACTCCCTGATCACGGCCAACGTCACCGGTGCGCTCCAGCAACGGTTGCGCGGGAGGCCCTGCCTGGTGTTCACGAGCGACCTGCGGGTGAGCGTGCGCCAGCCGACGCTGTACACCTACCCCGACGTGTCGGTCGTCTGCGGCCAACCCGAATAGCATCCGAAGGATCGGGTCACGCTGGTGAACCCGCTGGTCCTAATCGAGGTCCTGTCGGATTCGACCGAAGCCTACGACCGCGGGGCGAAGTTCGCGCACTACCGCAAGCTGGCGTCGCTTTTGGAGTACCTCCTGGTCGCGCAGGTCGAGCGGCGGGTGGAGCACTATCGAAGGAGCGAGCACGGCCAGTGGCTGCTCAGCGACTGGGAGGGCGACGTCGCGGTGGCCCTGCCGGCGCTCGGCATCGAGCTGCCGCTCTCCGAGATCTACGAGAAGGTCGAGCTGCTCGACCCGCCCGCGTGATCCGGCGGCCCCGTGACCACGCCACTCCACGCGCTGCTCGGGTTCGCCTCCTGGGCGATCGTTCTCGTCGCTGCGATCGCCGCGGTGCGGGTTTCACAGGTGCTGCGGGGCGAGAAGAAGGCGAACGAGTTCCCGGGGGGGAGCCCGCACGGCGGCGACGCCTACTGGCGGCTCAATCGTGCGCAGGCCAACACCGTCGAGAACCTGCCGATCTTCGGGGCGATCGTGGTGGCGGGGACGCTCCTGCACGTGGCCACGCCGGCCTTCGCGACCCTGCCGCTGGTGGTGCTCGGGGCGCGCGTGGTGCAGTCGGTGACGCACATCAGCTCGGGGTCGGTGATGGCGGTCAACGTGCGCTTCACCGCGTTCCTGACCCAGCTCGGGTGCTTCGGGTGGATGATCGTGGAGATCGTGCGCGGGGGCTGAGGCGGGAACGGGGAGGGGACTACTTGTTGCCGCCGAGATCGCAGGTCATGCCGACGACGCAGGGATTGTGCGCCAGCTCGCGCACCTTGCGATTTCCGCCCTGCGTGTAGATCCGGATCTCGGCCCACGAGTTGTTGTTCGACTCGTTCTTTTCGAGCCAGTGATTGGACGGGTCAGCGACGAAGATCAGGGTGTAGACGCCGTCTGGGACGCGGGTCACGTCGATCTGCTGGAGCGCGGTGGACTGGTGGTAGGAGTCGGCCCACCCGACGCTGATCCCCTGCACCGGGCCGATCTGCGGGTCCTCCCCGCAGTGGTGGTAGATGTTCGTGGAGTTGGCGTGGATGAGGTCGGTCTTGCTGAAATCGATCAGGCAGAAGGTCTCCTTCTGGCGGCTGGCGACGGCGCGCGCGTAGGCGGCCCCGCTTCCGACCAGGGCGTCGACCTGCGCACCGATCGCGCCCGGTACGTGGAGGAAATCGACCACCGCGGACTGGTGCCAGTGATTGTGCGCCGGGTGAAAGACCGCCTTCCCGGCGGGCTGGGAGTAGACGACGCTGCCGGTGTTGTCGAAGCTGTGGAAGACCTCCTGCGTGGCGGAGGTGCAGTCGGGGTAGGGCACGCCATCGACCACGCAGGGTCCGCTCGAGAGCTGGGCGCGCACCTGGAGCACGCCGTCGCCGAGGTTGATGTGCTCGGTGGTGAAGCGGAGCTGGTCCATCTGGCCGGCGCGCCACATCTGGAGCTGCTCGGGCGGCGCGTCGACGATATCGGGCAGCCTGGCCGAGGCCGGGACGGCTTCCGCCGATCGGGGAGCGGCGGCGACGACGAGGAGGAGCAGGCAGGTTCAGCTCAGGCGGCGATGGTTGCCCGGTTACGGGTCGGGCGTCAACTGCGGGTCACTCCGCGAAGCGCATCCCTTGCGAGGCGGGCAAGCGCGGCGATCGGGAGGAAGACGGCGACCAGGCTCGCGCTGTGACTCCTCGAGGCACCGACGGCGCAGCCGCAGCCGGATGGGGGCGGTGGAGGGGAGGCGGCCGCATCGGGGGATGCGGGAGCGATGGCGCTGTCGGTGGCAGCGACGGGGATCGCCTGATCCGGCGGCGCGGCACGATCGGGCGGCGTGGCCTGGTCGAGGGGGGCGGCGTGATCGGCTGGCGTGGCGAGGTCCGCTGGCATCGTCGCATCCGGCGGAACGGCTGCATCCGGCGGCGCCGCGGCGTCGGGCGGGGCGCCCTTCAGACTGAGGTGAACCGGCACCGCGAGCGGGCTGTTCTTGGCGCCCGCGGCGGAGAACGTGAGCAGGGCGTCGTGGTACCCCGGGGCGAGGCCGGCGAGGCGCGCAGCGACGGTGAGGGCGATCGGCTTTTCGCCGGCGGTCTCGGCCGAGCCGGGGGAGGCGAGCAGCCACGGTGCGCCCGACTACACCGAGAGGCCGAGGCGTTCTTGCCGCAGCCGCTGCCAGCGCTCGTGGGCGCGGCCGTACGCATCCGCCGGGAGGGTGGCCGGGGGCCAGGCGCGGGCGCGCTGGAAGGAGGCCTCGCGCGACTGCCGCTCGCGCGCCTCGTCCTCGGCCTTGTCGCCGCGCTCGTGACGGCTCTTGCTGCCACTGCACCCGACGAGGAGCAGGCCCAGAAGGATCGCGTCCCCGATCAGCGGGACGCGCCGCGGCGACGGGAAGTGCCGCGCCGCTGCCGACCCCGGTGTGAGCCGGGTTTTCAGGGAAGCAGCCGCAGCCGGCGGCAGTGGCGGGGCTTGATGACCGTGAAGTGGCGGCGATCGAGCGTGATGACGATCTCGGTCTTGAGGCGCTCCGCCAGGGCAACCACCGATGCATCCGTTCCGCCCAGCGGGAAGTCGCCGTAGCGCTCCGTCAACTCGCCGATGCGCTTCCAGTCGCCCACGGCCGGAGCTGCCACGTCGCAGCGCTCCAGGCTGCGCAAGAACGCGGCTTCCACCTTCGGGCCAAGGCGGCTGCCGACGAGATAGGTCGTCTCGGCGACGACCATGGCCGGGATCACGAGGCGCACACCGGGCGTGGCCAGCGCCTCGAGGCATCGCTCGTGGTCGGCGTCGTCCGCGTCGACGGCGGCGTAGAGGGGGCCGGTGTCAACGACGGCGAGCATTCGGGCGCCACTCCCGGGCGAGGATCTCTTCGGCGTTGCGTGCGGTGTGGCGGCGCCCGCTCCTGCCGAGCCCGGCGAAGGGCAGCTTCCGCGGCGCCTCGTCCGTGAGGCCGAGATAGCTCGCCAGGGCGCGCCGTACCACGTCGGAGACGGAGGTCGCGCGGCGCTCGGACTCGCGGGCGAGGATCGCGGCCAGCGGCTCGGGGAGGCTGATCGTGAGGCGACTCATACATTCATACTGTATGAACCATCCCCCCTCGTCAATCGGCCTTCACAGCGCTCCCGTCCGAAGATTGCTTGCCTCGGCCGGTTGCCAGGTCAGACGTCGATCGCGTCCCAGATCAGGGGGACGCGGCGCTCGTCGCGGAGGTAGGTGAGGAGGCGCTCGGGGAGGGCGCGCGCGGCGGGGTCGTCCTTCCACCACCAGTCGACGTAGCGGCGGATCTGGCTCTGCGTGGCGTAGGCGTCGAAGGAGCGCGCGCCGATCAGCCGCAGCACGGCGTCGAGCTGGCGCAGCGCTTCGACCTCGAGATGGATCGGCACGCGGCCCTCGGGCAGCTTCTGGGCGAGGATCGCCAGCTCGACCAGGCTGGCGTGCGCCCACGCCTTGCGACGGGGATCGGGGGTCGCCTGGAGCGACTGCTCGGCCAGAAAGGACGCGGTGATCCACTTGCGCTCGTCGATCGGGCGCCCGCGGGCCGCGTCGAGGGCGAGGATCTGCGTCAGCGCCCAGCTCTCGCCCATGTTCATCCAGAAAGCGCGCTGGTAGTGCTCCTCGGCCTCGTCGAGCGCCTCGGCCACCGTTGACGGGACGCGCCACACCCCCGGCGTCGAAGGCGACTCCTCGGGCGTCACCCTGCGCTCGTGAAGGTGGTAGGCCCAGCGCTTGAGCGACGCCGCGACGAGGCCGTGGACCTGCGCGCCACGGGAGCGCTCGATCGCGTCCTCGCCCGTCGGGAGCGCGCCCTTCAGCTTCTGCAGCGCCTTCTCCAGCTCGCCGATCGGATCGCGCTCGGGCGCTCCTGCGACGGCTGTGGCAGGCCCACCGCCCTCGGCGGCTGCGTCCTTCGTGAGGCGATCGATCCGGGCCAGCGCCGCGTTCACCTCGCGGCCCGCGCGCGCGATCACCGTGCGCTCGAGCTGCTCCTCGAGATCGGCCGGCAAGGACGCGTAGGCGACGATGCCTGCCCAGTCGTGGTTCCGCTGGTGGGACTTGCGCAGCGCGCGCCGCAGGTCGCGGATCACGCGGCGCGGATCATCGCCGCGGAGGAGCGGCCCGTAGGTCTCGCGCGCCAGGATCACCGAGCCGCGTTCGGAGAGCGGGAACTGCGAGCCGATCACCAGCGGGACGCCGGCGGCGTGCAGATCGTGGGCGACGCTCCCGCCCGCCAGCACCGAGAGCTGCGCCGCGCTGTCGCAGGTGGCGAGCGTGACCACCGTGGGGAGCTCGCCCGCGCCGTCGCGCCCGCGGGTCCGGAGCGCGTCGGCGAGATCGGCCCCGCTGACGACGTGCGCCTTTTCCGGATCCTGATCGTCGTGCAGCGCGATCCCGAAGCGCTCTTCACCGTCGGGGCGGTCGGCCATCGGAGCGCCGTGGGCGAGCACATGGACGTGGGTGTAGGCGATCTCCCCACAGACCTCCTGCAGCTCGCGCACGCTGGCGCGATCGACCACCTTCAGGTGCTGGTCGAGATCCTCCGCGTCGACGGTCACCATCCACGGGGCGAGCGCTTCGGCCAGCGCCATGTAGTTGCTGGCCATCACCGGTTCGCCGATCGCCGCCCCGGGCGGGCGCGCGACGACGAACAGCACCCGGGGCCGCCGGGTCCAGTCGACCACCACCGGGGCGGTGCGCCGCCGCTCGCGGGTGATCACCAGGCCGAGCGAGAGCCACGGATCGGTCAGCCCGGCGACGCCCTTGGGGGTCGCGGCGAGCTCGAAGGGCAGGAGCGCGAGCTCGAAGGCGGAGAACACCAGGCGGAGGTGGATGAGCGTGTCGGGGCGCGCGACCGCGGAGAGCTCACCGACGAGCGATTTGATGTCGCCGAGCAGCTCGTCGACCGGTCTGGCCGCGCTCGCGAGATCCTGGTCGTCGCTGCCCGGCCCCGCTTCGTTCGGCCGCAGCCGGCGCAGGCGCCGCACCAGCTCGATGTGCTTGATCCGCACGAACGCGGGCTCGGCCTCGTGCTTGCTGCCGGCGAGCGCGAGGTACTGCATCAGCGGCGAGACCAGCTGGTTGTCGGGGTCGCCGTGGCGGAGCAGCTCGAGGGTGACGGTGGCGATGCTCATCGCGGCGCCGCGGGGCTGGCGAAGCGGCTCTCCGGCAGCAGGTCGAGGCGCACGCCGTCCGCGACGGGGACGGCGACGCGCAGCGCGGCGATCACCTCGCGATCGTGCAGCTCGATCGCCACCACCGTGGGGATGCGGCGCACCAGATCCGCGGTGTCGTCGAGCGCCTTCAGGCGGCCCGCGGAGAAGGCGCGATAGACCGGCTCGAACGCCGCGGCGGACGCCAGCAGAGGCGGGGTGAGCCGGATCAGGCGGGCCCAGGTGCCGCTGTTGAAATAGAAGCCGGGGCCGCTGGTGCGACCGAGCGCGCGCGCGAGGTGGGTGTGGCCGGCGATCAGGTAGTCCACCGTCGGTGCGACGCGGCTGTCGAGGCGCTGGAAGGTGTCGTCCACGGCGGCGAGGTCGAAGCTGCGGTTGTCGGCGAGATAGCCCTGCAGCGCCTCGCGGAGGTTCTCCTGCGGGTCGCGCCGGCCGAGCAGCTTGTCGAGGAACAGTCCGCCCCATCCGAGGTAGCGCTCGTCGTCGCCCTCCTCATGGATCTTCCGGACGATCTGCTGCGGCGCCTGCTCGCGGACGAAGGCGGTCTGCGCCCGCGTCACCCAGCTCTCGCCGGCGGCCTGCACCGGCTCGGGCTTCGCGCGTTCCAGCAGCGCCGCCAGCTCCGCGTCGGTCCCCTCCGGCTCGCTGGAGAGGAAGCCGGTCGCCATGCGCGCCTTGTCCTTGGCGTAGCGGCCGATCAGACCGGCGAGGTTGCGCGCCTTTCCCGCCTGGCTCGGGTCGAGCGCGAGCAGCACCGCGACGACGGGGACGCGCTCCGGCTTCAGGAGATCGACCAGCGGGTAGCGCTGCTTGACCTGGTTCATCACGTCGATCACCAGGCGCGTCCCGGCGTTCGGCGACCAGGGCGGCGGCTCGGCGCCCTGGCGAAGCGCGGTCACCTGCCTTCGCAGCTCGTCGGGCTCGACCACGTTCCACTCGTCGACCTCGTTGCCGTGGACGCACAGCGCGCGCCGTCCACCGACGGTGCAGGCCCAGCCGGTGCCGTCCGTCGCGAGGCGCACCCGGCCGCGCTTCGCCGGATCGTCGCCGGTGGCGTGCATGAGCAGGCGCTCCTGGACATCGGGCAGCGCGAGCTCGACGTCGTGATTGCCGAGCGCGAGCACCAGCGTGCAGTGGGGCGCGCCAAGGTAGTCGGCGAGGGCGTCGAACACCGGGGCGAAGGCGGGATCGGCGCGGATCGCGTCGAGCTTCGAGACGGCGCCTTCGGGATCGAAGTAGCGGGCCCCGGGCGCGGCGAGAAAGTCGACGATATCGCCGTTCAGCACCAGCGCGATCCGTCCGCCGGTGAGCGCGGGGAGGGAGCGGATCGTCGCCGCGAGCAGCGGACCTTGATCGAAGATCTGGCACCCCGGCGCGCCGCCGAGGTGGAGATCGGACACGACGTACAGCCGCTCGAACGCTTCCATTCCGGGGCCTCCCGAGGCGCGGTGTAGGGCGGCGATAGTACAGGAAGTGGTGTCCGCGGGAAGCCAGCTACCGCCGGCGCGGCCGAGCCCGAGCCCGAGCCCGAGCCCGGAAGGAGCAGTGCCGTCGCGGCGGTGGAATTGGCCCGGCCAGGAGGAGACGGGCTCGGGCTCCGGCCTTCGGCCTGGGCTCGGGCTCGGGGGAATCGACGGAGAGAGGGAGAGGTGGATGGGCGGAACGATCAGGGGGCGGGCGCGACCACGTCGGGCGCGTGCGTGACCTTCGCGGACGACGGCACCGCGAGGTCGTAGAAGACCTCGGGGAGCAGGTCGAGCTTGCCGGCGAAGCGGAGCGCGCCCTCGACGGTGCTCTTGCTGCCCACCGAGGACGCCCGGGTATTCCCTGGCCGCCCAATCCCACGGAAGCCCTCCGCGGGCGGGCGAGATTGTTTCGCCGTCGGGGTCGGAAGAGGCGCCCGAGCATCGCTGGCGCCTTCCCTGGCACCTGCGGCAGCGGGGCGACAGAGGCGACCCGCCATCGACCGGGCTTCCCTCCCCGGTGGTCCGGCCAGCCCGGCCCCCGCTGACGTCGCCCCTCGACGGGCCTGACGGCGTTCTGAGACCACCGCTCACTCGCGCCGCCTGGGAGCAGCCACTTGACCGAAAAGGGGCCGATCTGGCTCTCGCCGTGGCCCCACCCCCCATCGTGTTCCCACCCACCGCGATACCCACCCGGGACCTGACCCTTTGGGCTATCAGGCGCGCCGCCTCCTACCCGCGGGCAGTGCTGGCACGTCCGTTCCAGGAGCAGCTCGCCGACCTGCTGGCGATGCGGTGCGCGGCGGATCAAGGATCCTCAACTGACTTCATTTCAGAATCTATTCTCAGGCCCGCGGTGACTCAAGGTCGGTCCACCTTGGAAGGTGGATCGCCGAGGTACTTTCCCCCGGCGCCGAGCCTGATGGTGGAGGTGTACAGCGATCAAGCCATGGCCCTGAAGCGAGGCCTGGGGTACGCTGCGGGCTCCCTACTCGGCGAGCGAGGATCGACATGTTGAAGGGTCAGGGACCGTCCCATCAGGGCATCCACCGCAAGGAGGACGCCGCGGGAGCGGGGCAGGGCGCGGGCAAGGAGGGGAACGTCGAGAAGGAGGCGATCGACTTCCTGACCGGCAAGCGCGGCAAGCTCACGCCGGCGGGGATGGTCGGGCTGCACAAGGGTTTGAACGACCCGAAGATGGTGGCGCGGATCGTCGCTGCGAAGAAGAAGGGGGCGCCGCTCGCGGCGGGGATGGCGACGAAGGGGAGGTCGCTGCAGCAGATCGTGAAGGACCCCGGGTTCAAGTGGTCGGACAAGCCCGGGAAGGGGCCGGAGGAGGACGCGACGGAGCCGGCCGCGGCCGAGGCGAGCCCCGATGGAGGCGAGCCGGAGGGCGGCGGGGGGGCGGTGCAGAGGAAGGCGGGCGACGGCGGACCGACCGGGGCGGGCGCGGAGGCGGCGGTCGGCGCGGCGGCGAGCGCGGGCGGGGGCGCGCCCGTCGACGGGGCGGTGCGCGAGCAGGTGGAGAGCGCGACCGGGGGCGATCTCGGCGGGGTGCGGATCCACACCGGGGCGGAGTCGCAGGACGCTGCAGCGTCGGTGAACGCGCGCGCGTACACCGTCGGGCAGGACGTTCACTTCGGCGCCGGGCAGTACCAGCCGGGGACGAAGGAGGGCGATCGCCTGATCGCGCACGAGCTGGTGCACACGGTGCAGCAGCAGGGCGGGGCGGCGCGGCCGCAGCACAAGCTCTCGGTGAGCCAGCCGGGTGACCGCGCGGAGGTGGAGGCCGATCGGATCGCGGATGCGATCGTCGACGGGGGAGCGGCCGGGACGGTGGCGGAGGTGGCGGCGCCGATGGCGCGGAAGCAGTCGCCGGAGAAGGACGCCGTTCAGGCCGGGAAGAGCGAGGCCAAGGGGAAGAGCGACGTCCCGGCGAAGGGCGACGCCAACGGAAAGAGCGACGCGAACGCGAACGCGAACGGGAACGCGAACGGGAACGCCAACGGGAACGCCAACGGGAACGCCAACGCCAACGGAAACGCGAACGCCAACGCGAACGGAAACCCGAACGCCAACGCGAACGGAAACGCGAACGGAAACGCCAACGCCAACGCGAACGGCGGCGCGAATCCGGCCCATGCAGCGGAGCCGCACAGCCCCGCGCAGGCTGCTGATGCGACGGCGGGTGGAGCTGCCTCACCGTCGCCGGTGAGCCCCGCGGCCGCGACCCCGGGCGCCGCTGCCCCGGCCGCCGCGAGCGCTCCCGCTGCCCCCGCGGCCGCCGCCGGCGCGCCTGCCGCCGAGGGTGTCGCGGCTCCCGCCGCAGGGGCCGCCGCTCCCGGTGGAGCCGCTCGCGCAGGCGGCGGTGGCAAAGCACCCGCCGCTCCCCGCACCGCCGCGCCCGCCGCCGCCTCCGGTGGCTCCGCGGCCAGCCCCGCCGCCGCCACCGCGCCCGCCGCCGCCGCTCGTCAGCCCGATGGAGTGGTCGACCACTACATGGAGACCCACTGGGACGACAGCGACTTCTACGCCAAGGTCGCCGCGATCGGCCACATGCCGAACGCGATGGGCACGGAGCTCGATCACTGGCTCCCCCCGTCGATGTCGCCGGGCACGCGCAAGACCCTCAACATGGTCGTCTCGATCGGCGCCGGCGTCATCGACGGCGTGATCATGTCGGTCGCCAAGGCGATCCCCGGCCTCGGCCTGCCGTTCATCTTCATCGACTCGCTGCGCAGCGCCGCCGAGACGGTGTCGAAGTACGGCGAGCACGGCGTGGACGACCCCGACGCGCGCAATCTGGCGCTCGTGCGGGTGACGATGGACATGCTCGGGAGCATGGCCGGCAACATCGCCGACCTGTGCACGATCGTGCAGGACGTGTGCGCCGGCGCGGCGGTCGTCACCGTCGGTGCATCCGAGGCGATCGGGATCCCGGTGGCGGCGATCGGGTCGTTCTGCCGCGGCTTTGCCGTGGGGGCAAACCTCGGCAAGCTCCTCATCGACGGCGTGTTGTTCGACCACAACCGCGACCGCGCCAATCAGCTCGAGGCGGCGGGCGACTTCGGCCGCGCGGGCAAGTACCGAGACCTCATGTTCGGGAACGTCATCGACGGGATCATGGACTTCGCCGGACTGGTGATGTCGACGATCAGCCTCTTCACCGCCAATCACGCCGGCGGCGCGGGCGTGGCCGAGATGACCGGCAGGTCGATGGCGCAGGTGGCCGACAAGGCGATCGCGAAGGGCGCGACGGGGCTCAAGGCGGGGCTGGGGGCCGCGGGCGGCGCGGCGAAGGGCAACTCGGCCAATGGGCGGAATGCGGAGAAGGGCGCCGGCGCGGGCGGCGGCGGAGTGGTCGCCAACGCGCGCAACCTGATCGGCGTCAGCGACGTGATGCAGGTCAACCCCGACGGCATGTTCGGCGAGCACTTCATCCAGCGGCCGCCGATCCTCTCCGGCAGCTCCGCCGAGGCGCAGGAGCTGAACGCGGCGCGGCAGGTGACGGTCACCGCGCTGACCACCGGGTACACCGCGATCACCGCCGACCCGCCGAAGTGGCACCAGAAGCTGGTCAACGAGATCGCCAACCCGAACCCCGATGCGGCGCAGCAGTTCGCCGATCAGCTCACGCCGACGGCCATGATCGGCAACGTGGTGCGCGGCATCCGCGGCATGGCGGGGATGCTCGGCGACGGATCGCTGAACTCGATCGCCGGGGCGTGCGACCGCGTGGCCGGGCTGCTCCAGAGCGTGATCAAGCCGGTGGTCGACAACGTCAACGCCTACATCCGCACCGAGAAGCCGGGGCTGGAGAAGATGCTCGAGGCGTTCGGCAAGAAGATGGAGGATCAGCACATCACCCTCGAGCGGGTGCAGCAGGTGATCGAGGGGGCGCGCGGGATGGTCGGGAAGATCGCCAAGCTCGCCGAGTCGAAGGGCGCGCTCGATCAGAAGGCCGATCAGCTGATCGCCAAGATCGGGAGCCTGCGGGTCAGCCGGCAGTCGCTCGGGGTGCCGAGCCTGGTGCCGGACTTCGTGGTCAATCCGATCCTCAGTCGCTTCAACTCGTTCATCACCCGGATGCAGCAGGAGGCCGCCAAGCTGAAGACCGACGCGCTGGCGAAGATCGACCGGACGATCAAGTCGCTCACCGACTCGATCCAGCAGAAGATCACCGCCTTCGAGCGGATGTTCGGGGAGCAGAGCGCGTTCGCGGCGGCGCTCGATGCGCAGTTCCAGAAGTTCAAGGCCTTCTACAAGAGCGCGGTCGAGGCGTTCAAGAGCTGGGACGGGGTGATCGACATCGATCTCACCGGCGCGGGCGCGTGGCTGCGGGCGGTGGCGCAGCGGGCGCGCGCGGGCACCACGCAGGCGAAGGAGAATCGCTGGAAGACGGAGGTGGTGCCGTACGCGCAGGCGAAGGTGAGCGAGTGGACCGGGGCGCATGGGACCCAGGTGGAGCTGCAGTTCCGGCCGCCGGTGCCGCAGGACGAGGTCGCGCGCGCGAACGCGGTGAAGGGGCGGCTCCAGGCGCGGATCGCGCAGCAGTTGGCGGCGCTGCGCGGCGAGGGTGCGGGCAGCGGCGATAACCCCGAGCGGACGCGCCTCGAACAGCTCCGCGATTCGCTCGCCGGGATCCAGGTGGCGGGCGGCACCGGCAAGGCGGCGCTGCTCGCGCTGTGGGCTGCCGAGGCGGCGCTGGTGCAGGTGGCGGAGAGCATCCCGCAGCCCGGTGCGAATCCGGGAGCAGGTCCGGGGGCAAATCCGGCAGCGCCAGCACCCGCGCACGGGCTCGCGGCACCCGGCGGCGCGCCGACGCCGGGAGGCACGCCCACCCCGCCCGCGACGCCTGGCCCGTGACGATGGCGGGCGAACCCTCGAACGAGGCGCTGCAGCGGACGCTCGATGCGCCGGCGCTGCTGGCGGACGTGATCGGCGCCCTGCTGTCGGGCGAGGAGCTGTACGCTCGGCTGGCGGCCGGTTCGAAGGAGCGCGAGCGGGTGTGGTGGCGCCTGAACGAGCTGTGGGCGCGCACCGAGCCCCTCGCGCTTTTGACCCGGCTAGACGAGCAGGAGGTGCCCGCCGAGCGGGAGGCGCTGGCCGATCGCCTGCGTGCCGAGGCGCTGCTCGAGCTCGGTCGCAGCGACGAGGCCGGGGCGATCCTGGAGCGTTCTCAAGCCCGGGTTGGCCCGGCGTGGGATCTGCTGCGCGCGCGGCTGGCCTTCGCGCGCCGGCGGCCTTCCGAAGCGCTCGCCGCGCTCGATGCACTGCTCGCGGAAAAGCCCGAACCGGAGCTGCAGGCGACGGCGCTGAGCTTCCGGATGCGCTACCGGGCGCTGGCCGGGAATCCGCCCGGCGTGGCGGAAGATCGCCGTGCGCTCAGCCTGCTCCTCGGCGCGCACGGTGCCAACCTGAGCGAATTCGTGATCGATGTCTACGGGAGCTACGCCCAGCTCCCCGAGCGCTCGCAGGTCGTGCGGCACAAGATTGCGCTGGTGGTCGCCGAGACCAAGGGGCAGCTCACCGACGGGATCAACGAGGAGCAGGCGGCGCTCGGCCCGCTTCCCCTGCACGTCCACGCGCTGTTCGTGAAGCTGCGCGCCGACCCGCAAAGGCTCGCCGACCTCGCCACCCGCCTCGCCGGCGCCGAGTACCTCGCGGGCGATCGCGCGGGCGCCTTCGCCACCCTCTACTACGCCGATCAGATCGCGGCGCGCCTCCTCGGCGCGGGCGCGGTGCCGGTGCGCGAGGCGTTCGACGAGCTGTGCCGGATCCTCGGTGCCGAGCGCGCGGCGATCGAGGCCGACCTGCGGGAGCGCGGCGACCAGTTCCTGCGCGCGCGGCCTAAAGCCTGACCGCCGAGCCCATGGCCGACGGAAACAGGACCTACCTGCTGGTCTGGGCCGCCGCGATCGTGGCGTGGCTCGCCTGGGTGACCTTCTGCCTGCTGGTGGTCGACGGCTGGGCGCGCAGGCTGGTCGGCGGCCTCGTCTCGTCGGAGGTGGTGCAGGATCGCAGCTTCGACCGCTTCCACTGGCTGCTCGCCCAGGGCGCGGGCGGCGGGCGCGCGGCGGTGGTGGCCCTCTGTCAGGTCGTCTTCGTGGCGCTTTCTGCGCTCGCCCCGATGCTGCTCTACGCGCGCTTCGTCGGACGGATGGCGATGTTCCCCGAGGACGCGGGCTCGCGCCTCTTCTTCGTCTGGCTCCCCGTATACATGGCGTGGCTGCTGTTCTTCTTCGTGGCGATCGATCCGCTCGCGCGTCGATTTTTCGGCGCCGCCCTCGGCGCGAGGATCGGCAAGGAGGTGTGGGTCAGCACCTTCAACTGGAGGCTCGTCGGCGACGCGAGCGGTGGCCGGCGCGCGCTGGTGGGTCTCCTCGACGTGCTGGTCACCGGCATCGGCTACCTCTTGCCGGCCGCACTCGGGGTCCTCCAGCTCCTCCGCGCTCATGCGCGAAGGGGCTGAAGCCTCGTCGACCCGCCGGAGGATCTCGGGATCCGCAGGGCCCGCAGCTTGCGGCGAGCGGGTCGCCGGGCAGCCGAGGCCGGGGCGCGCTGCTACTCCTCGATCGTCTTCACGTGCGGCTGCTCGACGTCGTCGAAGGACTTCACCTTGGGCGCGGTCGGGCTGCCCTCGGGGGCGCCGGGCGTCTTCCTGTCGCCGCTCCCGCGCTTGCGGTTCAGCTTGAGGATCACCGACGGGACATCCGTCGACGAGACGGTGTAGGTGAGCTCGTCGTAGCCCGAGCGGTTGAGGCGCACCGTGATCGTCTGCCTGGCCTCGCTGAGCTTGAGCGTCACCGGCGTCACGCCGAGGAGGCGCGGCCCCTCGGTCACCTCCGCGCCGATCGGATTCGAGACCAGCTGCACCGTCTCCACCTCCGCGGGCGCGGCCACCGGCTGCTTTGGCGCAGCGATGGGCGGAGCAACGGCCAGCGGCGGTGCCGGAGAGGTCGGAACGGTGCCGGCGCCGAGCTTGTAGACCGCCACGCCGCCCCCGGCGAGCACCACCACCGCGGCCAGCGCGGCGAAAAGCCCGGTCCGGCTCGGCGCTTTCGGGGGCACCGCCTTCAGCCGCGAGGGCGTCACGCTGGTGCCGCCGATCGAGCGCTCGATCCTTCGCTTCGCCGAAGCGTTTCCCGCACCGGTGTTCGAGATCGGCGTCGGCGCCGCGATGATCCCGTCGGGCACCTCCTCCCGGTCGGGGAAGAGGTGGGTCATGAAATCCTTCATGTCCTCGGCGGTGAAGCCGACCTGGCCGCAGAACAGCTCGAGGTCGCGCGCCATTTGCGCCGCCCGCAGGTAGCGCTTGAGCGGGTCGCGCTGCAGCGCCGTGGCCACGATCCGGTCGAGCTCCGGCGCGATCTTCGGGTTCATCTCCGACGGCGGCGGCACGGGCTGGGTCTTCACCCGTACCAGCGTGTCGTAGTCGGTGGTGCCCTTGAAAAGCCGGCGCGCGGTGAGCATCTCGAACAGCGTCACTCCGACGGCGAACACGTCCGACTGCGGCGACGCCTTGGTGCCGTCGAGCTGCTCGGGCGCCATGTAGGCGAACTTCCCCTTCAGCGCCCCGGTGCGCGTCTCCTCCATCCCCGCGTGCTGCGCCGCCTTGGCGATCCCGAAGTCGACCAGCTTGACGTTGCCGTCGTAGCTGATCATCACGTTCTGCGGCGACACGTCGCGATGGATGATCGGCGAGCGCGCGCCGTCGTCACCGACGTGGTCGTGGGCGTGGGCGAGCGCGCGGCACATCTCGCGGGCGATGTAGGCGGCCACCGCGGGCGGCGGCGCCGTGCCCCCGTCGGCGCCGAGCGCGCGCATCACCCGCAGAAGGTCGCGCCCATGCACGAACTCCATCGCCATGAAGAACTCGCCGTCGACCTCGCCGAGCTCGTGCACCTGCACGATGTTCGGGTGCGACAGCCGCGCCGAGATCTTCGCCTCGTTGACGAACATCTCCACGAAGTGCGCGTCGTCGGTGTGCTGGCGCAGGATGCGCTTGACGCAGACGGTCTTCTGGAACCCCTGCACGCCCCCCGACTTGGCCTTGTACACCTCGGCCATGCCGCCCTTGCCGATCTGCGACACCAGGACGTAGTTGCCGAACTGGATGCTCTGGAACGCCTCGGTCGGCACGCGGTGTGATTGTATGCCGGGTGGGCGCGGGCTTCAACCGAAACGCCCGCACGGCTCCCGCACGGCCGAGTACGGCGGCGGGGGGCGGCGAGGAGGCGACTACTTGGAGGAGGGGTGGTCGGGGACAGAGGCGAGCCGCGAGAAGAAGGCCTCCTCCTCGGCGGTGAAGGCGTGCACCACCGCGGCGACCACGTCCGGGCGTGAGACGGCACGCAGGGTCGCTTGAGCGCGGTGGCGGATCGCCGGCGTCTGTGCGCACCAGCGCTTGATCGAGGCGGGGGTGGCGCGGCGGGCGGCCCGCGGTTGATCGGCCACCACCAGACCGAGCGAGGCGAGTCGGCCGACGACGCGCGCGGTGGTCTCGACGGGCAGCGGGCTCTCGGAGCAGATCGCCCACAGGCGGCGCGAGCCATCGCACAGGCGAAGGATCGCGCGAACCTCGGAAGGCAGGGTGGCGTAGTGCGCGGCGGCGCGGGTGGGGACCACCGCCCAGAAGGCGGCGTGCTCGTGGTCCTCTTCGGGCGCGGTCAAGGGGGCGTTCATCATGGGCTCGATCATCGTTCACCTCGGGGGCTTGGCGCGCGTCATAGCAACCGTCGTGCCGCCTTCCGCTGGCACGTAAGTGCATGTAAGTACATGGATCGATGGGACCGGTGGACAGGGCGCGGCCGGCCGATCCGGCAGCGGCGTCAAGAAACCCCGCGGCGGCGGGCTGAGCCTCATCGACCCGCCGCAGGCGGCTCCAAAGCGTCCCCTTTGTCTTCGGGGACTGCAAAGAAATCACGCAACCTCTCGCCGCGCTCGCCGATAACCTCGCCCGTGCCGCCGCTCACCCTGCTGGCTGTCGCCTTCGCCGTGGGGATCGCCCTCCGCGAGGCGGCGCTCTTTTCGCCGCTGGTGACCGGCGCGGCGGTGGCGATCACCTCGTGTGCGCTCCTGGCGGCGTGGCGGCGACGACGAAGGTTCGGGCTGGCGGTGCTGGCGCAGGCGCTTGCTCTCGGGGCGCTCGCCGCGGCGACGGCGCGCCCGGGGGCGCCCGCCGGGCTGCTCGACGGGGGGGTGTGGGAGGTCGCGGCGCGCGTGGAGGAGCCACCGGAGCGGATCGGCGGCCGGGCCCACGTGCTGCTCGGTCTGGAGACGGTGGCGCGCGGCGGGGTGGTGCGGGCGGCGCGTGGGCGGGTGTGGCTCTCCGTCGGTGGCGAGCCGGTCGAGCCGCTGCTGCCGGGCGACGCGGTGCGCTTCCGTGCACGCCTGCTGGCGCCGCATGGCTTCCAGGAGCTCGAGTCGCCCGATCCGCGCCGCCGCCTCGCCGCGCGCGGGGTGATCGCTGTCGCCGGAGTGCCCGATCCGGCGGCCCTGGTGCGGATCGAGCGGCCCGCGCCGTCGGGGGTGGCGCGGGTGGTGGCGGGCTGGCGGAGCTGGTTGCTGGCGAGGGTGCGGGCGCGGCTCTCGGGCGATCGGCTGGCGCTGTTCGAGTCGCTGGTGCTGGGTGAGCGCGGCGACGTTCCGAAGGCGCTCGACGACGCCTTCCGGGTCGCCGGCGTGTCGCACGTGCTCTCGGTGAGCGGGCTCCATCTCGCGATCGCCGCGTTCCTGCTCTTCGTCGGGCTGCGCTGGTTGCTCGCGCGCTGCCAGCCGCTGGCGCGGCGGGTGGCGGTGCGGCGGATCGCGGCGCTGGCGGCGCTGCCGGCGACCCTCCTCTACACGCTCCTCACCGGCGGTGCGGTGGCGACGGTGCGGTCGTGCGTGGCGGCGTGGGTGTGGCTCTTCGGGATCGCCATCGAGCGGCCGGCGACGGCGGCGGGGGCGCTCGGGACGGCGGCGCTGCTCCTCCTCGGCGCCTCGCCGCTGGCGCTCTACGATCCCTCGTTCCAGCTCTCGTTCGCCGCGGCGATCGGCGGGGTCGCGCTGGCGCCGCGGGGGATGGCGCTGGTCGAGCCGTTTTTTCCGGCGCGCGGTCGAGCGCGCTTCGCGGTGCGCCTGCTCGCCGCGCTGGTGGTGGCCTCCGCGGCGGCGATCGCAGCGACGGCGCCGCTGACCGCGTGGCACTTCGCGCAGGTGGCGCCTTCAGGGCTCTGGGCGAACCCGATCGTGGTGCCGCTGGCCGAGGTGTGGGTGCTGCCGGTCGGCCTCCTCGGCTGCTGCCTCGCCCCGCTCTCGCCATCGCTGTCAGGGTGGCTGATCGATCTCGCCGGGGTGGGCGCGGAGGCGATGGCGGCGGTGGTGCGCTGGATCGCCTCGTGGGCCCCCTCGGGGCGGGTGCCGGCGCCGACGCTTGTCGAGGGGCTGCTCTGGTACGGCGCGCTGGCGGGGCTGGCAGTGGGTGGACGGCGCGGGCGGCGGGCGGCGGCGCTGCTCGCTATCTTGTGCGGTGCAGCAATCGGCGGGCGGGCGCTGGCGCCGCGCCTTTTCCCGAGGCTGGCGGTGACCTTCCTCGATATCGGGCAGGGGGACGCGACGCTGGTCGAGCTGCCGGGCGGGAAGACCCTCCTCATCGACGGTGGCGGCTCGTTCGACCCGGCGTTTGATCCCGGGGCGCAGGTGATCGTGCCGTGGCTGGAGCGGCGCGGGGTGAGGCGGATCGATATCGTGGTCCTGACCCACCCGCATCCCGATCACGCCAACGGCTTGGCCGCGGTGGTCGATCGCTTTCCCGTCGGGGAGGTGTGGACCAACGGCGCGCCGTCGGAGCTGCCGGGGCTGCTGCGGCTCGTGGCGGCGGCGGCGCGGCGCGGGGCGCGGGTGGTGCGGCCGCACCGGATTGCCGATCACGGGGCGGTGATCGATGTGCTGCACCCGCTCCAGGACGGGGTGGTGCGAGTGCCCACGCACCGGTCGGAGAACGATGGATCGATCGTGCTCCGGGTGGAGTGGGCGGAACGCGCGGTCCTCCTGTGCGGGGATATCGAGGCGTGGGCGGAGAGGCGGCTCCTGACAACCGGGGCGAAGGTCGCGGCCGATGTGGTGAAGGCGCCGCACCACGGGAGCCCGACTTCGTCGACCGCGCGGTTTGTCGCGGCGGTGCACCCGTCGCTGGTGGTGTTCACGGCGGGAGCGAACAACCGCTGGGGATTCCCGGCGCGCGCCGTCGAGGAGCGCTGGCAGGAGGTCGGGGCGCGCACCTTCCGCACCGACCTCGACGGGGCGGTCCGGGTCACGATCGCGCAGGACGGGGAGATGGCGGTGGAAGCGGCGATCAGGCGGTGATGGCGAGCGAACCGACCTCCGGCTGCGCGCGACGGGTTTTCGTCGAAGTGGGTAGGGTCCGGGCGAGTCGGAAAGGACGCGCACGGCGCGGCCCGGCGGGTAGTCCCGCCGTCAGCCGGGAGGGGGACCCCGACGGCTCTGCCTGGCTCTGCCGGCGGGGGAGGGCGGCACGCCCTCTGGAGATAGACTGACTCGCTGTCGCCCGAAAAGGGCGAAAGGCGAGTCAGAGCACCTTGCCCATCGCGCGGTATTCGGTGCGCGCGGCGCGGTTGAGGTGGTCCTGGGCGATCGATTTTCCCTCGGCGGCGGCGAGGAAGGCGCCGCGGAGCACCGCGTTGCGGATGTGGCCGCCGCACATGTCCTTGTAGAAGTCGGCGAGGGCGGTGAAATCGAGGTTGGCAGCGACGGGGGCGCGGGGCGGCAGGAGGGTGCGCCAGAGGCGCTCGCGCTCGTCGCGCTCGGGGGCGTAGAAGCGCACGTCGGCGGCCAGGCGGCGCTTGAAGGCGGGGTCGACCGAGGCTTCGAGATTGGTCGTGAGGATCGCCACGCCGCCGAACGCCTCGATGCGCTGGAGGAGGTAGTTGACCTCGAGGTTGGCGTAGCGGTCGTTCGATGACTTGACCTCGGTGCGCTTGGCGAACAGCGCGTCCGCCTCGTCGAAGAGGAGGAGCGCCTGGCCCATCGCCGCCGCGTCGAAGATCCGGCCGAGCTGCTTCTCGGTCTCGCCGACCCACTTCGAGACCACGTTGGCGAGGTCGACGACGTAGAGCTCGAGATCGAGCGCCCCGGCGATGAGGCCGGCGACCATCGTCTTGCCGGTGCCGGGCGGGCCGGAGAAGAGCGCCGCGAGGCCGAGTCCGCGCTGCAGCTTGTCGCGGAAGCCCCAGGTCTCGTAGACCAGCGCGGCGTGCTTGGCGCGCGCGGAGAAGGCCTTGATCTCGTCGAGCGTGTCGGCGGGGAGCACGAGGTCGTCCCAGCTCTGGGAGATCTTGACCCGCGTGGCGAGGCCGCCGAAGCGCTCGTAGATCTCCGTCGACACGCCGGCCTGCACGTCAGCGACGGTGAGGTCGCGCCCCTGGGCGAGCATTCGGGCGTTGGCGGCGGCGCGCTGGATCACGCCCGGGGTCATGGTGTAGCGCTCTGCCACCGACGCGAGCGGCGATGGGGCGCCGTTCTCGGCGGCGAGTCCCGAGAGGGTGCCGAGCGCGCTGGACCAGAGGCGCTGGCGGGTCTTGGCGCCGGGGGTCTCGACCTTCAGGCGGAAGATCCGGCGGCGGAAGTCGGGGAGCTCGCCCCCGTCGACGGCGGTGATGATCGCCGCGCCGGAGATCGCGCCCGGGGACTCCAGCGCGTCGGCGATCTCGGGGAAGCGGCCTTCGCGCCCATCGCGGCGGAGCGCGTCGATGCGCGCCACCACCGGCAACGCGCCACGCAGCCAGCACTCGCGGCGCAGGGCCCGCAGCTCGGCGGAGAACCGCAGCGGGTCGGCGGAGAGGCGCCCGGCGTCGATCATCACCGCGGCGCGGCCCAGGGCTCCTGCGGCCGCGGCAGCGACGGTGCGCCGCCCCGCGCCCTCGGGCCCCTCGACGAGGACGATCACGTCCTGGTCCGAGGAGATCGCCCGCCCGAGCAGCTCGAGGGAGTGGCTCATGTGATCGAGATCGGCGTTTTCGGGCACGTCGATCACCCCGCCGCAGCGGAGGAGGAGCGGGTCGAGATCGTCGCTGCCGGCGAGGAACGAGACCGCGCGGGTGGCTGCGCGCCAGGGACGCAAGGTCTCCACCATTCCGGCCGAGCCGTGGGGCGATTCCAGCAACCCCGAGCGCACCAGCGGGTGCATCGCGCCGAGGCCGAGATCGAGCGTCTCGTCGCCGGCGAAGCCGAAGAGCTGCGCGAGCAGCTTGGCGGTCAGCCCCTGCCGCGGCTCCTCGCCGCCGAGCGCGCTGACGGTGATCGCGAACAGCGGGTCGGCCTCGAGGGCCACCGCCGCGAGCAGCACCGACTCGTCGAGCGGGCGCAGCTCGAGCCGCCGTGCGAGGGCGTCGATCGGCAGCTCCCCGTCGCCCGCCGAGCGCGCCGCCAGCTCGTCCCGCCGCGCGTTCGCCAGCTGTGCGACCAGCTGGCCCATCTCCTCGGGCTTGAGGACGCCGCTCTGATCGGCGCGCGCCACTGCCGCCTGGAGACGGAGCCGGCGGAGGGCTACCTTCAGGTGGGGCGAGGCGTCGGCGAGCATGGGCACCGACGATAGCGAGCGGGACCGGGGGTTGTCAAAGCGACGATCCGAACCTTCAAGCCTCGCCCTGCTCCAGCGCCGCCACGTCCGCGAGATCTTTCGGGCGTCCTGTCGCGCGCTTGTTGGCGAGCAGGGCGGCTCGCCCGATGAAATGGACGGCGACGCCTTCGATGTCCAGCGGGAGACGGTCCTCCCAGGCCTCGTCGAACGCCACGCCCGTGATGGCAGTGAGGATATCGATCCGGCAAGGGACCATTCCGATCTGAAAAACGACCCCGGTGCTGCAGAGGTCGTCCAGGGTCAGGTCGAACAAGGGCGCGCCGAAGGCCTGCAGGGCGCTCCATACGCGCGCCGCGTTGGAGGGCGTCGGTCGCACCCAGATATCGAGATCTCCGGTCGCGCGAGGGCTGCCGTGTGCCGCGACGGCGTGCGCCCCCACGACGAGGTAGTCAGCACCCGCTGCGGACAATGCGGACAACATCTCGACGAAGTCGCGGTTCATGCCAGCGTCCCTCTTTGAACATCCAGGCCTGGACCGTGAGCTGCCAGACCATGGCGACGCGGAGGGCGGGGCTCAGGTGGCGCACGTCGTCGTCGTCGCCCTCCTGATCGAGCCGCCGGAGGCGCGTGCGATAGCCGGAGCGGTCCATAGGTAATGATACCACGCCGCCACGCCGATCCAGGGCCGCGGTGGCCGCCGGACTATTCGGCGCGCCGGGGCGCGAGCGACCGCTCGATGCTCTCCCGCAGCGACGGGAGGGGCTCGCCGGCCAGGCGCTCGCGAAGAGCCTTCTCGCGGGTCGGATTCATGTGCCGCGCGAGGCCGTCGATGGCGAAGCCGCGGGTCGCCTCGTCGGTGGAGTCGAGCAGGCGGATCAGGAGCGCCTCCCAGGCCGGGGTCTGGCGCTGGAGATCGATCGCGCGGAGCGCGGCGCGGCGAAGCAGGGGATCGGGATCGGCCGCCGCCGGCTCGAGCGGCGCGAGGTGCGCGGGGTCGGGGAAGAGGCCCATCAAGCGGAGCGCGATCCGCCGTTCGGGGGCGGTGGTGCCGCGGGCGAGCAGATCACGGGCCGCCTCCTTCGCGCCCAGCGCCTCCAGCGCATCGAGCAGGCACACCTTGCTCGCCCCCTCCATCGGCACCTCGAACGCGGCGAGGAGCGGCGCAAGCGCTCGCCGGTCGCCCAGCTTCGCCAGCGCCTTCGCCCCGTCGCACCAGGTGCGCGCGCTCTTCAACTGCGATACCGCGGTGTCGTAATCCATGGTCGCTCGCTTCGCCTCGCCTCCGCCCTTCGCCGCCGCGCACGCCGGGATCCCGAGCGCGCAGACGACGATCAGCGCACCGGCGCGCATCGGCTACTGGATGATCGGGTTGTCCGCAAAACCGTCGCCCTTCATCGCCCTCCCCTTCTCCTCGCCCGTGACGTTGCCCGCCTCCATCCCGCCGACCAGCTTCTCGGCCGATTGCTGGGCGATGATCGAATCGAGGAACGAGGCCAGGACCTGCGCCTTGTCGTTCCAGTAGGTGATCCGCTGGGTGGCGATGATATCGGTCTTCTTCGTGTCGCGCTCAGGCGTGTCGCGGATGCTCTTCACGTAGTCCTGGGTGCGGCAGCCGTCGAACACCCACAGGTTGTACTTCCGCTCCGCGTCGCGCTTCGCGAGGTCGCCGTTCTTCCCGGTGGCCAGATTGCCGCCCTTCGAGCCGTCGGCCGCATTCCCGCCCTTGCGATTCAGGTTCCAGTACATGAGCTTGCCGCCGAACTCGCCGGGGTGATTGTTGACCGGATTGAGGAAAACGTTGCCCTCATTGGACCCGATCACCTTCAGCGTCGCCTTGCCCATGCGCCACTGGAACTGCGCCCAGGCGTCGCGCCCGACGGCCTTTCCCTCGTCGGTGAGCCGCTTCTCGAGCACCTCGTAGGCCTCGATCTTCTCCCATTCGCCGCCTGCCCCCTGGATCTCGAAGGACATGTTGCGATCGAAATCGGGTCCCGAGCCGTAGCGGGCGTGGCCGGCGTAATAGGAGACATCGGAGTTCTGCATTCCCTCCTTGAACGCGGTGGCCGCCTGCGCCCCCTTGGTGCCGTCCTTGTTGTCGACCAGCCGGACCACCGCGTGCACCGAACGCGGATCGCCGGCGGGGGGCTTGAAGCTGAGCGCGTTCTGGCGGACGTAGAACAGTGCCGTAGGCCCCCTGGGGCAATCCGCGGCCAGCCTGCTTGTAGATCACCGCGGCGGCGCCAGCGTCCACCTTGAACCCATGCCCGGTCAAGACATCGGTCATTCCGCGAATGGTCGCCATGTGCGCGCCCCTCGCCGTACTCGCTCGGCTCGTCGAAGCCGATCCCGAGGGTGATATCGAGGACGCCGTCCTTGAACATCTCGCCGTAGCGGAGGTTGTGCTCGCCCTTGGCGCCGGTGGGGGCCTTGGCGGCGTGCAATCGGGTGAGCGTCTTGTCGGCGGCGAGCGCCTTCCACTCGTTGCCGCCGAACGCCTCGACGAGGCCGCCCTGCGACCCCTGCCCGAGATCGCCATCTGCGGTGAGGCGGTAGAGCCCGAGGCGGATCAGCTCCTTCTGGATCGCGATGATCTGCGGCTTCGTCCAGCTCTTGTAGACCTCGGGAGGCGCGGCGGCTGCCGGGGCTGCGTCGTCCTTCCGGTGGAGGGTCGCGCTCGCGGCAGAGGCGCTCACCGTGGCCGAGCCGGCCTTCGCGTCCCCGTCGACCACCGCGTCGGCGATCCGATCGGCCTCCAGCTCGGCAGCGTCGCCGGGCTGGCTCACCGACGGCTTGTGCTGCGCTGCAGCATGGCCATTCGAGCCGCGCTGCTGGACGGTGTGGACCAGCTCGTGGGCGATCAGGCGATCGCCCTCGCGGCTGCCCGGCTGGTACTGCCCGGCGCCGAAGTGAACGTCCTGCCCGGTGGTGTAGGCGCGTGCGCTCACCCCGGCTGCAGCCTCCTCCGACGCGGCGCCGGTGTGAACCCGCACTCCGCCGAGATCGGCGCCGGTGGCCTGCTCCACCGCGCCGCGCACCGGGGCATCGAGCGCCGCTCCGCCGCCCTGTGGCCCGCCAGCTCGATTGCCGCATCGGACGAGCCGGACGCGGAGGACCCGGCACCGTCGGCCTTGCGCTGGATGGTCAGGTCGCGCCTTGCGCGTGTCTGCTCGGCGAGCGAAGCCTGACCCGCGTTGTCGACGGAGGAGTGCGCCGCCGTTGCCGGCAGTTCGGACACCGAGTGGGCCTGGTTCCGGTCGACGAAATTTCGCTGCATCGCGGCCCTCGCTGTGGGGATGGAGGCGCCGTGAGCTCACCAAACGGCGTGGGCAAAGGGGACCCGATCGATCCCGCGCACCGGTGGTACGCTCCCCGCGGTGGCCTTCGATCCGTACCGCCTCGCCCTGAGCCGGGTGCTCTATCCGGGGTGGGAGCGCCTGCGCGGGCGGCCGACGTTCCATCTCCTGGCGACGCTCCGGCGCGGCGAACGCGCGAGCAGCGACGAGATCATCGCGCTGCGCACGCCCTTTCTCCTCCGGCTGCTCCGCCACGCTTACCATCACACCGCGCATTACCGACGCGCGTTCGACGCGGCCGGCGTCTCTCCCGGCGACCTTCGCTCGCTCAACGATCTGGCCCGGATCCCCCTCCTCGACCGCGCCTCCGCCCAGTCCACCGTCGACAATCGGACAGCAGCATGGCCTGCCGTCGCGGTGGCCAAGACCACCAGTGGCTCGACCGGCCAGCCGCTCGAAGTGCGGTATTCCACCGAGTCCCAGCACTGGCGCGACGCAACCCGCTGGCGAGGCTTTGGCTGGGCCGGCTATCGCATGGGCGACAAGGCGATCCACCTGTGGGGCGTCCCGGTGCTCACGCCTTCGCCGCTGGCACGCGCCAAGCTCGCCCTTGATCGCCGGCTGCGCCGCGACCTCTACGTGAGCTGCATGGTGCGCTCGCGCGAGAACCTCCTGGCGATGGTCCGGCTGATCGCGCGCGAACGGCCCGACGCGCTGGTCGGCTACGGACAGGCGCTCGCCGACCTGGCGCGCTTCGTGACCGCCGAAGGGCTGCGCTCGTGGGAGACCATCCCGGTGATCTACGGCGCGGAGCGCCTGTGGCCGCACGATCGCGCAGCCCTCGCGGAGGCGTTCGGCCCGGCGGTCTTCGAGACCTACGGCTGCCGCGAGTTCATGCTGATAGGCGCCGAATGCGAGGCCCACGATGGCCTGCACGCGTCGGCGGAGAACCTGATCGTCGAGATCCTGGTTCGCGCCCCCGACGGCAGCACGCGCCCCGCGCGGCCCGGCGAGCAGGGGGAGGTCGCGGTCACCGATCTCCACAACTTGGCCTGCCCGTTCATTCGCTACCTGATCGGTGATCTCGCCACCGCGCGCGCGCCGGGCCCCTGCGCGTGTGGCCGCACGCTGCCGCGCTTCGGTCCCGTTCAGGGCCGCATCACCGATACGATGCGCGACGCCGACGGCAACCGGGTCGAGGGCATGGTGTTCAACCTGCTTTTTCTACACCTCGCCGAGCACACCAGGCAGTTTCAGGTGGTGCAGCGCGCCGATCGCCGCCTGACGCTCAAGATCGTTCCCACCGCCGGAGGTCTTCCCGAACGCGCCGAGTCCGTGCTCCGCGAGTTCGTCGGCAAGTACGTTCGGGGCGTTCCGCTCGAGATCGAGGTCGTGCGCGAGATCCCGCTCAGCAGCACCGGCAAGCTGCACCGGGTGATCGTCGAGCAGCAGGATCCCTGAGGTCGCACTCGTCTACTGGAGCCCATGCCCTACGACATCGACAACCTCGAGCAGCGCGACCCGAAGCGAATCGAGCTCGCCCTCCACTTCATCGAGAAGGTGCTCATCCCGTGGCACCGCGGCGAGGTGCGCGGCGTCGAGCGCGTGCCGTCGGGCGCGGCGCTGTTCGTGGGCAATCACAATGGCGGCCTGATGACCCCGGACACCTTCATCTTCTGCCGCGCGATCTACCGCGCGCACGGCCTCGACGGCGTCCCGTACGGGCTGGGCCACGAGGTGCCGCTCTCGATGCCGATCCTCAACCAGCTGGTCGTCCCTCTCGGCGCCGTGCGCGCCTGCGACGAGAACGCGCGCCGCCTGTTCGACCTCGGCCGCAAGGTGCTGGTCTACCCGGGCGGCGACGAGGACGCGATGCGCCCGTTCCGCCACCGCAACCGGATCGTCTTCGGCGGCCGCCGGGGCTACATCCGCACCGCGCTCCGCCACTCCGTGCCGATCATCCCGGTGGTCGCCGCCGGGGCTCACTCGACCTTCATCGTGCTCGACGATCTGCGCTGGCTGGCGCGCTGGCTGGGCGTCGATCGCCGCCTGCGGATCAAGGTGTGGCCCGCCGTGCTCAGCTTCCCGTGGGGCCTCACCGTCGGTCCGCCGCCCTTCTATGTGCCCTTCCCGTCGAAGATTCGGATCGAGATCCTCGATCCGATCCACTTCGATCGGGTCGGCCCCGAGGCGGCCGCCGATGCCGCGTACGTGGCCGCCTGCGCCGCCCGCGTCGAGGCTGCAATGCAGCAAACGCTCGATCGCCTGGTGGCTTGACGGTGCCGGATCCCGCCACCTCGGACGGCGACGAGCAGCCCGGCCTGCTCGGGCGGATGGCGCTCTGCTTCACCGCCTGGAGCGAGCGATTCATCCCCGACGCCTTCGTCTTCGCGCTGCTGGCGACGGGGATCGTGTTCGCCCTGGCGCTCGGCATCGGCGCCTCCCCGGGCGCGGTGGTCGACGCGTGGGGCAAGGGGTTCTGGGAGCTCACCTCCTTCACCATGCAGATGGCGCTGGTGATCATCACCGGCTACGTGCTCGCATCGGCGCCCCCCGCCTACCGGTTGATCTGCAAGGTGGCGTCGCTGCCCCGCTCGCCGCGTGGTGCGGTCGCGATGGTGACCCTCTGCGCGATGGCGACCTCGTGGCTGAACTGGGGCTTCAGTCTGATCTTTTGCGCGGTGCTGGCGAAGGAGGTGGCGCGCAGGGTGCGCGGGGCCGATTACCGCGCGCTCGCGGCAGCGAGCTTCCTCGGCCTCGGCAGCGTGTGGGCGCAGGGGCTGTCCGGATCGGCCGCCTTGCAGATGGCCACCGACGGTGCGCTGCCCCCGAAGATCCGCGAGATCGTCGCCGCCGGCGGCGCAGTGCCGGGCGGGATCATCCCCTTCTCGCATACCATCTTCCTCTGGCAGAGCGGCCTCACCGTGCTGATCGAGCTGATCGTGGTGACCACCGTGATGTGGCTCGCCACCCCGCCGCCCGGCCGCACCCGCACCGCCGCCGACCTCGGGATCGATCTTGGCCCGCCGCTCGACCAGGCACCCCCCGAACCGGCCCGCGCGCCCACGCCCGGCGAATGGCTGGAGCATCAGCCGATCCTCACCATTCTCGTGGCGCTGCTCGGTGGCGTCTACCTCGCGCGCTATTTCTGGAACGCGAAGGACCGATTGAATGCGATCAATCTCAACACCCTCAATCTGGCATTCCTGTTCCTCGGCTTCGCGCTGCACGGGACCCCGGCGCGAATGATGCGCGCGGTGCGCGAGGCCACCCCCGCGGTGTGGGGAGTGATCCTCCAGTTCCCGTTCTACGCCGGGATCGCCGGGATGATCACCTACACCCACCTGAACGAGCGCATCGCCCACCTGTTCGTGCGCGTCTCCACGCCGTTCACCTTCCCGGCGGTGATCGCCCTCTACTCGGCGGTGCTCGGGGTGTTCGTCCCGTCGGGGGGCTCGAAGTGGGTGATCGAGGCGCCCTACGTGATGGAGTCCGCGCACGCGCTGAAGGTCCACCTCGGGTGGATGGTCGCCGTCTACGACCTCGGCGAGGCGCTCGCGAACCTGGTGCAGCCATTCTGGATGCTGCCGATTCTCGGGCTCCTCAAGCTCCGCGCGCGCGATGTCATGGGCTACACGTTCGTGGTATTCCTCGTACTCCTGCCGCTCGTTCTGCTGATGGTGACCCTGCTCGGTGCGACGCTCCATTATCCCTTGTGAGAACCCGTTGATAGAGGCGAGACGATGCGATTGAAGGTTTCCGGCCTGGCGGTTTTCGCGTTCTTCGCGTTCCTGGCGATCGGGTGCGGCCCGTCGTTTCGCAGCGTCCAGGCCACCGCCGCGCTCGGACAGAAGCTCGCCGACCACACCGGCGCCCTCGACGAGGCGACGGTGCTGTGCGCCAAGGTCGAGCGGCTCACCGGCGGGGGCGGCGTCCCTTGCGCGCGGCCCGATCCGCGCTGGCACCGCGGCGCGCGAGTGCTGATCGCCTATTCCGGGGCGCTCACCGCGCTCGCCGGGCAGGACGATCTCGCCGTCGCGGACCACATCACCGGCGTCCTCGACGCGGGGGCGGGCGGCGGGATCCCGGGCGCCAGCCTCACCGACGCCGAGCGCGGGATCATCGCCCTCGCCGCCGACGCGATCGTCGCGGTGGCCAGCCAGTCCTATCGCGAGATCAAGATCGAGGCCGCGATCCGCGACAGCGACGGGTACGTGCAGGGGACCGTGAAGCTCCTGGCGAGCGCCGTCGACTCCCAGGATGACATCCTGAAGACGCTCCGCAGCGCGATCCGCGGCCTCCACCAGAGCCTGGAGGTGAACCTCGGCGACCCTGGCCGCCGGAGCGAGCGGGTGATCCTCGGCGCCTACCTCGACGAGGTCAACGCGTGGAGCAAGGTCCAAAGGAGGCGTCTCGCGCACTACAAGCGCGCGCTGCTCGCCTTCGGGGCGGCCCACCGTGCGCTGGCCGAGCATGCCCACGACTTCTCCGAGAACGACCTCGCCATCTACCAGAAGATCCTCGGATCGACCGGCGAGATCATGAAGACCGTCCCCGACGACGAGAAGGGCGGAGACGGAGGATGAGCGACACCCTGATCCGTGGTCACAAGGACTTCCGCAGCCGCTACGTCGCGCGCGAGGGCGAGTTCCTCCAGCGCCTCGCCAGCGAGGGACAGAGCCCCGCCGCGCTCTACATCGGCTGCTCCGATTCGCGCGTGATCCCCGAGCTCCTGACCAGCTCCGCGCCCGGCGAGCTGTTCGTGGTCCGCAACGTCGCCAACCTCGCGCCGCCGCGCGGGCACGCCAACGCCAGCGTCGGGGCGGCGATCGAGTACGCGGTCGGCTTTCTGAAGGTCGCGCACGTGGTGGTGTGCGGGCACTACGGCTGCGGCGGCATCCGCGCGGTCCTCGACGGGCTCGGGCATCTCCAGGGATTCACGTCGCTCACGGAGTGGCTGCGCTCGGCGGTGCCGGGGGTCGACCGCGCGCGCGCGATGCTCCCCGAGGAGCCCACCGAGGGCGAGGTGCTGTGGCGCCGCGCGGTCGAGGAGAACGTGGTCGAGCAGCTCGCCAACCTGGTCACCTTCCCGTCGGTGGGCGAGGCGCTCGAGGCGGGCAAGCTGGTGCTCCACGGCTGGGTCTACGACCTGTTCAGCCTCGACCTCTCGGTCTACGACGTGGCGAGCGATCGCTTCCTGCCCGCCGAGCAGGTACTGCTTCGCTGAGCCGCCTCACAGCGCCTTCGACGCGCCCCAGTCCTGATCGAACGTGCGCTGCACACGGGCGAGATCGAGCTCCTTCTTGCCCACCACCACGCCGACCTCGCGGTTCGAGTCGAGCGCGCTGCGGCTGAAGTTCTGGCTGCCGACGAACAGCGCTCCACCGTCGATGATCAGCACCTTGGCGTGGATGAACAGCGCGCCTGAACGCCGCACCGCGACGCCCGCCGTCTTCAGGCCGCGCTCCGCTGATCCGTCCCCGAGGCCGAACGAGGGGTCGTTGATCAGCAGGCGGACCACCACACCCCGACGCTGCGCGGCGGCGACCGCCTTCAGGAGTGCGCTGTCGTTGAGATACAGCGCCTCGATGTCGAGCGTCGTACGCGCCCCGTCGATGAGCGCGAGCAGTCGGGCGCGGGCGTTGACCGGCGACACCGGCAGGCGGGTGCATGCGAGGTCGGGCTTCTTCTGCGACCAGTCGGCCTCGAACAGCGCGCCGAGGTCGTCGACGTCCTGCCAGTCGTTGTCGACCACGCCGTAGTTCCGCCCCTCGTCGAACGAGCTGTTGGCGAAGTTGCCGGAGAACATCAGCGCCGTCTCACCGTCGACAAATCATCGACTTCTGGTGGGTGAAGGCGAAGGACGCCGAGCTGCGGTGAGTCTCCGCGCCCGCCGCCCGGAGCGTCGACTCCACCGAGGCGCGCGCCTCGTCCCCGTCGAGGATCACGCGCACCCGCACGCCTCGCGAGGCGGCCGCGCGGAGCGCCTGGATCACCGGCTGCGACGAGAGCTGATACATGGTCAACTCGATCGAGGAGCGCGCGCCGTGGATCAGGTCGAGCACCGGGTCGGCGCCGTCGTCGGGCGTGACGAACAGCCCGACCTTGGTCGTTCGGGGCGCCGGGGCGGTGCAGGCCGCGGGGACGACGAATCCGCGCGCGCGGGCGTAGGCGAGCAGCTTCGCGAAGGCCACCTTGCCGACGTAGGGCACCGCGTCCAGCTCGGCGAGCGTGGTGAACCGCTGGTCGTCATCGGACGGCTCGATCGCGTCGCCACCGCTGCGCGCGCCCACGATTTCCCGGGCGGTGACCGTGGCCACCTTGCCGGCCCCGCGGCGGTCCGCCTGCGAGGCGCGGTTGGCCACCCGGAGCACGCCGATCGCCTCGGCGCTGCCCTCGGCGACCCCGGCCGCGTCCGCCTTTCCCTCGCCGGAGAAGGAGTCGTCGATCGGATCGTCCGCGTCAAGGCCGCCGCCTTCGCAGGCGGAGAGAGCGAACAGGGCGGCCAGCAGTCGAGGTGTGATGGATCGCATTGGCAACGCCGCTGCACCCATGGCGCCAGCCCGTCTGCAATGTAAATTATTGTAATAATTAGCTATTTATGACGCGGAGCGAGGCGCCAACGGCGGCGCCCGGGCCTGCCGACATGGCTTCCGCGGTAGCCACCCGCGCTTTCGCCCTTCCGCGATCGGCGCCCCTTTGGCAAGCTCGCAGCGAACCGTGATGCCCGCCTGCCCGACCACTCCGCTCCTCTATGCCCATCGCGGCGCCCCGCTGGAGGAGCCCGAGAACACCCTGCCTTCGTTCCGCCGCGCGCTCGCGCTCGGGGCCGGCGCGCTCGAGACCGATCTGCACATGACCTCCGACGGTCACATCGTTACCTCGCACGATCCCGACGGTGCGCGGCTCGCCGGCGTGGGCGAGGAGATCCGACGCTCGACGCTGGCGGAGGTGCAGCGCTGGGATATCGGCAAGAACTTCGCTGCGCGATCGGGCGAGCGCTTCGCGGGCCGGAGCTACCGCGTGCCGACCCTGGAGGAGCTCCTCGTCGAGCTGCCGGGCGTGCCGATCAACGTCGACGTGAAGCAGCGCGACCCGCCGATGGTGGAGCCGCTCCTCCGTCTCCTGCGGCGGCTGAACGCCGAGGAGCGCGTGCTGGTGGCGAGCTTCCACGGCGGCACGCTCGCCGAGGTGCGCCGCCGCGGCTACCCGGGCCTGACCAGCCTGGGGCAGCGCGATGTCCTCCGCCTCCTCCTGACCCCCGCGCCGCTGCTCCGCCTCCTGCCCCGTCACGGCGACGCGGCCCAGGTCCCCGCGTCGCTGCGCGGCATCTCGCTCGGCCGCCGCTGGCTGATCGAGCGCTGTCACGCGGCGAACCTGCGCGTCGATTACTGGACGGTGGACGACCCGACCGAGGCCCGCCGCCTGCTCGCCCTTGGCGCGGACGGCATCATGACCGACGACGTGGCCGCGATCGCGCCGCTGTTCCAGGAGCTCTTTCCGCGCCAGGAAATCACCCCATCGTTCCCGCCGCGAGCGGGCTAGAATCGCCGCCATGAGTGACGCTCGCAAGCGGGTGGAGCAGGCCATCGCCTGCTCGAACAACTGCCGCAAGGCGGTGGAGTTGGTCCGGGATCACGCGTTCGCGCAGTTCCGCGCCGGGCAGATCGCCGTCGCGGAGTACAACCGCGTCGACGAGGAGTGCATGAAGGCGCTCGGCGAGGCGGCGCGGATGGTCAATCGTGCCGCGGCCGGCCTCGGGGCGGACCTCGATGCCAACCTCGCCGCGATCGAGCGCGCCACGGCCGAGCTGAAGGACGCCTCGGCCACCCTCGAGAAGGCGCAGAACGTGATCGCGCTCTCGGCCAGCCTGCTGGTGGCGGTGGCGTCGGTGGCGGTGGCGGTGATCGATCCGACCAAGGCGAGCGCGGGCGCAGCGGTGTCGGCGGTGGGCAGCGCGATGGGCTCGATCGCCAAGGCCGCCGCCGACTGAGCTTGGCGGCGGGAACTGGGACCGGAGGCCCCGCCGGGGCTTGCTGTCCCGGGCGCGACAGTCCGCTACAGACTGGTAAGTAGCTTGAACTAAACAGGTTCAGTTCGGGAGCGCCGCTTGTTCTGACACCCGCACATGACCCTCCGCGCGCGCTCCCTCCTCGCCTCCCTGGCGCTCCTCGCTGCCTGCGGTTCCAGTCCCGCTCCCACCCTGGACGATGGGGACGCGGGGGCTCGGGCGACCTCCCGCCCGCGCGCGACCTGGCCGCCCCGCGCGCCGACGCCGCGCCCCCGGGCGACGGAGCGATCGATCGCGACGCCGCACCCGATCCCGTCATCGACGGTGGAGCGCAAGATGGCGCCGCTCCTCCCGGCGACGGCGCGGCACCGGGCGCGCTGCCGATCGATCACCTGAAGAAGGTGGCGCTGGCGATCATCCTCGGCGACTCGGTGGCCGCCGGCTTCAACGCCGAGGGCAAGAACAGCGTCGGTGGGCACGGCTTCGTGCGGCTGGTGGTCAACAACCACGCCTCGTTCCCGAACTACCACGGCCACGACCTCGCGACCCTCTTCCCGGGCGTCGACTTCCGCCAGGTGGTCAAGAGCGGCGCCGACAGCAGCGAGGTCCTCTCGCAGCTCAAGAGCGCGCTCAAGTCGGCGCTGCCCAAGAGCCCCACCGGCGACGTGGTGGTGCTGATCAACGTCGGCGGCAACGACTTCAACGACAGCCCTGCGGTTGATGATCAGCCCGCAGCTGACGATGCAGGCGGCGACCAAGCTGCGCCAGAACCTCGCCGAGATGGTCAAGCTGCTGCGCGCCCAGTACGAGGTGATGGGCAAGAGCCACGTCGAGTTCTTCCTCGACAACATCCACGACCCCAGCGACGGGGGCGGCGCCATTCCCAAGCAGTTCACCAGCGGCTTCTGCAAGCAGCTGCAGAACCCGATGTTGACCCCGCAGCTGATCAAGACGGTGGTCGCCAACCTGGACACGATGAACCAGGCGATCGCCGCCGAGGCCGCCGCAGCGGGGGCCAGCCTGGTCGACAATCACGCCGGCTTCCACGGACACGGCATGAACGCGGGCGCGGACCGATGGATCGACGTCGACTGCGCCCACCCGATCAACCCGGGGCACGACCTCATCCGGCGCCTGATCTGGCAGCGCCTGACCGGGAAGACGTACTGAGCCTCATCGACCCGCCGCAGGCGGCACCCCAGCGTCCCCCGGGTATTCGGGGACTGAGCCTCATCGACCCGTCGCAGGCGGCACCCCAGCGTCCCCTGGGTATTCGGGGACTGAAGTGATCCCTGGTAAAAGGGGTTCATGGAAACCAGCATCCAGCTTGCCGGCAAGGTGGCTATCATCACCGGCGCGAGCCGCGGTATCGGGGCGGCGATCGCGCGCGGCTTCGTGGCGCACGGCGCGAGGGTGGTGCTCGCCGCGCGCAAGATCGACGACCTCAACCGCCTCGCCGACGAGATCGGCCGCGATCACGCCCACCCGGTCGCCTGCCACACCGGGCAGCCGGCGCAGGTGGCGGCGCTGGTCGCGTCGACGGTGGAGCGCTACGGCGCCGTCGATATCCTGGTCAACAACGCCGCCACCAACCCCTACTTCGGCCCGCTCTGTGACATCCCGGACGCGGCCTTCGAGAAGACCTTCGAGGTCAACGTGAAGGGCTACTTCGTCGCGGCGCGCGAGGTGATCCGCCACCTTCGTGCGCGCGGAGGGCGGGGCGCGATCGTCAACATCGCATCGGTGGCCGGGCTGCGCGCCGCGCCGTTTCAGGGTGTCTACGGGATGACCAAGGCGGCGGTCATCTCGCTCACCAAGACGCTCGCCGCCGAGGTGGGCGGCCAGGGGATCCGCGTCAACGCGATCGCTCCCGGGCTGATCGAGACCCGCTTCGCCGCCGCGATCGTCGGCAACGACGTGCTGCGCAAGATGGTCGTCGATCGCACGCCGGCCGCACGCCACGGGCAACCTGAAGAGATCGTCGGCGCGGCGCTCTACCTGGCCTCCGAGGCCGCCTCCTACGTCAATGGCCACGTGCTGGTGGTCGATGGGGGAATGACCGCGACGTGATCGCCTCCGCCGTGCGATCGGCGCTGGCGATGGCAACGGCAACGGCAACGCTAACTCCCTTTACCGCGTCAGCGGAGTTGTCTCGGCGGGAGCCGAGGGAAACGGCAACGGCAACGGAAACGGAAACGGAAACGCTAACTTCCTTTACCGCGTCAGCGGAGTTGTCTCGGCGGGAGCCGAGGGCAACGGCAACGGAAGCAGCGACCGATGGACGCTTGCGTGCCGTCGACCGCCTGCGCGGCGTGGCGATCCTCCTGGTCCTCGCCTACCACACGGGCGGCCTCGAATGGCGCCTCGCCCCCTACCGTCCCGACGGCTGGATTGCCTGGCCCACCCTTGGGATCGCCGGCTGGCTGGCGATGCCGCTCCTCCACTTTGGCTTCACCGGCGTGCACTGCTTCTTCGTGCTCTCGGGCTTCTGCATCCATCTCCGAGCGGCCCGCTCCCGCGCCGCCGGAATCCGCGATCCCCCGCGTCTGCGCGAGTTCTTCCTGCGTCGCTTCTGGCGGATCTACCCGCCCTACTGGATGGCGCTCGCCCTGTTCGGGATCGCGGTGCCGCTCGCCGCTCGCCTCCTCGGGATCCACACCGACGAGGCGGCGCCCGGAGCGCGCGACCTCGCGCTGCACGCCACCATGCTCCACACCCTCGACGAGCGGACGATCTTCTCGATCAACCCGGCCTTCTGGTCGCTCGCCACCGAGGAGCAGTTCTACCTCGCCTACCCGCTCGCCGGGATCGCCCTCGCCCGCTTCGGCGTCCGGCGAGTTCTTTCGGGCGCGCTGGTGCTCTCGCTGGTCTGGCGCGCGGCCGTGCTTTCGGCGCTGCCACCGACGGTGGAGCACTTCATGGCCTACCGCGTCCTGATCCACTCGCTGTTCCTCCCGCGCTGGTTCGAGTGGCTGCTCGGGTGCGCGCTCGCCGAGGCGGTGGCGTCGCCGCGCTCGCCGCTCGTGGGCCGCGCCCGGCCGCTCGCGCTCCTCGGAGCGCTGCTGCTCCTCTGTGGCATGGCGGTGCGCGTCCACGTGTTCGCCGACAAGCTCGCCTCCGATGCGCTGTTCTCGACCGGCTTCGCCGCGATCGCCGGCGCCGCGCTCGCCGCCTCCCCCACCCGTTCGCGGGCGCTCGCGCTCGTCGGACAGGCCCTCGCCGCGGTGGGACGCCGCGCCTACGGTCTCTACCTCGTGCATCAGCCGCTGGTCGACTGGGCGGCCCTCCCCCGCGCGGCCGGCGTCGCCCTCGCCGCGCTCGCCGGGTGGGCCTTCTCCGGCGCCTTCGAGCGTCCGTTCGAGCGCCGCTCGAAGCAGGTTGGCAGACCACCCGTCGGTGCGAAAATCGCTATACTACCGCCATGCGACCCTCCCTGATCGCGCTCCTCGCGGTGACCGCCGTGACCGGCTGCAAGCCCTCGTCGTCGAAGATCAGGCTCGGCCCCTTCGACGCCGATCGCTACGAATCCACCTCCACCGACGGGCAGAAGCAGTTCTGCTACCTCTTCGGCGGGGACACCAACGTGCCGGCGCGGCTGTGCGGCGACCCGAACCCGACCCCCGATCACGCCGGCGTCTTCTTCGCCGCGGTGGAGCCGATCGCCGGCAGCGAGTTCGTCGCCAAGGTGGGCGCGCCGCTCGACGCCGGCTACTACCTGCTCAAGCCGATCGGCACCGAGCGCGTCGACGCGTGGTCACTCGGCAAGCTCGGGATGAAGGAGTGGCTCGCCGGAAAGCGCCTCCTGGCCGTCGACACCGACGACAAGCACACCACGCGCGTGCGCGTCATCGATCCGATCGCGCGCGCCGACCGCTCGTTCGACGTCCGCACCACCACCTCCGAGTTCCTGCTCGTGCGCGCCCCCGAGGACATCGCGGTGCTGCTGGTGCAGAAGAACGGCGGCGAGGAGCTCCTGCTGCTCGAGAACCCGGTGACCAACCCGCTCCTGACCATCACCAGCGTCTCGGAGGGCAAATCGGCGGGCAACCGCAAGCTGTTCGCCTCCGGCTCGATCGACCGCCTCCAGAACAAGGTCTGGCAGCCACCGACGGGCTTCTTCGGCCACATTGGCTGGAGCGGCTCGCGGCCGACCTACGACAATGCGCCGCTCGGTCCGTTCGAGGAGCCGCGTCTCTGATCAGGCCGGCTCGAAGCGCGCCGCGCCGTCGCTGGCGCCGCTGTCCAGCACCAGGCGCCCGTCGATCTCTTGCCCGCCCTCGGGCGTGAAGCGGGCCTTCCTGGTCTTCCCGCGGGTGATGAGATCGCGCAGCTGCGCGCCGGAGAGCCGCCGCCCCGCGATCTCGAACCAGACGACGAAGCCGCAGCCCTCCCGCCAGCGCGCGCAGCCCCACCCGCGCCGCCCGACGATCAACTGGCCACTCGTGCAGCGCGGACAGATCAGCCCCTCCGGGAGGGCCGGGGCAGCCACGGTCGGGGCAGTCTTGCGCGGCGCCCGTGCGGCCGGTGGCGCCGCCTCTCCCTTGTCGCTGCGCGCCTCGCCGCGGGCGGCAAACTCGAGCCGCAGCTCGCCATCCTCCTCACGGACGATCGCCGCCGCGAACCGCTTCCCCGCTTTCGACTTGAAGCCCTGGAGCACCTGGCTCCGTCCCCGCTCGAGCAGCACCGACGCAAGCGCGCTCCCGATCGGTCGCCCCGCCACCATCTTCCGCATCGCGAACTTGCACGCGCCCGTGCAAGCGAACTCACGCACCCGCTCCACCACCGGCTCGCGGCAGCGCGGGCAGCGACCGATCGCCTGGGCCGGCGCCCCTACGGGCGGAGGCGCGGCGCGGATCGCATCGACGGTCTCGCGGACGTAGCGCGTGATGTCGGACATGAAGGCCGCGCGCGTCTCCTCTCCGCGCGCGATGCGGGCCAGCCGCGCCTCCCAGGTCCCGGTCAGCTCGGGCGAGGCGAGGCTCGCGACCGGCAGCGCCTCGATCAAGCCGATCCCCGTCACCGTCGGTACCAGCTGCTTCTTGTCGCGCACGATGTAGTCGCGCTTGAGCAGCGTCTCGATCACCGCGGCGCGAGTGGCCGGCGTGCCGAGGCCGCAGTCCTTCATCGCCGCGCGCAGCGCCTCGTCGTCGATCGTCTTGCCCGCCGACTCCATCGCCCCGAGGAGCGCGGCCTCGGTGAAGCGCCGCGGCGGGGCGGTCTTCTTCGCCAGCGGCTCGAACTTCCCATCGAGCGCCATCCCCTCGGTGAGGGGCGGCAGGATCGCGCTCGCCTCTGCCTCCTCGCGATCACCCCGTCGCCCTTCGTCGCCGCCGTCGATGCCGGCCACCTCCTGCCACCCCGCGGCCAGCCGCACCCGCCCGCGCGCAAGAAAGCGATCAGGCGGCGGCGGAAGCACGGCAAGAACCGAGCTCTCCTCCGCTTCCGTCGGAGGCGAGCCCGAGCCCGAGCCCGAGCCCGTTCCCGCTGGCGTTGCCGCTGCCATTCCCGTTCCCCTCGGCTCCCGCCGAGACAACTCCGCTGACGCGGTAAGGGAAGTTAGCGTTGCCGTTCCCGTTCCGACGCGAACCCACGCCTCTGTGATCCCAAACTCGGCATCGGGAAAGAACACTCCGAGAAATCGCCGCGCCACCAGATCGAACACCCGCCCCTCATCGCGATCGAGCGCGCCCGGCCGCACCGGCTTCCCGGTCGGGATGATCGCGTGGTGGTCCTGCACCTTCGCGTCGTCGACGATGCGCCGCGAGGGGCGCGGCGGGCGCGCCAAAAGCTCGGCCGCGAAGGGCGCGTAGTCGGGCATCTGCTGCATCGCAGCAAACAGCCGCGGCAGCTCCTTCGCGACGTCGGTGGTCAGGTGGCGCGAGTCGGTGCGCGGGTAGGTGAGCACCTTGTGCCGCTCGTAGAGCGCCTGCGCGATCTCGAGGGTGCGGGCGGCGCTGAAGCCGAAGCGCCGGTTGGCGGTGCGCTGGAGCGCGGTGAGGTCGAACAGCAGCGGCGCCGGCTCGCGCACCGTCCGCGATCGCACCCGCTCGACGCGCGGGCCGATCGGATCGACCGCCGCTCCGTGCTTCCGGCAGCGCGCCGTCACCGCCTCGGCCAGCGGCGCGGTAGCGAGGCGGCCGACCCGCCCGTGGGTCCACCCCGCGGCGAAGCGCTCGCCCGTCGCGGTCCGGAAGTCGCCCTTCACCTCCCAGTAGTCCTTGGCGACGAACGCCTGGATCGCGCGTTCCCGCAGGACCAGCATCGCCAGCGTCGGTGTCTGCACCCGACCGATCGAGTAGAGCGGCCCATCCCCCCCCGTGCGCCCGCGCGCCGTCACCGCCCGCGTGGCGTTCATTCCGACCAGCCAGTCGGCCTCGGAGCGCGACCGCGCCGCGTCGCCCAGCGCATCGAGCTGCCCGCCCGGCCGCAGCGTGGCGAAGCCGCGCCGGATCGCCTCATCGGTGAGCGAGGAGATCCAGAGGCGCGACACCCGCGGCCCGCCGCCCGCGAACTGGTAGAGGTAGCGGAAGATCAGCTCCCCCTCGCGCCCCGCGTCGCAGGCGTTCACCACCGACGTGAAGCGCCGCTCGCGGAGCAGCCGCGCCACCGCGCGCAGCTGATCGGCGGCGTGCTTCGACGGCCGCAGCTTGAACTCGGCCGGCAGCATCGGCAGGGTGTCGAGCCGCCAGGGCTTCCAGCGCGGATCGTACGCCGCCGGCTCCTCGAGCTCGACGAGGTGTCCAACGCACCAGGTGATCACCCGCTCCGCGCCCTCGAAGCAGTGCTGCCCCGATGCGCGCACGCCCAGCACCCGCGCGATGTCCCGCGCCACCGACGGCTTTTCGGCGACGATCAGCTCCACCTTCGCACCCGCCGCGTCCGCCTCATCGCCCCGGGGTGTACCACGAGCCTCCGCGCCCGCCCTTGTCCGGTGGCCGGTGGCCGGGACAGCGTCCGGATTTCGGACACGCGGCGACCCGCCCGGAAGGTCCGCACGGGCCGCTGCGGGAACTCCGCCACCGTCGAGAAACCGCTCTCGCGGCACGAACAGCTCGGTCTGCATGAGCGCGGCGCAGAGCAAACGCCGGGCCGTGCAGGCGCCGCTTGAAAACGGAAACGGGGACGCTAGCTTCCTTTACCGCGTCAGCGGAGTTGTCTTGGCGGGAGCCGAGGAGAACGAGCGGCAAGCCTGCGGCGGGTCGTTGAGCTCAGGCGGTGAGGGCGGGGAGCTCGGCGATCACCTCGGCGGCGGTGTCGAGCTCGCGGCCGGCGGCGGTGAGATCCTCGACCAGCGGGGCGAGCTCCTCCCCGAGGCGGGCGGCGTCGGCCGAACGATGGTGCAGTGCAGCAAGACGGAGCCGCTCCATCACCGCAATGTGATGGTGCAGGCGAGCGACCGCGCGCTCGCGACCGCGCTCGATGCCGTCGAGGTAGGCCAGCTGGGTGGCCATCGCGGCGCGCGCGCGACCGTACTCGGAGCGCACCACGTCGTCCTTCGCCGCCTCCTCGCGCGTGACGATCTGGTCGAGGCGCCCGGCGAGGGCGAGCCGATCGGTTCGCGCCGCCTCTGCCTCGAGATCGCTCCAGCGCTTCCCAAAGCGGGTGATCCGGCCGAGGAGATCTTCCGCCGCTGCGCTCACCTCCGGCGCCTCGCCGCCGAGCGCGGCCCGGACCTCGCGATAGGCCTCCGAGGCGCGCCCGAGCAGTCCGTGCAGCTCGCCGCCCCCCGCGGTGGCCGGGAGACCGCCCTCCTTCGCGACTGCGCTCGCGGCAGGGAGCATCGGCTCCTCGTCGCGTGACCACTCCAGCTCGCGCCCGGTCACCCCGAGGGAGGCGACGAAGCCTGCGGCACCGCCGAGGGCGAGGGCGACCAGTCCGGGCGGGAGGAAGCCGAGCACGCCGCTCGACCCGATCGACAGCGCCACGAACAGCGCGGTGGCGAGCCCGACGCCGCCAGCGACGGCCGCCACCGCCCGGCGCGACGTCCCCGGCAGCTCGCGGGCGAAGGTGAGCCCACCGACGGCGGCGAACCCCCACGCCCCGAGCGCTCCACCGAATGCCCATGCCACGCCGCCGAGCACCGCCACCGTCGCTGCGAGGGCCGCCGACCGCCACGATTTCGGTGGGACCGCGGCCAGACCGAGGAGGAGAAGGCTGACCGCCTGCGCCCCCGGTCCCGGCAGGCGCCATGCGAGGAGGCCGCCCGCCGCTCCGGCCACCGTCGTACGCAGGACGGCGGCCTGCAGCTCTCCATGATCGCGAATGCTCAGATCCAGGCTCATGGGCGGTGTTACGCACGAGCGCCGGAGATCGATCTACCGGGGGCGAGAACGGGAACGGGAACGGCAACGGCAACGGCAACGGGAACGACCCTCTCCCGCACGCGTCGCACGCGGGAGCGGGAGCCGATCAGGCGCGCGGCTGATCCTTCTTGCGCGGCTTCTCGTCGCTGGCGACCGAGCCGTTGGCCGGGGCCGGGGCGGCCGCCAGCGCGAGCGGATCGCCCACCCGGACGATGCCGTGCTTGACCAGCATCGCGCGCTCGATCTTGTCCAGCACCTCGGGGTGCGCGCGGAGGAATTCCTTGGCGTTTTCGCGCCCCTGGCCGATCCGCTCGCCGTCGTAGGAGAACCACGCCCCGGACTTCTCGACGACCTCCGCCTCCGACGCGAGGTCGAGCACATCGCCCTCCTTCGAGATCCCCTCGCCGAACATGATATCGAACTCCACCTCGCGGAACGGCGGCGCCATCTTGTTCTTCACCACCTTCACCTTGGTGCGATTGCCGATCGACTTCTCCGCCACCTTGATCTGGCCGATGCGCCGGATATCGAGGCGCACCGAGGCGTAGAACTTGAGCGCGTTGCCGCCCGAGGTGGTCTCCGGGCTGCCGAACATCACGCCGATCTTCATGCGGATCTGGTTGATGAAGATCACCAGCGTGTTCGACTTGGAGATCGTCCCGGTCAGCTTGCGCAGCGCCTGCGACATCAGGCGCGCCTGCAGCCCGACGTGCGTGTCGCCCATCTCGCCCTCGATCTCCGCCTTCGGCACCAGCGCCGCCACCGAGTCGATCACCACCACGTCGATCGCGTTCGAGCGCACCAGCATATCGGCGATCTCCAGCGCCTGCTCGCCGTGATCGGGCTGCGACACCAGGAGATCGTCGGTGCGCACCCCGAGCTTGCGCGCGTAGTTGACGTCGAGCGCGTGCTCGGCGTCGATGAAGGCGCAGATCCCGCCGCGCCGCTGCGCCTCGGCGATCACGTGCAGCGTCAGCGTCGTCTTGCCCGACGACTCCGGCCCGTAGATCTCGCACACCCGGCCGCGCGGCAGCCCGCCGATGCCGAGGGCGATATCGAGGGCCAGGGACCCGGTCGACACCACCTGCACCTCCGGCGCCTTCTGCTCGTCGCCGAGCCGCATGATCGAGCCCTTCCCGTACTGCTTCTCGATGCCTGACACCGCCAGCTCGATCGCCTTCTCCCGCTGGTCGTCCCGCTTCGCTTCGCTCTTGCTCTCGGTCGCCATGAAGATCTCCTCCGTCTAGTGAGAAATGCCGCTACCTTGCGGCCGCTGTTCCAAAAGGCACCCGCGAAAGCACGATGTACTCCGACCCTGCGCGGCGGGTGAGACTCTCGTAGATGACCACCTCGCTCGCTCGCCCGCTGCCCAGCGAGGCCTGCTCCCGCGGCGCGAGGATCGCGGGCAGCCACTCGACAGCCTGGGTGGTCCCCGGCTCCTTCACCTTCCCGAGGGTGACGTGGGGATGGAACGGGCGCGGCTCCCGCGGGAAGCCGAGGTCCTCCATCCACTTCTCCACGTCCTGCTGCAACGCAGCAATCCCCGTGGCGTGGACGCCTGCCCACAGCACCCGCGGGTGCGCCGGGTTCGGGAAGGCGCCGATCCCGCGCGCCTCCATCTCCAGCGGGCCACGCTGCGCCAGCTCACGGTTGAGCCGCCCGGTGATCGCCTCCACCGACGCGCGCTCGATCATCCCGAAGAACTTCAGCGTCACATGCAGGTTGGCCGCCGGCACCCACGCCACCTTCCACCCCGACGCCGCCACCGCGGGCGCCATCGCCGCCACCTCGTCGACCACTCGGCGGGTCACCGCGAGCGGAAAGTTCACCGCCAGGAACGCGCGAACCTGGGTGCTCATCGCCTGGGCCCCTCCTCTCTCGGTGTGCTGCTTACGCGGTCGCTTCCCGGCGGTGCGAGCAATTTTTCGAGCAGGTTCAGCGCCGCGAACGCCGCGAGCTGCTTCACCATCCGCCGCCCGTCTGGATCGCCTTCGCGCGACGGCCAGACCAGCTTGCGCGCCTCGATCCCGGAAGGTCCAGCGACGGCGAAGTGCACCAGGCCAACCGGCTTCTCCGCGCTCCCGCCGCCCGGTCCGGCGATCCCCGAGATCGCCACGCCGAACGTCGCACCGACGGTGCGCCGCACCCCTTCCGCCATCTCGCGCACGCACGCCTCGCTCACCGCGCCGTGCCTCTCCAGCGTCTCGCGCCGGACCCCGAGCAGCGACTCCTTCTGCGGGTTCGCGTAGGCGATCACGCCGCCCAGGAAGTAGTCCGAGGAGCCCGGCACGTCGGTGAGGAGGTCGCCACACAGCCCACCGGTGCACGACTCCGCGGTCGCCACCGTCTCCCCGCGCGCGCGCAGGCGGCGCCCGATCACCGTCGCCAGCGTCTCGTCGTCGATCCCGTAGACCGCCCCGCCGAGCCGCGCCCGCACCGCGCTGTCAAGCGCCGTGATCACCGCCTCGGCCTCCTCCCGCGCCGGACGCCGCACCACCACCGTCACCAGGTTCTCCGGGTAGGCGATCCGGAAGTGCAGGGTGGCCCCCGCGATCCCGTCGAGCAGCCCGCGCAGCTGATGATCAACGTGCGACTCGCCCATCCCGGCCACCCGCCAGGTGCGCTTCGCCGTCGCTCTGCCGTCGCCGCAAAGCGCGCGCAGCCGGGGAGCGATCTCCTCCTCGAAGATCCGCTTCATCTCGCGCGGCACGCCGGGGACGAAGAACAGCGCGCTGTCGCGGAGCGCAACCCGAAAGCCCGGCGCGAGCCCGGCGCGGTTCGGGAGCACCTCCGCCCCCGACGGGACGCGCACCTGCCGCAGGTTGTTCGGGGTCATACTTACAGGGCCTGCGGCCCCCCCATCCTTCGGTGGGGACCCGAGGAAGCTGCGCTCCGCGAAGCGCGCCACCATCCGCGCCTGGTGCCCCTCGTCGACGCCCGCCGCCACCCCGAGGATCGCCGCCATCACGTCGACGGTGCGGTCATCGTCGGTCGGTCCGAGCCCGCCCGAGCACACCACCACCCGCGCCCGTCCCGCGGCCTGCCGGAGCGCCGCCTCCATATCCACCACATCGTCGGTGGTGGAGCTGCGCCAGCGGACATGCAGCCCGATCGCGGTCAGCCGCTCGGCGATCCACGAGGAGTTGGTGTCGACGATCTCGCCGCGGTTCAACTCGTCACCGATGGTGACGATCTCCGCCGCCTCCGCGGAAAGGGCGCCTGGGGGCGTATACATTTGTACAGTACCCTAGTGGGGCGCCAGATCGCTGTCAAGTCTGCTGTCAAGGATGTTGAAGCGGGCGGGCTGCAACGCGAAAAAAGTCCCCGGGGCCCAGGGGACGCTGCTTCGCCGCCTTCGGCGGGTCGATGAGGCTCGGAAGCGATCGCGGGGCGCTTTCTCTCCGTTGACATTCGCTTGTCTGTTGATAGAGTCGTGTCGCTCGGGACCCCCGCGCCGACTTCCATGCCGATCAAACTCCGTTACGCCGCCAAGACCGACGTGGGGATGAAGCGCACCCACAACGAGGACTACTTCACCCTCGTCGAGGATGAGCAGCTCTTCATCGTCGCCGATGGCATGGGGGGCCACGCCATGGGCGAGGTCGCCTCGAAGATGGCCGCCGACACCCTCGGTGAGTTCTACCAGCGCACCAAGGACGAGGACGCGACCTGGCCCTACAAGATGGATCGCCAGCTCTCGTACATCGAGAACCGCCTGGTGTGCGGGATCAAGCTCGCCAACTGGCGGATCTTCGAGGCGCAGACGAAGGATCCGCGCTGCAAGGGGATGGGGACGACGATCGTCTCGGGCCTCATCAACGGCGACAAGGCCTACGTCGGCTGGGTCGGCGACTCGCGCGGCTACCGGATCAAGAAGGACGGCACCAACAAGCAGATCACGCGCGATCACTCGCTCCTGGAGGACTACAAGGAAGCGAAGCCGGACATGACCGAGGAGGAGCAGAAGAACTTCCCGCACAAGAACGTGATCACGCGCGCGCTCGGGATGCGCGACACGGTTCAGGTCGACGTGCGGAAGTTCGATATCGAGGACGGCGACGTCTTCCTGCTCTGCTGCGACGGCGTGTCCGGCATGATCGATGACGTGAACATCGGCAAGATCATCAAGGACGCGGGGGACGATCTCGAGAAGATGGTCACCGCGCTGGTCGATACGGCCAACAAGAACGGCGGCGTCGACAACATCACGGTGATCTGCCTCCGCTGCGTGAAGAGCTAGCTTCCACCCCGTTCGCCCTGAGCCCCGTCGCAGGGCCAGATCGGCAGCGTCACCCGGAAGCAGGCCCCCTTCTCCGACGGGACGAGGGCAACCCCACCGCCGTAGGCTTGCAGGATCGAGCGGCACACGGCGAGGCCGAGGCCGGTGCCGCTGCCGGGCTCCTTGGTGGTGAAGAAGGGGTCGAAGATCTGGGCGCGCACCGCGGGCGGTACGCCGGGGCCGCTGTCGGCGATGTCGAGGGAGACGCGCTCGCCGTCGCGGGTGGTCGAGATCCGGATCGTGCCGCCGGTCTGCATGGCGTCGGCCGCGTTGAGGAGCAGGTTGAGGAGCACCTGGAGGAGCCTTCGCGCGGAGGCCGCGGCGAGGGGCGCACCGTCGAGAACGCGCTCGATCGCGACGTCGCGGAAGCGCGGCTGCGGGCGAGCCAGCGAGGCCGCCGCGTCGACCACCTGGGCGAGATCGACCGGCTCGATCACATCGGCCACCGGGCGGGCGTACTCCACCAGATCGTGGACGATGCGATGGATCCGGGTGGTCTCGCTCCGCACCCGCTCGAGCGACTCGCGGGTGAGCCCCTCCTTGGGCGCGTCGGCGAGCAGGATCTCGACGTAGCCGAGGATCGCGGTGAGCGGGTTGCCGATCTCGTGGGCCACACCGGCGGCGAGCCGCCCGACGGTGGCGAGCTTCTCCTGGGCCAGCACCTGCTCGCGCGAGGCGGCGAGGCGCGCCCGCTGATCGCGCAGCGCGGCGGTCATCCGGTTGAACGACGAGGCCAGAGCGCCCACCTCGCCGGCTCCACCAGCGACAGGCGGGGCATCGAGATCGCCCTCCGCCACCCGCTGCGCGGCGCGTGACACCGCGCCCACCGGACCGACCACGCTGCGCACGAAGAGCGCGCTGAAGATCAGGATCAGCGCGCCGTCGAAGAGGGTGATCCAGAGGAGCAGGCGGTTCGATCCGCCGACCGCCTCGTCGAGGTTGGCACCAACGGTGATCCGGAGCCGCGCCGCGCCGATCCGGGCGCCGCTCTCGGCCCGCAGCGGCACGTAGACCGCGAGCAGATCGCCATCCCGCCGCGCAAGCTCCGCGCCACCGCGCAGCGTCAGCTCGAGCGCCGGATCGCCTGCGGCGCCGACCACGTTCTTGCCGCTCTCGTCGAGCACCGCGACGTCGCGCACGCCGGCCATCCCGACCACCGATCCGGCGGCGGCGATCATCCGCGCCCGCCTTGCCTCCGCGCCTCCGTCGCCGTCGTGCGCGCGCCCGATCAGCGCCGCCGCGGCGTCGCCCATCCCGCGCGCCCGCTCCTCCTCCGCCGCGTCGAGCTCGACGCGCGCCACCCGCGCCGTGAGCCACCCCGCCGATCCGATCGCCACGAAGACGAGCACCGCCAGTCCGGCGAGGAGGCGACCCTGGAGACCCACGCCGGGAGGATACGCCATCGCCGGCCCCGGCGCGCGCCAGCGACGGGGAAGCGTGGCCAGCCGACTCCCGGGAAGGAGAGGGTTGGACGTCTACCGCGCCCGGCCGATGGACTTCGCGGACGCGACGCTCGGGCACCTGGCCCGCCGCGAATCGCTGACGACCATTCTCACCGTCGACAACGACGACTTCGAAACCTACCGGATCGAGGGTCGCCGCCGCTTCCGCATCCTGCCGGGACGCACGCTCACTCCCGGCCGGCGGTAATTATTTGTAAAGCGGGGTACCTCCGGTGGCGGCGCCGTGGCATGGTGGCGGCTGCGTGCGACCCGCTCCGCTGCTCCTCCTCCTGGCCCTCCCGTTCGTCGCTTCTGCGGAGGCGCCAGCGACGGTGCCCCCCTTGCCGACCCTGCCGACCGTGCCGTTTCGCGGGGTGGTCCGGGAGAAGGGCACGCGCACCCCGATCGCCGGCGCGCAGGTGTTCATCGTCGTCCCGGCGAAGGAGGGCGGCGAGCCCACCGATCTCATCGCCACCACCGACGGGGAGGGCGCCTTCGCGTTCGCTGCTGTTGTGCCCGGCAAGCGCAAGGTGGCGGTGCGGGCAAATGGCTTCGTCCCCGCCGACACCGAGGAGGAGTTCAAGGTCGGCAAGCGGCTCGAGGCCACCTACTACATCCAGCCGAAGCAGCGCTACGTGACCGTCGTGCGCGGCGCGAAGCTGGTCAAGCAGACCCTCGAGCAGACGCTCGAGATCGAGGAGATCCGCCGCATCCCCGGCACCGGCGGTGATGCGCTGAAGGCGGTCCAGACCCTCCCCGGCGTGGCGCGCGCGCCGTTTGGCCTCGGGCAGCTCATCGTGTGGGGCTCGGCCCCCGGCGACACCCGCTCCTACGTCAACGGGGTGTTCATCCCGCAGCTCTATCACTTCGGGGGATTGCGGGCGACGGTGAACTCCGATCTGGTGCGGGCGCTCGACTTCACGCCGGGCGGCTACGGTGTCGATTACGGGCGCGGCCTGGGCGGCCTGGTGGAGGTGGAGACGCGCCGTCCGAAGCCCGAGGGGATCCACGGCGCGCTCGACCTCAGCCTGATCGACGGGTCGCTGATGATCGAGTACGCACCGACGAAGAACCTCAGCATCGCGGCGGCGGCGCGGCGGAGCTGGATTGACGTTTTCCTCCCGCTCCTCACCACCAATGATTTCCAGATTTCCCCGAAATACTGGGATTATCAGGCGGCGCTCTTCTGGCGCGCCACCCGCCGCGACGAGCTCGACGTGTTCCTCTTCGGCAGCGATGACGCGACCGAGCTGCTCCTCAAGACCGCCGACCCGACGCTCTCCGCGCAGTTCTCCCAGCACTCCTACTACCACCGCCTGCTGGCGCGCTTCACCCACCGCTTCCTCGGCGGCGCGGTGCTCTCGATCACCCCGTCGCTGGGCCTCGACGCACCGCTGAAGGCGTCGGGCAGCTTCGCCGGGCTCTCCATCTCGATCAACACCGACGTGGTGCAATACAACCTGCGCGCCGTCGCCCGCGTGCCGCTGGCGAGCTTCCTCCGCCTCGACGCGGGGGTCGACTTCGAGGGGCGCCGCACCGATATCGCGATCTCCGCGCCCTTCGCCAGCGGGCCGCCGGCGATGAACCGGATGACCGGCCCCACCCTCGGCGGCTACACCTTCGACGGCGCGTCGATCCACGTCGTCAACACCGCGCCCTACCTCGCGGCGATCTTCACCCTCCTCGACAAGCGCCTCACCATCACCCCCGGGCTGCGCGTCGAGATCTTCGCCTTCGCCGGCTACGGCGGCACCCCCGACCACTTCGCCCACGCCTACCTCACCGTCGAGCCGCGGCTCTCGATGCGCTTCCAGATCGAGCCGCACGTCGCGGTCAAGGGGGCGATCGGCAATTACCACCAGGCGCCGGTGCCGTTCCAGCTGCTGGCGAAATTCGGAAATCCAAAATTGCGCCCGTCGAGCGCGTGGCACTACGTCCTCGGCGTGGAGGGCGATCCCACGAGCACCCTGCACGCCGAGGTCAACGGCTTCTACAAGGACATGCGGGGACTGATCGTGCAGGCGAGGGTGCCGGGCGAGGTGCTCGAGAACGGCGGCCAGGGGCGCGTCTATGGCATGGAGATGCTGATCCGGCAGAAGCTCTTTCACCGCTTCTTCGGCTGGATCTCCTACACCTTCTCGCGCGCCGAGCGGCGCGAGCCGTTCATTGGCGGCGATGCGGCACGGTGGCGCCTGTTCGACTTCGATCAGACCCACATCCTCTCGCTGGTGGCCTCCTACGAGCTGCCGCGCGGCTTCCAGATCGGCGCGCGCTTCCGCTATGTCACCGGCAATCCCACCACGCCGGTCGCGTCCTGGTACTACGACGCCTCCAACGCCGACGTCTACCAGCCGGTGAACGGCCCGCGCAACAGCGGCCGGCTCGACGGATTCCACCAGCTCGATGTCCGCTTCGACAAGGTGTTCACCTACCGCCTCTGGAAGTTCGCGATCTACCTCGATATCCAGAATGTCTACAATCACTCCAATCCGGAGACAATCCAGTACGCGCCGCGACCGGTCGATTGTCCGAACCCGGACGATTGCCAGACGGCGATCAGTGGATTGCCCTTCCTCCCGTCGCTGGGCCTGCGGGGAGAATATTGATGCGGAAGACAATCCCGATCGCCGCGATTGCGCTTTTCGTGCTCGCTGCATGCGGCAATGATTTCAAGGACTACAGCTTCATCCGCGCGCTTTCGGTGCTGGCGATCAAGTCCGAGCCAGCAGAGCTCGCGCCGGGCCAGACCGGCCGCCTGACGGTGGTCTTTGCCGATCCGGCGGGGGCCGGTCGCGAAGTGGCCCTCGATTGGTCCTACTGCGCGCTTCCTCCCGCGCCGACCGAGGGCATCGCGGAGCGCTGCCTGACCGAGGCCGAGGGGTCGCACCTGGTCAAGATCGGCGCGGGCGAGACGCTGCCCTTCACGATGCCGAAGGTTCCGACCGCGCCGTGCGGCCCGATCGCCTGCCCGACCACCCTCGGATTCCCCGACCCCACCGACGGTTTCTACCTCTCGATCCGCCTCGACGCGCGCGCCGGCAAGGACCGGATCGTGGCCATCTTTCCGCTGCGCTACTCCCTCGGTCTCCCCGCGTTCCTCGATCCGCGCCTCGGTGCCAACCTGAACCCGAAGCTCGGGGATCTGATGGCGGCGGTGAACGACGCGCGGGTGATCGCCCCGCTCGGCGATGGGGAGATGCTCTCGGCGGGCGATCGCGTGGTGCTCCAGCCCTCGCTGCCCCGCTCCCCCGAGACGTACCTGCGGCTCGATCCTGCCACGATGAAGGCGGTGGAGGTGGAGGAGGCGCTGCGCCTCTCCTGGTTCGCGACCGCGGGGAAGTTCACCAGCGAGCACACCGGCTTCGACCGCCCCGCCACCGAGCTCGCCTTCGAGAAGACGCAGGCGCCCGGCCCGGTCGATCTGTGGGTGGTGGCGCGGGACGATCGCGGCGGCGTCGACTTCGTGCATCGCACGCTGATGATCCGGTAGCGCGCGATCGGCGTGCTTCCGCTGTGCTACCTTCGGACGCATGACCAAGCGCAAGAAATGGGGAATCCTCTCGGCGGTGGGCCTGTTCGCGCTGCTGTTCGCGTGGCAGGGCGGGCGCGCCTGGTGGAACCACGGCTACTCGCGCGGCACGCGCACCGGCGTGATCCGCAAGATCTCGGTCAAGGGCTCGCCGCTGTGCAAGTACCTGGAGGGCGAGATGGTCCTCATCGGATCGCAGGCCGGCGTCGCCGAGATCTGGACCTTCACCGTCGACAACGACGCCCCCGAGATGCCGGTGGTGAAGGCGCTCCACGAGGGCGAGAAGGCCGCGAAGCAGATCACGCTCGCCTACCGCCAGGACAAGGGGAAGTGGTGGGCCTGCGCGCCCACCGAGTATTACGTGACGGGCGTCGAGTAGGGCCGACGCCCCTCTCCCGGCTCATTCCATGAGCGCCTGATGAGCCCCAACGTGCCGGTTCGACTCGGCTTCTGGTCGGGGGTGGGCCTCGTCGTGGCGAACATGGTCGGGGTCGGCGTGCTCACCAGCACCGGCTTCATGGCGCGCGATCTCGGGCCGGCGGCGATCCTCGCCGCGTGGCTGGTCGGCGGTGTGACGGCGCTCTGCGGGGCGCGCGCCTACGCCGAGCTGGCGCTGCTCATCCCGCGCTCGGGCGGCGAGTACTGCTACATCTCGGAGCTGCTCCACCCGTCGCTGGGCTACGTCGCCGGCTGGACCTCGCTCCTGTGCGGCTTCTCGGCCCCGATCGCGGTCGCCGCCGCCGCCGCTGGCTCGTTCGTCGCCACCATCGTGCCGGGGATCCCGCCGCGCGCCTTCGCGGGGGGGGTGATCGTGCTCCTCACCGCCTCGCACGCGCTCGATCTCAGGTGGTCGAAGCGCACCCAGGATCTGCTCGCGGCGGCGAAGGTGCTGCTGCTGGTCGGCTTCGTCGCTGTCGGGCTCACCGTCGGCAGCCACCGCCTCCCCGAGTGGAGGCCCGCGGCGCCGCACGACGGAGCGTTCGCCGCGTTCATGGTCTCGCTGGTCTACATCGCCTACGCCTACAGCGGCTGGAACACCGCGGTCTACGCCGCCGAGGAGTTCGACGAGCCGCGCCGCACCGTCCCGCGCGCGCTGATGGTCGGGACGCTGCTGGTGACGGTCTTCTACCTGATCGTGAACTGGATCTTCGTCGCCAACCTCTCGCCGGAGCGGCTCGCGCGCTGGACCGAGGGGGACACCGAGCGGATCACGCTGGGCCACCTGCTGATCGTCGATCTCGCCGGCGCGCCCGCGGCGAAGGCGATGTCGGCGCTGGTGATCCTGGCGCTGATCTCGCTTTGCAGCGTGATGATCCTCGTCGGTCCGCGGGTGCTCGCGGCGATGGCGCGCGAGCGGCTCCTGCCGCGGGTGTTCGACGCCCGCGCGGGTCGTCCCCCCGGCGTGTCGGTGCTGTTGCAAAGCGGCCTCGCGCTCGCGCTCCTGGCGACCCACTCCTTCGAGCTGTTGATGCGCAACGTCGGCGCGATTCTCACGCTCAACTCCGCGCTGACGATGGTGGCCCTCTTCCGCGCGCGCTTCGGGCGCACCGGACTGCCCCGCCCATCGAACGGCTCCCTCGTCGCTGCGGGGATCTACATCCTGCTGGCTTTCTGGATGCTCTGGTTCGCCTTCCGCGGCTCGCCGATCACCGTCGCGTGGGTGGCCGGCGCTGCGGCGGTGGCCTTCGCCGCCTGGTTCGCGACGCGCAAGGCAGGAGAGCAGACATGAAGCAGAGCAGCGCTGCCAATCCGCCCAGCAGGCGCAGCCACCCGGAAGAGCCTCGCCCGCCGACCGCGCAGGCACAGCCGCCGCTCACCACCGACGAGTTGATCGGGACCGAGTGGCAGATGCCGGTCGCTCGGTCACAGGCGGCGGGGCAGGCCGCGATGCAACAGGGGTCGACGGCGCAGAGGTGCGTGACTCGGTCGCAATGGGAGCAGGGAGCGGTGCAGGGAAACAGCTCGCACCCTCGGCATGCGCCGGTCTGGGGGTCGCATTGGAAGCCTGGCGTACACGTCCTTCCGGTGCACCTGGTGACGCATTGCCCCTGGGTGGGATCGCAGTACTCGCCGGGTGGGCACTTGGTGGCGCAGGGCACGTCCGGCAAGCAGATGCAGTCGCCATCGACGATTTTGATGAAGAACCCACCCGGGCAGGGAAAGCCGCCATGGTCGCAGCGCGGAGCGCACGCGCCGAGGTAGCAGCGATAGTACGCGGATCACAGACGTCCATGTTCGGCGAGCCGCCATCGCAGTCGACCGCCCGCGCCTCCCCGGCCGCGAGCGCAACCATCGTGATCCCGATCGCCCCGAGGGAGCGACGGCGAGGCGCGCGGAAAACCCGCTGGGCGATCGTGGACAAGGTGGGCGTCCTCCCGGGTGCCAGGATACACCGGCGGGCCGGGTGGCAACGAGCGGTGCGACGCTGAGAGGTCGTGCGCTGCGGGCCGGGTCTCCGCGGGTTCAGCGCGGACGGACCGCCTCGAAGCCCTCCGCTGCCGCCGCGCCGAGCAGCCGTCCGTCGAGCGCGACGAAGCCGCGGAGGCGCGGGCGTCCGTCGAAGGCGACCAGGGCGGCGCCCAGCTGCAGCGCGTCGACGGAGGTGAGCGGGTAGGCCCGGAGCAGGCGCGCTGCCTCCTCGCGCACGTCGTCGTACGCGGTCACCTTCGTCCAGCGCGTCCCGTGGCGGTCCAGGCGCCCCATCGCCGCGGCGAGTCCGTCCGCGGTCAGGAACCCCTCGCGCCCGAGTCGGCACAGCGCACCCAGCACCTCGCTCTCGGTGAAGGCCCAGGCGACTACACGGGCGTCGCTGCGAAGCAATGAACGGCAGGCCGCGCTCGACGGCTGCTCCACGACCAGCGGCACCAGCGCCGAGGAGTCCCAGAACCTCACCCGCGCTTCCCCCGCTCCTCGATCAGGAGCGCCGCCGCATCGGTGGCCACCCTGGGCCCGGGGCGCAGCAGGTCGCGCGGGATGGCGCCGGACTCGCCCCGCCGCACGATGCCGCGGCGCTCCAGCGAGGCCAGGAGGGCTTCGTCGTCGCCGTCGCCGTCCCCGCCTGCGCCGTCGGCCCGAACGGGCACGAGGTCCGCCACCGGCTCGTCGCGATCAAGGATCCGCACGCGCCCCCCTCGCCTCACATAGGCCAGGTAGCGCGAAAGGTTGTTCTTCGCGTCCGCCGTCTTGACCACTTTCATGTAGCCACGATAGCTATAATCCGTCGAGAAGCCAAGCCGAGGTGGTGCAGCGGACCTCGCGTACGACCGTCGGCGCTCCAGCCTCCTGGAACGCCTGTTCGCGCTTTTTCTGTCTCGGTCATGACCGGGGCGTCTGGCGAGACGGAGGTCCGTGCACGCGCACGACTCACGCAAGACGGCGGCGGTTAAATCGTCGGCGGGCATTCCCTCGACGCGGCGCCACAGTGTCTCGGCCTCCCCCTTGTGGCCGATTGTCTCGCAGAGACGCGCCGCCTCGATGCAGGCCTCGCGGCTGCGCAGATCGCAGCCCTTGAGCGCGAGCCCCAGCGCCGCGGTCGGATCTCTTCGCCCGACGGCGCGCATCCCGATCAGGCACGCATCCGCATCGCCGGCGCGGCAGCGGTGGCCTGGCGACTCGACGATGGTTTGCATCCCCCTCGCCTCGGCGGTGGTCATGATCTCGCAGCGGCCGGAGAGGGCGTCGACCCGGAGCTGGCCGTGGAAGTTGATCGGATCGAGGCGCGTCACCGCGAAGCGCCCCTCGTCGTCGACGGAGAAGAAGTACTGGCTCTTGACGTACTCGCTGATCGGCTTGAAGCGGATCGTCCCGGCGTCGCGGTTGATGTCGGCGAGGACCAGCGCCAGCCCGTCGGCGCTGCCGCTCCACTCGACCAGACGCGGCGTTTGCGTATGCACATTCGCGAACTCCCAGGTGCCGGAGATCGCCTTCGAGTCGAGCATCTCGTCGCCGCTGCTGAAGAGGCCCCAGGTGGCCTTCGTCTGGACCTTGCAGCGGAGCGCCTCCGGCCGCTTGGAGAGAGAAGGGAGCGGCGGAGCCCTCGGCGGCGACGAGCCCTCGGCCGGCGCCGTGCCGGTGATCAGCTCGGCGATCCAGTCGGCGGGGTGGGCGAAGTTCAGGTTCTGGCCCTCGGCCTGGTAGGTGGTGATCCCGACGAGGCGCCCCTGCACGTCGAACAGCCCGCCGCCGCTTGAACCGGGCGAGATCGGCGCGGTGGTCTGCAGGATCGACACGCCGGTCTCCTTGCCCTCCTTGTTTTTGTCGGGGCGGAGGGCGGCGATCAGCCCGTCGGAGAGGCTGAGCTCGAGCCCGCGCGGCGCGCCGATCGCGTAGACGTGCTCGCCCACCTTGACCAGCGACGAGGGGCGCGAGACCACCTTCGGCTGATCGAGCCCCGGCACCCGCAGGATAGCGATGTCGTGCTTCGGATCGAAGGCCACCAGCGTCGCCGGGAGCGCCTTGCGGGCCTGCCGGATGGCGATCAGTGTAGCTCCGTCGACCACGGGGTAGTGGTGACGATCTGCTCGCGATCGACCACCACGCCGCTGCCCTGCTTCTTGCCGCCCTTCAGCGTCGTCTCCACCACAACCACCGACGGCGCGAGGCGCGCAAAGACGACCGAAGCCGGAAGCTCCTTCTCGTCCTTGCCCTCCTTCTCGGCACGGGCCGTGAGCGGTCCGGCGAGCGCGAGCACGGTCATCCAGGCGAATGCCTTCATGGAGGGAGCGTGCCTGAGCAGCCTCGGGCGAGTCAGGGGTGCTTAACAGCGGAGGGGGCCCTCTTACTGGCTCTTGCTCGTCACGTAGTCGTAGTCGTAGTCGTAGTCGTCCCGTCCGCGGCGACGGCAATCGAACTTCCTCCCGCAACAAATTCCTCCTGCCAACCGACCACCCTGGCCTCCAAGGAGGATGCCCCTGCTGCCCTGCCAGAAGCTCGACGTCTATCGCCGCGCCATCGAGTTCCTCGCCCTTGCGTCGCAGATCGCGACGAGCGCCCCCAGGGGGAACTCGTTTCTCACCGAAGAGCTCAACCGTGCGGCGCTCT
>SHYY01000165.1 GCA_009692555.1 Myxococcales bacterium
GCCAGGGTGGTCGGTTGGCAGGAGGAATTTGTTGCGGGAGGAAGTTCGATTGCCGTCGCTGCGGACGGGACGACTACGACTACGACTACGACTACGACTACGTGACGAGCAAGAGCCAGCAAGAGGGCCCCCTCCGCTGTTAAGCACCCACTACGCGGCGCGCGGTTGACGGTCGGGGATGCGTCGCCTACGCTTTCCCCGATGGCCGGTGAATTCGTAGTCACTCGCAACGGTCGCGACACCTTCCACGACGAGGAGTCGCTCCGGCGGCTGGCCGCGGCGGGCCTGCTGGCTCCCGGCGATCTCGTCTATCACCCGATGCTCGGCCGCTGGCTCTATGCCCGCGAGGTCGAGGAGGTGCGGGCCGAGCTGGCGGGTGCGACCGCGCTCGGACGTCCGGTGAACGCGCTGCCCGTCCTGGCGGCCTCGAACGGGCACGCCGTCGCCGGGTTCGCGCTCGGCCTGGTCGGGATGCTGCCGATCGTCGGGATCCTCGCCAGCCTCCTCGGGCTCTACTTCAGCGGGCGCGGGCTGCGCATCGCCCACACCCTCGGGGGACGCGGTCAGGGGCTGGCGATCGCCGGGCTCGTCCTGTCGATCATCTTCCTCATGCCGGCGGTGGCCTGCGGCGCGATCCTCCTCGGTACGATGTAGGTTCAGAGCATCGACCAGCTTACCGCTCCCGTCGCCCGCCGGCCCCATTTCGCGCCCGGCTTCGGGGGGCTTGCCCCCCATCTGTAGACTTGAGGGGAGGCTCGTCGCCGGCAATAGCCGGCGTGCAGCAAGCTCGGAGCGCAACGGTCACAGGCCGCCAGCCTGCTTCCTCGTCGGCAATGGCCGACGTGCAGCAAGCTCTGAAAGCAACCTCGCGCCTCGCCGGACACGAAATGGGCCTCGGCGGGCTCGCCGGCAAGAGCCAGCGTGCAGCAAGCTCGGAGAGCAACGGTCCGGGTAAACTGGTCGACGCTCCGGGAAGGATTGCCCGGCGCGGGCGGTAGCATCAACGCGGAGGCACCTCATGGCCGGAACCTGGTTGGTGCAACAGAAGGGGCGCGAGAACTTCGTCACCCAAGGCGAGCTGAAGACGCTGGCGCGCGGCGGAAAGCTGGAGCCCGGCGATCTCGTCTACCACCCGACGCTCGGCCGGTGGCTCTACGCGCGCGAGGTGCAGGAGGTGGCGATGGAGCTGCACGCCGCGGCCGAGCTTGGCAATCGGGTCGTGCCGGGTCAGGCGGCGATCGCGCACAATGACTCTGCCGTCGCTGGCTTCACGCTCGGCGTGCTCGGCGTGGTGCCGGTGTTCGGCATCCTGTGCGCGCTGATCGGGCTGCCGCTGGCGGTGCGCGGGATCCGTCGCTCGCGCGCCATTGGCGGGATCGACCGCCGCTTCGCGATTGCCGGCGTGGCGCTGTCGCTGGCGTCGCTGCTGGTCAACGGCGGCGCGACCCTCCTCGCGATCTTCGGTTGATCGCCATGGACGCCGTCGCGCTCGGCGCCCCGGTGCTCCGTCGCTCGAACCAGCTCGCGCTGACCGGCTAGCTCGCCGATCGCGTCGCGGCGTGCACCGCGGCGATCGGAGGGCGCGATGGCTGGATGTCCTTCCCGCGGACCAGGTTGGGCGGGATGATGTAGTCGTCGCGCTTCGCGTTGTGCTCGCACATCGAGACCGTCCCGTCGCGGGTGGCGACGTGGAACGAGCAGTTGTCGATGCGCTCGGGGTCGAGGTGCTGGGCGTCCTGGAAGTTCTGGATGAAGAAGCTGAGCTTGCCGACCTTGCCGCGGCTGCGCAGCAGTGCCGGGACCAGCTTGCCGAGCAGCCGGCCCATCCATGGCGCGTTCTGGAGGAGCCAGCCCGGGTTCGAGCGCGCGATGTGCTTGAACAGCGCCCACGCCGACTGCACCGGCTTGGTGCGATCGACCGGCACCGGCGCAAAGTCGCGCAGCCAGCGCGCCACCACGTCCTCGCCGTCGAAGAGATCGATCACCGCGTCGCCGGCGACCAGCGTGTAGACGATGTTGTGGCACTTCGGGTGGCCGATCAGCACGCTCTCCCACGAGAGATCGGTGCCGCAGGCCTCGGTGATGATCCAGCGGAGGCGCTCCTTGGTTAGCTCCTCGCCGCGCGCCCGCAGCGCCCCGCGCCCGGTGTCGGCCTGCATCTGGAAGCTCGCCATGCCGAGCTCGCCGGCGTGGCGGAGGAAGAAGCGCACCAGCGCGGGGATCTCGGCGAGGTTCTCGTCGTGGACGGTGGTGTTGAAGATCACAGCGAGGCCGAGGCCGCGCGCGCGTTCGAGGTACTTCTCGCGCACCTCGTTGAGCGCGATCTCGCTCGTGTAGCCCTTGCGCTCCTGGGTCATGTCGACATGAAAGGCGATGTCGACCAGGCCGACGTCGCGCAGCTCCTGCAGCATCTCCCGCGAGGCGCGGATGCCGTTGGTGAAGAGCGCCGGCGAGAGGCCGATCGAGGCGCAGTAGCGCACGATCTCGACCAGCTCGTCGCGCTTGCGTAGCGTCGGGTCGCCGCCGGTGATCTGCACGTTGGTCTGGACGCCGAAAATGCGCTTGATGTTGTCGAGCTTGTGCTTGATCTCGTCGAGCGGCGGGTCGGGGACGCTCTCCGAGTACTCCGAGAGGTAGCAAAGGGTGCAGTCGAGGTTGCAGCGCTGGGTGATCTCGAGGGCGACGCACCCGACGGTGGAGCGGCGCCCGAGCACCTGGTTGTCGGCCTGGAACGGCGCCCCGAGGACGGCGAAGCGATTGCCCAGCAGGCGGCGCAGCTCGGCGTGCTCGGCGGGGGTCGGCTCATAGGTCGGCATTCCGGATCCCTTTCGGCGGGTTCGTCATCGGGCTTCGGCGTAGAGGCGCGCCAGCAGGCTCGGTTGCACGCCGAGGTGCCAGGCGCAGCGGAGGGTCCACATCAGGGCGATCGTGCGCAGCACGCCGCGCTGCTCCCAGCGACGGGCGGAGGTGATCACCGGGGCCTCGAGGAGGCGAAACGGGGCGCGACCGCAAAGGCGTCGGATGAGCGCCAGGTCCTCGCACAGGTCGACCTCGGGGAAGCCGCCGACCCGCTCGAAGAGATCGCGGCGGACGAAGATCGCCTGGTCGCCGGTGGCGGAGCAGAGGAGCCGCGAGCGCAGGTTGATCAGGCGCGCGGCGAGGCGCAGGCGCGGATCGCGTGACGCGATGCGGAGCGGGAAGCAGCCGAAGCCGGCGCCACTCTCGACGGCGCGCGCCACCAGGTCGAGGGCGCCGGGGGGCAGCTCGGTGTCGGCGTGGAGGAAGAGCAGGATCGGAGCGCGGGTACGGCGGGCGCCGGCGTTCATCTGGCGCGCCCGGCCGCGCGGCGCGCTGGAGATGGTGACCGTTCCCGTTGCCGTTCCCGTTGCCGTTGCCGTTGCCGTTGCCGTTGCCGTTGCCGCTGCCGTTGCCGTTGCCGTTGCCGTTGCCGTTCCCGCTTGTGTCGCAGCTCCTCCGGCGCCCCTCCTCAAGAGCGCGGCCAGGACCTCGGTCGCGCCGTCGTCGCTGCCGCCGTCGATCACCGCCACCTCGCAGCAGAGCGCGCCGACCCGGAGGAGGCGCGCCGCGAGGGCCGGGGCCTCGCGGGCCTCGTTGCGGATCGGCACCACCACCGCGATCGGCGTGGCTGAGCCTGATCGACCCGCCGAAGGCGGCACCACAGCGTCCCCTGGGTCTTCGGGGACTCCAGCAGCGCGGGCGATCACGGGCGCATGATACCCTGGCCGGCGTCAAGAATGCGCCGGATCTGGATCGATACCGACCTGGCTCTCGGCGCCGCGCGCGGGGATGTCGACGACGGGTTCGCGCTGGCCGCGGTGGCCGCGGCGCCGGGGGTCGAGCTGCTCGGGGTGAGCAGCGTCTTCGGCAACACCGCGAGCCGCACCGCGGCCGAGTGCGCGCGGCGACTTCTTGCTGCGCTGCACAAAGAGGTGCCGGTGATCGACGGAGCCGGCGCGACGGGCGAGGAGACCGATGCGGCGCGGGCGATCGCGGGGCTGCCGGAGGGGACGGCGGTGCTCGCCCTCGGGCCGCTGACCAACGTCGCCCGCGCTCTCGCGATCGACGCGGACCTGGCGCGGCGGATCCATGTGCGCGCCGTCGGTGGCAACCTCGCGACCTGGGGGCGCTTCGCGCCGCTCTGGCCGTTCGAGTTCAACTTCGCGAAGGACCCGGAGGCGGCGCGGGCGGTGCTGGCGGCGCCCGGCCTCGAACGGAGGATCTTCCCGCTCGATGTCTGCGCGCGCCTCACCGTCGGTGTGGCGGGACTCCAGAGGCTCGCGCGGAGCGGCGAGGCGGGCGCGTACCTCGCGCGCCATTCGTGGCGCTGGCTGGCCTACGCGCCGCTGCGCTACCAGCGGCTCTCGTTCCCGCTGTGGGATCTGGTGCCCGCGCTCGATGCGCTGTCGCTGATCGAGATCCGGGTGGAGGAGCGGCGCCTGGGGATCGATCGTCGCGGCGGGCTCACCGACGGTGGTGATCGCTCGCTGTGGGTCCGGCGGATCGACCCGGCAGCGGCCTGGCAGGCGTTTCTCGGGCTGCTCAAGGGCTGAGCCTGAGAGCAGATCGGGAAGGGGGGCGCTTCGAGCCCGCGACTTGCCGCGCTTCACGCCGCGGCGTAGCTTCGCTGCATGACGCAAGAGGTTCCCTACGCCGCCGCGGTCTCCGCCATCCGCGAGGAGCTGGCGGGCGTCTTCGCGGTCTACCTCTTTGGCTCCCGCGCGCGGGGCGAGGAGCGCCGCGAGAGCGACGTGGATCTCGCGATCCTCGACTCGCGGCCGATCGATCCGGTGCGGCGCTGGCACCTGCAGGAGCGGCTGGCCGAGCTGCTGCACATCCACGTCGACCTGGTGGACCTGCGGGCCGCGTCGACGGTGATGCGGGTGCAGGTGGTGGATGCCGGGCGGTTGCTGCTCGATCGCGATCCGGCCGGTCGCGGCCTCTTCGAGGCATCGTCACTGGGAGCCTACGCGCGGCTGAACGAAGAGCGACGGGGCATCCTCGAGGACATCCGCAAGACCGGTCGTGTCCATGGATGACGTGGCGCTCAACAAGGCGGCCAGCATCGAGCGTTGCGTGCGTCGCGTGCGGGAGGAGTACGCCGCCCTCGGTGGTGAGCTTGGCGCCGACATCACCCGTCAGGACTCCGTCATCCTGAACCTCCAGCGTGCGTGCGAGGCGATCATCGATCTGGCGATGCACCTGGTGCGCGTCACGCGGGCGGGGCTCCCGCAGGAGAGTCGTGACGCCTTCGACCTGCTCGTCGCGGCGGGTCGCCTCGACGAGGAGCTGGCAGGCCGGCTGAAGCGGATGGTGGGGTTTCGCAACGTCGCGGTGCATGAGTACCAGGCGCTGAACCTGGCGGTCGTCGACGCGATCGTTCGCACGCGCCTCGATGATCTGCTGGCATTCGCCGCCCACGCGGTGAGGCTGACCGCTCCTGCCCCGCCCGGATCGGACGAATAAGAGGCGGCGCGGCTGGATTGACGCGATCGGCGAGGCAGGAAACACCGAGCGGTGTCGGTGCGCGGGGAGGAGTTGCCCGGGGCTACTGCGGCGGGATCGGGTCGGCGTCGGGCGGCTCCGGCGTCGCGGCGCGATGCGGCGTGAAGAAGCTCGCCATCGCCCCGAGGTCGGGGATGAGGATCGCCGGGTTGCGCCGGTTGGCCGCGCGGAAGGCGAAGTAGATCTTGCGCACGACGTGGAGGACGCGGCCGTCCTGGAGGTCGAGCCGGCGCTGGGTGACGCGGGTCTCGGTGGCCGTGATGACCGCCGCCGCCGCCGCAGTCCCGCGCACCCTGTTCGCCGACTGGGTGATCTCATCGGAATAGCGGGCGTCGAGGCCGGTGGCGTCCATCACCGCCAGCGCCTCCGGGCTCGCGCCCTTCCGGATCTCGATCACCCGGTCGGCCAGCCAGGTCAGCCCGCGGGCGAGCTTCTCCGCCGTCTCGGCGGTGCCGACGCTCTCCTCGAGGACCGCCCACTCCGGCGTGGCCCGGCCGATCACGTCCTTCAGGGCGCCGACCGCCTGGTCGCGCAGGGCGATCCCCTCCTGCGTAGCGCGGCGCGCCTCCGCCTTGCCACCGGCGCGCGACCCCGAGCCCACCTGGGTCCGCTCGTCGTGGTCGTTCTTCAGGTCGCGGAGCGTGACCGTCTCCTGGACCAGCACCGGGTCGAGCGACTGCGCGTAGCCGACCACGATCCGCTGCTGCGGAGCCTGCAGCTTGGCGAAGATCTCGCGGGTCTGGCCGAGGAAGCCCGGCACGCCGTCGAGGATGCGCTGCGAATCGATGCTCTGCCCGTCGCCGAGCAGCATCTCCTCGCGCGCGCCGGTGAAGGCGCCGCGCGAGATCGCGGGGTCGATCGGGCCCACGGTGGCGGCGAGGCCGTCGAGGGTGTGGCGGTGGCACGAGGGTTCGGGCGCGATCGGGGGATCGCACTTGGGACGGGGGAACCTTTCATGGGGAGCCTCCTTTTCCGGTTATGGCGGCGGCGGGATTGCCGCGCGGGCGGGGCGCAAAGCATCGGATTTTGCCAGGAGAGAGGGTGCGGAGCGGCGCGGGTTTCGGCCGCACTGGAGGGAGCGGGCGTCATGGGGCGGCGGGGAAATTGACGGCGCCTGCGCGATCACCCGTCCGGCAGGTCCTTCACGGGAATACCTCGCCGCCCCACCGTCCGGCGCGACCGCCGAGAACATGGCCCGCGCCGCGGTTCACCCCCACGTGCGTGGGGACGTCGCCGGCCGTACTCCGCGAGCGCCCGGAGGTACGGTTCACCCCCACGTGCGTGGGGACGTCTCCCATCGAGCAGGCGGCGATCCGAGCCTACGCGGTTGACCCCCACGTGCGTGGGGACGTCGATGATCCCGCCTGCCCACAGAATCAACTTCGCGGTTCACCCCCACGTGCGTGGGGACGTCGCGGAGCCGACGCGCATCTTCCGAGCGGAGGACGGTTCACCCCCACGTGCGTGGGGACGTCGGCCGGCGCTGTGATGCTGGCGAGTCGCGCTGGCGGTTCACCCCCACGTGCGTGGGGACGTCGCGACGGTGGCGAGGTCGTGGCCGAGCACCTCCGGTTCACCCCCACGTGCGTGGGGACGTCGCCGGCTTCGCGGGTTCCTCGGTCTGCGCCATCGGTTCACCCCCACGTGCGTGGGGACGTCTGCGATCCGTCGGGGCGCTCGCACGGGATCCACGGCTCGTGCAGGAGGTCGTAGCGGATGGGTTCGGCTTCGCTCATGGTCTCCTCGATCAGGTCGCGTAAGGTTCCTCGGGTACAGCTTCTTCAGCGCCGGGACGCCGATGCCGACCTTTCTGGCGAGCTCGGCCTGACTCCACGTGCGCTCGTCGCGAAAAGCCTGGTAGATCGCGACCAGCGACTCGCTCCCGCTCCGCGTCCCATGCGGCGAAGGTAGGCGATCTGGAGGTTGTCCAGTGGGAATTCAGACGGGCTCGATCCGGATGCGCCCTTCCTGGGAGCGGATCTCGTAGTTGAACCTGCGGAGGAAGTTGAGCCCGAGGAGGCCCTTGAGCCCGAACTCTTCGGGCAGGTCGTGAACATGGACGGTGAAGTTGTCCACCGCGTTGCCGAGAGCGAAGAAGCGCTCCACGCGAAGGCGGTAGCCCGATTCGCGGCCGAGCGCCGTGGTGACGGTGGTCATCGTGTCCCCATCGCGCGCGCCATAGCCAATCTCGTCGAGTGCTTCCGGCACGATCAGCGTCTCCGCGCAGGCGGTATCGAGCGCGACCCGGAGGAGCGCAGGCCCGCGCGGACCGACGATGCGAACGGCGACGATGATCAGGTCGAGGGAGGGATCGAAGGGGACGTCAACCACAGCCTTGGGTTCCGGATCTTGCCCGTGAAGAAGTGCGCATAAAGCTCGCCTTCGCAGACGGCAGCCGCCGAATACGCCTCCCTGCTTCGCTGGCTGTGCCCGCGCACGACGCCGCTGCGGACTTCGAGCGTGACCTCGTCGAAATCGAGGTCGCAAATCACGACCCACTGGTCGGGCCACTCAGCCACGATCTCGGGCCAGGTCATGCGAACGGGGCGATCCTCGGACCTTTGGGCGGTGTTCATTCTCGCCAGCGTACCCAGCGCCAATCGGGGGCGCAACTTCGGGTGGGAGGCGCCGGGGAGATGGCCGGCTCGCGGGGTCGGCGCCGCGGGTCGGTGCGAGCACCTTGCGGGCCCCGGCGCTGACCTTCTGGGTCGAGAGGTGAACCCTGCGAGTCGGGCAGCGGGACTTGCGGCCGGGGCAGTGGACCGTCCGCGCCTTGCAGCGGACCTTGCGGGTCGCGGGCTGGACTCTTCGGGCCGGGTGCCCGGGACCGCCGGGCGGGTATCGGACCGTGCAGGTCGGAGGGCAAGCCTTGCGAGTCGGGCGGCGTCCCTTGCAGTCCGCGCTGTGGACCCTGCAGGTCGGTCGAGGTCGCAGGTTGCGCGGCGGCCCCTGAGTCCCGATTAGCAGCAGCTCTTGCCGGTGCTCTTGGCGCTCTCCTTCTTCGTCTCGGCGGCGGGAGGGGCGCAGCAGCTCACCTTGGGGGCGGCGCCGGCGAAGCCCTTGGTCTCCTTCGGGTCGCGGCGCTTGCCCTCCGATGACGCTGCGAAGGGCTGGACGGCGAGGGCGGCGGCGTCGGGCGGGGCGATCGCCACCAGCTGGGTGGCAGCGACGGCGGTGAGGGCGCGGAAGGTCACGTCGGACACGGCGGTGCGGACGCCGCGGGCGAAGCGGCGGCCCTCGTCGTCGATCACGGCGCTCCACGGGCCCTGGTAGAGGAGGGCGTGGCGGCGATCGAGGGCGCGCGTGCGCTCGGGCTTGCGCGCGGTGACGGTCACCGCGCGGAACTCGATCCCCTCCACCACCTTCCAGGGCGCGGCGTCGTACTTGTCGAGGGTGACGCCGTGGAAGCCGGCGGCGGCGAAGGCGGTGAGGAAGTGATCTTCGCGGTAGGCGCCCGAGATGCAGCCCGACCACAGCGCCGGGTCCTGCTTCATCGCCAGCGGGACATCCTCGTCGCACACGATGTCGGAGATCGCCACGCGACCGCCTGGCTTGAGCACGCGGAAGACCTCGGCGAGCAGCTTCTCGCGGTCGCCTTCGCGCACCAGGTTGAGCACGCAGTTGGAGATCACGAGATCGACGGAGGCGTCGGCGACCAGGGGTTTCTCGGCGCGCAGGGCGGTGGTGCGCTCGTCGAGGGCGGCGAGATCGGAAGCCGCGCGCACGGGGTGCAGGGCGAGCCAGGCGTCGAGCGCGTCGAGGTCGAGGCCGAGGTCCTGGATCCGCCCGCGGCGGAACTCGACGTTGGCGAAGCCAATCCGGCGGGCGATCTCGCCCTGGTGGCGGCGCGCGAGCGCGAGCATCTCGTCGTTCATGTCGACGCCGATCACGCGCCCGGTGGCGCCGACGATCTGCGCCGCGAGGTAGCACACCTTGCCGGTGCCGGAGCCGAGGTCGAGCACGGTCTCGCTGGCGCGGACGTAGCGCGAGGGATCGCCGCAGCCGTAGTCGCGCTCGAGGATCTCCGCCGGCAGCACCGCGAGCAGCGCGGCGTCGTAGCTGACCGGGCAGCACAGGTCCTCCTGACGCGCCAGCGCACCGTCGGTGTAGCGCTCGCGCACCGCCCGCTCGGCATCGAAGGGGACGCCCTCGTCCAACGATTCCTCGCTCATGTCGTTCTCTCCAGTGTGGGGCGAGAGCTTACTACGTGCGCTCGTTCGGGCCCGCTGGAAAACGGGTATCATCCGGCCCCACCACTGGCCAGAAGTGAGGATGAGATGGAGATCGCGGTCGTCGGCGCGGGGAGCTGGGGCACGGCGCTGGCCAAGACGCTGGCTGACAAGGGGCATGCGGTGACGCTGTGGGCGCGCAGCGCGGAGCACGCCGCGCAGATCGAGGCAGAGCGGGACAATGCCCGCTACCTGCCCGGCGCCGGGCTGCCGTCGAACCTGCGCGCGACGGCGGACCTCGAGGCGGCGGTGCGCGGGCGCGTGATGATCGTGTCGGTGGTGCCGTCGCACACGGTGCGCGACGTGATCGGGCGCGCGGCCGCGGCGATCGATCCCGGGGCGATCGTCGTCTCGGCCTCGAAGGGGATCGAGAATCAGTCGCTGGCGACGATGGACGAGGTGCTGACCGAGGTGCTGCCGGGGGCCCGCTTGACCTACCTCTCGGGGCCGAGCTTCGCGAAAGAGGTGGGGCGTCGGCTGCCGACGGCGGTGGTGATCGCGTCGCGCGATCGCGAGGCGGCGCGGGTGGCGCAGGAGGCATTCGCGGGCGACCGCTTCCGGGTCTACACCTCCGATGACGTGACCGGCGTGGAGCTGGGCGGCGCTTTGAAGAACGTGATGGCGATCGGCGCCGGCATCGCCGATGGGCTCGGCTTCGGCCACAACGCCCGGGCGGCGCTGATCACGCGCGGGCTGGCGGAGATCACCAGGCTCGCGGTGCGGCGCGGGGCGAACCCGCAAACCCTCGCCGGGCTGGCGGGCATGGGCGACCTGGTGCTGACCTGCACCGGCGATCTCTCGCGCAATCGCAGCGTCGGGGTGGAGCTCGGGAAGGGGAGGGCGCTCGGCGAGGTGCTGGCCGGGATGAGCCAGGTGGCGGAGGGGGTGAAGACGACGCAGTCGGCGCGCGATCTCGGGGCGCGGCTGGGGGTGGAGCTGCCGATCACCGAGATGGTGTGGTCGATTCTCTATCGCGAGAAGCCGGCGATGGAGGGGGTGGTGGAGCTGCTGACGCGCCCGATGAAGCACGAGCTGGCGTAACGGCGATGGCCCTCTCGCCGGACCTGGGCGATGACTTCGAGGTAGACGGCGATCCCGCCGCGCCGGGCGTACGCGCCCACTGGGACGCGGTGCTGAAGCGCTTCTCAGCCTTCCCCGTCCCCGACGACTCGTCGGCGATCCGGAGCCGGAGCACCTCCATCAGCGCGGTGCGATCCACGCTGTCGAAGAAAAGTCCGCTGGCGGGAGCGCCCGCCACCCCATCGGCTTCAACCCCGCCCCTGGCTGCTGATGTGCCCGGCGATGAGCCACGGTCCGCTCGGCCTCGAGGGACCGGAGGGCGCGCACCTCCCACCCCCCGCCGATTTGCTCGCTGCCGGGACGCGCGGTATATCCCGCCCCATGGAACCGCTGCGCTCCTCGGCCCCGCACATCGAGCTGGTGGATCGCCTGCTCGACTCCTACCGCCAGGAGGGGCCGCTGCAGATCCAGGCGGGCCACGAGCTGCCCTCGTTCGAGGAGGTGCGGCTCATCCTCCACACGCTGCGGGAGCTGGTTTTTCCGGGCTATTCCGGGGAGTCGCACCCGACGGGCGGGGCGCTGCGGGCGGCGGTGGCGGCGCGGATCGCGGATGTGCAGATGCGGCTGCAGCGGCAGGTGTTCCGCGGCCTGCACCATCGCTGCAAGGCGGTCGGCGCCGACTGCGTGCACTGCGAGGAGCGCACCGCGGCGATCGTCGCCACCTTCCTCGACGATCTGCCGGGCCTGCGCCACAAGCTGCTGGCCGACGTCCGCGCCGCCTACGAAGGCGACCCGGCGGCCACCGGCACCGACGAGGTGGTGTTCTCCTACCCCGGCCCGCAGGCGATCACCGTCTATCGCTTCGCCCACCGGATCCTCGAACTCGGGGCGGTGATCGTTCCGCGGATGATGACCGAGCAGGCGCACGCCACCACCGGCGTCGACATCCACCCCGGCGCGACGATCGGCGAGGCCCTGTTCATCGACCACGGCACCGGCATCGTGATCGGCGAGACCACGGTGATCGGCGACCGGGTGCGGATCTACCAGGGCGTGACGCTGGGCGCGCTCTCGTTGCCCACCGGCAAGGCGCGGCTGCTGTCGCAGAAGAAGCGCCACCCGACGATCGAGGACGAGGTGATCATCTACGCCAACGCCACCATCCTCGGCGGCGACACGGTGATCGGCCAGGGCGCGGTGATCGGCGGCAACGCCTTCATCACCGAGTCGGTGCCCGCGGGCGCGCGGCGGAGCGTCTGAATGCGCCGCGCCGCGCCGCTCGTGCTCGGGGTGCTGGTGCTTGCCGCGGGTTTCGCCGGCTGCCGGTGCGAGGAGCGCGAGGTCGAGCCGCCGGTGCCTGCCGCCGCAGGCGGCTCCACAGCGTCCTCTGTGCCGCTGGCCACCGTCGCTGCCGACCCCACCGGGCCGCGCTTGAAGGGCTACCTCTGCCCGGGTCCCGGCCAGCGCGGCGAGGCGGCGGCGGGGGCCTACCGCTACGGGCCGTGGGTGGTGCGGAAGAGCGTCCACTGGGAGGACCCGCCCGATGACTCGGCGCGGTTCATCAACGTTCCGGGCGTGCGCGACATCAGGCGCGAGGCCGACGTGGCGTTCCTGGCAAGGCGGCTGCTACCCGACGGGCGCTACGCGGTGCTCACCGCCAAGCCGATGGAGTTCCCCGACGCGGTCCGGTTCGATGACGACAAGGGCGCGCAGCTGGCGTTCGACGAGGTGGCCGCCAACCCGAACGCGATGCTGTTCGGGGTGAAGCGGATCACCTGGGCCGGCCGTCCTGCGATCGAGGGGGGCGTGGCCGGGGTCTACCCGAACGGGACGCGCACCTTCGTCCACCACCTGATCCTGCCGACGGAGGCGCACAAGGCGCTGGTGGTCACCTACCTCGCCGATGAGGCCGAGTTTCCGCGCTTCTTCGCGGAAGCCTGCGACGCGGTGACCCTCGGCGGGTAGGTCGAGGAGCCCTGCCAGCGCTCTCAGTGTCCCAGCAGCGGGAGGGGCGCGCCACCGTCGGTGAGGGTGATCCGGGCCGGGCGGCTGGCGGCGAGATCGAACCAGAAGGCGGTCGAGCCGGCTTCGCTGCGCTGTCCCCTGGGCGGTGCGCCGTCGATCCGCACCGACGGGGCGCCCGGCACGACCAGGGTGAAACCGGTGACCGCCGCGGGTGCGAGCACGGTGGCGCTCCCGTCGCCGTGGTAGCGCACGACGACTCGCGCGAGGAGGCGCAGCCGGTCGCCCAGCGCCGCCACCGTCGGCACCCACAGCGACCCGCGCTCGACCCGCCGTTGCAGCGACGCGAGCAGCGCCTCGAAGCCCGGATCGGTCACCACCGCGCCGTCGGGGCGACGGGTGAGCAGGTTGTTGGCGCCGAAGCGCTTGCCGCGCCCGTGCAGCGACTCGAGGTAGGTGTGCAGGATGGCGAGGCCGCGCGCCGCCTCGAGGCGGTCGAGGCGCGCCGGGGCGAGCGCCTGCAGAAAGCGGCGCCGCTCGATGAACATCCACGTGGAGCGGAACAGCCAGCGGTCGTCTTCGAACGGGGAGTCGCCGGCGACGAGGCGCCCGGTGGGCCACAGCGTCGGGGCGCGGCGATCGAGCGTCGGGCCGAGGAGGTCGAGCTCGCCGGCCGGGGCGTCGGTGGCGGCCCACAGGTAGTGGTACCCGTGCTCGGAGAGCAGGTCGGCGATCCGGTAGGGGCCGGTGCGCAGGTAGCCCTGGTTGGTGAAGGCCTCGCAGTTGGTGGTGGGCTGGTGATCGATCCAGGTGACGGCGTGGTAGCGCGCGAAGGCGATCAGGGCGGCGCGGGTGACGTCGCGCGGATCGGGGTTCGGGGTGGCGGAGTGGGGGATGACCTCGCTCCCCGCGGCGAACAGCTCGTCGGCCAGCGCGGCGACGCGGGGATCCTCGAGCTGCCGTCGATCGTCGCCGTGGAAGAACAGGCTCTTGGTGATCGTGAGCCGGTGGCCGAGCAGCCCACCCT
>SHYY01000166.1 GCA_009692555.1 Myxococcales bacterium
CATCGCCCGGGGCTCCGCGATGGAGTGCAAGGCGATCGTGGATGCCTTTGCGGTCCTGCAACTCGCCGAGGAAGATACCCGGCAACAGGCCATGGAATTGCTGACCCGCATCGTGGAGATGCTCACGCGCTTGTGCCGGAGAGGTGATCCCCCGCGCGAGAGTGCCCCTGAATCGACTACGACTACGACTACGACTACGACTCCGTGAGCGGAGGGACCCCCTTCTCCGTCAAGCACCCCACGCTCGACTGGCACTTGACACCCGCGATCGCCCCGTGCTACTTCGCTCCGCGATTCTCACACTCAAGGAGGCCGTCCATGGCTACTGTTCCGCAGAGCGCCCAGGAGCTGTTCAACGAGCAGGTCCCGAATGCGATCGCCAAGGCGCCCGACAAGGCGCGCGAGATCGGTGCGATCTACCTGTTCAAGATCACCGGCGACGGCGGCGGTGAGTGGACGGTCGACCTGGCGTCGGCGGAGCCCTCCTGCAAGGCCGGCACGCATGGCGCCGCGCAGTGCACCATCGAGGTCACCCACGACGACTTCAAGGCGATGCTCGGCAACCCCGCGATGGGGATGCAGCTCTACTTCCAGGGCAAGCTGAAGGTCACCGGCGATCCGATGCTGGCGACCAAGCTCCAGAAGCTGTTCTCGATGGGTGCGTAGCAACCGGGAGGCCCTTGGAACCCCCCCTCCGCGGCCTCCGCGTACTCGACCTCTCCCGGCTCCTCCCCGGCCCGTTCTGCACGCTCATCCTCTCCGACCTCGGCGCGCGCGTCGACAAGGTCGAGGATCCCCACGTCGGCGACTACCTGCGGATCTTCCCACCGACGAAGAACGGCCTGTCCGGGCGCTTCAACGCGCTCAACCGGGACAAGCGCAGCCTGTGCCTCGATCTCAAGCGTCCCGACGGGCGCGCCGCGCTGCTCCGGCTGGTGGAGCACTACGACGTGGTGGTCGAGAGCTTCCGTCCCGGGGTGATGGACCGCCTCGGTGTCGGCTACGCCGAGCTCGCCGCGCGGAACCCGCGGGTGGTGATGTGCTCGATCTCCGGGTACGGGCAGAGCGGCCCCTACCGCGAGCGCGCGGGGCACGACCTGAACTACGTCGCCCTCGCCGGGGTGCTCGCGATGGCGGGTCCGACCGGAGGCGCACCGGTGGTCCCGGGCGTCCAGCTCGCCGATATCGCAGGCGGCGCGCTGTGGGGCGCGGTGGGGATCCTCGCGGCGCTGCTGGCGGCGAAGGAGAGCGGGCGCGGGCGTCAGGTGGACGTCTCGATGTGCGAGGGCGCGCTGGCCTTCCTGATCCCCGATCTCGGCAATCTCGACGCGAACGGCCTGTGCCCGACGCGCTCCGCCGAGCTCTTGAACGGCGGCGCGGCGTGCTACGGCGTCTACCGCACCTCCGACGGGCGCTACCTCTCGGTGGCGCCGCTCGAGCCGAAGTTCTGGGCGGCGTTCAACGCGGCGATCGGGCGTCCGTGCGACCTCTCGGAGCTGGTCGGGCCGCGGGCGGTGCAGGAGCGCGTTCGCGGCGAGATCCAGGCGATCCTTGGCACCCGGTCCCGCGACGAGTGGGAGGCTGTCTTCGCCGGTGCGGATGCCTGCGTCGAGCCGGTGCTGGCCGCCGACGAGCTGGCGCGCCACCCGCAACACGCGGCGCGCGGTCTGTTTTTCTCCGTCGGTGACCTGACCCAGGTGCGCACGCCGTTCGGCGGCCCGGACGGCCACACCGGACCGCCCGGCCTCGGCGAGCACGGCGGCCAGATCCTCGGCGAGGCCGGCTTCAGCGACGAGGAGATCGGCCTCTTGCGCGCCGGCAAGGTCACCCGCTAGCGATCAGGCTTCAGTTCACCGCCCCAGGGGACGCGGTGGTGCCGCCTTGGGCGGGTCGTTGAGGCTCAGCGTCCGAGGTGCGCGACCACGTAGAGCGCGTCGGAGCGCAGGATGCGGAGATCGACTCGCGGGTCGGGGTAGAGCGAGACGACGCACAGCGCATCGCCTTCGGCGAGGGGCCCGACCAGGAGGTAGGAGCGCAGCGGGGCGTCGGGCAGATCGAGCGAGCCGAGCATGTCATTGGCCGCGCGCACCACCGGGCGCAGCCTCACCACCTCGTTGCCGACGGTGAGGGTGCCACGGAGGGCCACGCGGTCGACGCCCTCGACGTACAGCGCGACCGGCGTGCCGCTGCCGATCCCCTCGCGCAGCGCCGGATCGTCCTCCGGGCGACCGCGCCAGTCGCCCTGAAAGCCGGCGAGGTCCGTGCAGCCCGCGAGAGCGATCGCGGCGAGCAGCAGGATGAAAAACCGGAGGCGCAATCAGCGGATCCAGATGCTGAAGGTGCCGGTGTTCTGCAGCGCGGTCGCGCCCATCGGGCCGCACTCGAAGGTGAATCCGGGCGACCAGCCATCGTCGCCGCGCTCGGTGCCGAAGCCGATCGCGACGATCGAGTCCCCCTGGTCCTTGGCGTTGTCGTTATTGAGGAAATCGGTGTAGCACAGCGAGAACTGGGTGGTCCCGTTCACGGCGCTGCCGCCGGTGTAGTCGCACAGGTAGTGGCCGCTGTTGATGCCATCGACCTCGTTGTCGACCCAGATCGTCGAGTTGCCCTGGGAGTTCTGCGCCTTGTCGACCGCGTAGGATTTGCCGTTGGCGGCGGCGCCGAGGAGCTTGCCGTTGCCGTTGGCGGCGACGAACCCGGTGACGAGACCGAACGCCTCCTCGGTGGCGTCGGTGTTCTTCTTCGAGCAGGCCATTCGCAGATCGCTCCAGCCGCCGCTGAACAGGCCGACGTCGAGCGCGCCGTTGACCAGCAGCGGCTGCGGCGGTCTGGCGTTCGCCGCGACCTTGAAAACGCCGCCCGCGAACTCCCAGGTCACGTCGGTGAAGCGGTTGTTTCCGGTGGCGGCGATGAATTTGTTCTCGCTCAGTCCGGTCACATCGTGGACCTGGAACACCAGCGCCCAGCCGCCGCCCGCCTTGACCTGCTCGCAATAGACACTCAGTGGATTGATCGCCTTCGGCGGCTGGATCGTGTAGAGGCCGCTCCCCTTGTTGCCCGCCGCGAGATGCTCCGCGCACGACACCGCCACCTTGCACACCATCGCCGTGCATAGATGGGGGGCGCAGTCGAGGTTGGCATTGCACTTCTTGCCCGGTGCGCAGGCGGGACAGGCGCCGCCGCAGTCGATGTCCGATTCGGTGCCGTTCTTCACGCCGTCCATGCAATCGGGCACCGCGCATTTGCCGTTGCCGCAATACTCGGTAGCGCAGTCGCCGTTGCCCATGCAGCCCTTTCCCGCCGGGCAGCGCTGGCAGGCACCGGGCCCACCACAATCGACATCGGTCTCGGTGTTGTTCTTCAGGCCGTCGGCGCAGGTGGGCGTGAGGTCGGGCGGCGTCACGAGATCGGGCGGCGGGGTGAGGTCGACGGGCGGCGCGAGGTCCGGCGGAATGGCCAGATCCACTCGCGGCGACAGGTCGGGTGGAATCGTGAGATCGAGCGGAATGGCGAGGTCGAGCGGAACGGCGAGGTCGGCCGGTGGCGCGAGATCCACGGGCGGCGCAAGGTCCAAAAGTGGCGCGAGATCGAGGGACATCCCCAGATCGGCGGCCGCCAGGTCCGCGGGCGATGCCTGGTCCACGCGCGGGCCCGCACCGTCGGTGCCGCCCAGGTCCGGCGCTGCGGGTTCACCGCCGCACCCCGGGCCCAGCAACGGAATCAACAGGAGCCGACAATAGATCGAACGTCGCGCTGCGCTCATCCCGTCTTTTTAACACAGGCCCGCAGAAAGATCGTGTGATACCGTGCGGCGATGCCTCACCGGATCGTCGCGCTGCCGGTTTTCCTCCTCGCGGCAATCGCTCGCGCGACGGTCACCGAGCCGAACGGGATGCAGGTGCCGGTGAACTCCGGCGGCGAGGTGCAACTCTTCCAGCTCTTCCAGCAGCGCGGCGAGGCGATCGACTGGCAGAAGGACGCCCACACGATCCCCGCGGTGTTCTCACCCCGCTGCGGCTTCACCGCCGAGTACGTCCTCAATCAGGCCGGCAGCCACTACGGGCTCGACTGGTACAACGCGGTTCCGGGGGTGATGCCGGCGCAGCTCTTCCCGATCGTGCAGCCCAACTCCCCGGTGGGCACCACGTTCAAGGGCACCGATATCGTCGCCGACCCCAATTACAAAGGCGGCCTGATCGGCTTCGCCCTCGTCGGCGGCCAGACCCACTATTCCGAGCAGCAATGGAACCCGAGCTGCCTCCTCTGCGCCAAGCCCGGCCCCTGGGCCACCGCGCTCATCTATCAATCGAGCAAGACCTTTGGCGCCTATTACGTCGCCTTCGAGGATGGCAACGTCAATCAGATCCAGTTCGGCAATGACGGCGACTTCAATGATGACGTTTTCTTCGTCTCGGGCGTCACCTGCGGCGGGGGTGGCATGCCCTGCGATACCGGAAAGCCGGGGGTGTGCGCCGAGGGCCTCACCGAATGCGACAAGAATGGACAGCTGGGCTGCAAGCAGCTGAACGCCGGCGGGCTGGAGACCTGCAATGGGCTCGACGAGAGCTGCAACGGTACGATCGACGACGGCGCGATGTGCCCGAACGGCCAGGTCTGCGATCGCGGCCGCTGCGTGGACACCTGCGGCACCGGAGAGTTCCAGTGCTTCGCCGACCTCGAGTGCGACGAAGGCGTGTGCGTCGAGCAGGGCTGCGTGGGCAAGCGCTGCCCCGCCGGGCAGGTGTGTCACAAGGGCGCCTGCGCCGGCGCCTGCGATGGCATCGTGTGCCCCGGCGTGCAGGTGTGCCGCCTTGGCCGCTGCGTCGACCCGTGTGCCGGCGCCGCGTGCGGCAAGGACACGGTGTGCGTGGGCGGTGTCTGCGTCCCCACCTGCACCTGCAAGCAGTGCACGATGGGTCTCGCCTGCGACAAGGGCGGGCAGTGTGTCGATCCGAAGTGCCTGAACGTCCCCTGCCCAGGCGGGCAGCACTGCCGCGCCGGCGCCTGCGTCGACGACTGCGACGGGGCGGTGTGCCCGAGGAGCCAGAGCTGCCGGATGGGTCAATGCATCGACGACGAGGTCGCCGATCTCGCGATGGCGCCCGGGAGCAACGACCTGGCGGCGGGCGCCGACCCGGGCGACGGGGGTGAGGCGAAGAGACGTCCCGCCGGCTGCGGCTGCCGGGTCGGGAAAGGGAGCGGGAGCGGCGGGATCACGTCGGGCTGGATGGTCGGGCTGCTCCTGGGTGCCTTCCTCCACTGCCGATCACGCCGCCGGAAGAGGGAGGGGACGGAACTCCAGAGCGGGAAACGCGATTCGAACCGCGACTTTCAGCTTGGGAATTTCGCGACCGCGATTGCCGGTATTGTAAGTTCGCGGAATCAAAGGACGGCTGCCGACGGAAAAGCCGGCAAATGCCCGTTTGGACAGGCGGACCGTACCCGGACCGTACCCGCGCGGGCGGTGAAAAACTTGACCGCGCACGCCGCTTCTTCGACGCTCGATCGCTGCAGCGAGGTGACCCACGATCGAACCGCAGCCGACGACAGCAACGCAGCGGGAGCGCCTGACCTGGGATGAGATCTGTCGACGCTACCCCGACGAGTGGGTGACAATGGTCGAGGTGGAGTGGTTCCCGGAGGAGAGCATCGAGATCCGCTCCGCTGTCGTCTGGGCGCACGCGCGCGACAAGAAGGAGTCGTACCGCCTCGCTCACGGCGTGCACGACCACTACCAAAGCGCCGCCTGCTTCTTCACCGGGGTGAAGCAGGTGCCGCGCACTGGGTTCCACATCCTGTGACGGTCACCCGGCTCGACCGGGCGCGGGATCTCATCTACCTCCGGGGCAGGCTGTGGGGGCCGAGGGGGAACGATCGCGAGCTGGACCTGATCCTCGACACGGGCACGACCGAGACGACGATCGATCCCGGGATCCTCGACGAGCTCGGGTACAACCCGCGAATGGGCGAGGCGTGCACGATCGTGCGTTCGGCTGTTGGCGCGGAGTCGGGCTATCTGATCCGCGTCGCGCGCTTCCGCGCCCTCGGTCACGAGGCTTCCGACGTCCGCGTCAACGCGCTCGACCTTCCCCTGGGCTACGGCATCGACGGCCTGCTCGGCCTCAACTTCCTGCGACTGCTCCGCTACGAGGTCCGCTCCGACGAGGGACGGAGCCTCGTCGAGCGGATCGCCGGCTGATTCAGTGGGTGGCGCCCTGGTCGCGCGACAACAACGCAGGCGCAATTGGGGCCTGGCGCGACGGAAGTAACAGTTGGCGCGCCAGCGTGGCAGCGAGCAGCTCCTGGTCCAGCGGCGGCAGCTCGACGAGCTGGGGCAGAGTCTCGAGGGTGAGGCCCAGGAGCGCGACCGCGTCCCTGTGCTCGCGCAGCCGATCGATGAACGCGTCGATCCGGCCGCGCTCCTCCGGATCGGCGAGCGTCATCGGTGCGCCATGGCAGGGCTGGCCGATGCCCAGGAGCGGGTCGCAGCACTGCAGCAGCCAGAGCCGCTGGCGCACCTCGGTCGGGACCACATCGATCGGCGTGACGGCTCCCTCCGGCAGCGATAGCCCGACGCCGTGTGCTTTGAGCGCGCCGACGATCCTGGCCCATGACTCGGTCGCGTCGACGCCGTGCACTGCGCTGGTCCGGATCGGGAGATCGATCACCAGACGCGCCGCGAGCACCCGCAGGGTGTCGTACCAGGGTCGATCGGGTCGTCCCAAGCCGTCGAACTGGAGGACCCTCCGCTCCTCGTCCTCGTCGTCGGAAAAATCGATCATTTCGTCGAGCGCCTGGCGGTGGCGCCGCGACAGGGCGAGCCCCTGCTCCTTCCTGATCACCGCCTCCCAGGTCAGGAACCGCCCCTGCTCCAGCCAGTGCACGAAGATCTCGATCGCTTCGTGGAGAGGGTCCTCGAGCAGATTCTCCGTCGAGACGCCGCCCGCGATCGCGCTCACCCAGTCGATGGAGCCGATCGGGTTGGGCGCGCGCGGCGGTGGAGCGATTCGCCACGCGACGTCGGCGTCGCCCGCGGCAGGAATCCGTCCGCCCGCCGGCGCGGGCCGCGGCCACTTCGCGAGCGCCTTCGCCAGCTCCGGATCGGCCTCGTCGGCGGCGGTCTTCGCAGCGCTCGCCACGACGGGGCGGAGCGCCTCCAGGGTCTGCTGCCGGTTGGCGTCGTCGAGCAGCCCACGCGCGCAGAGGAAGCGCAGCCACCCGGGAAGCACCTCGAGCGCCGCAACCAGCCGGTACGGATCGAAGATGTGGGCGCGGTCGAGGAGATCGTCGACGAAGACCCCCAGCGTCGCGCGATCCGGGCACAGGGGATGGGTCGATCCAGCGCGCTCCACGGGGGACCGTCGCCGGCGCGAACCCTTCTTGGGACGCGCTCCGTCGCCGCGCTCGAGGAAGTACCCGCACAAGGTCTCGCGCGCCAGCTCACCGATGGAATACGCGACCCCTTCTTCGCGTCGCAGCCAGCCCACGAACTCCATGCTCAGAGGGCTGAGGAAGGATCTCAGGTCGCGCTTCGGCAGCTCCTCGGCGGTCAGCGCGACGCGCTCTCGCCCGCTCACGTAGGCCACGAAGAGCTCCGCCGTCGCACCGTCGAGCGGCGCGAAGCAGGAGAGCCGCCCGGCCAGCTCCGGCGTGAGCTGGTCGCCGATCTCGCCACGCTCCAGCCCGTCGAGGACCACGAGGTAGCCGGCGCGAACCGGCAGCGCCGGATCGTCGCGCAGCTCGTCCTCCGCGTCGGCCGCCCCGAAGAGAGCGATCGCGAGCGCGGCCACCAGCCGCCCATGCCCGTGGAAGGCGAGGCGGTCCATCAGGTCGGCCGCCAGGTACCGCTGCTCGGAGAAGCCGGCGATCTCCTGCACCGACTCCTGCAGCGCTGCCCGATCGCCCCGCGCGAGCGCGCTCTGCGCCCGCCAGGCGGTCAAGAGCCCGGCCTCCTCCGCGTAGGCCTCGGGCACCTGCTCGCGGAGCCGCCGGAGCGCGCCCTCGAAGCGCTCATGCTGGTCGTGCGCGGACGCTTCGCGGAACAGCTCGCCGAACAGGTTCATCGCGAGCTCGCCGTCCATCAGGTCCGGCTCGCGCAGCACCTCGTCGAGGAGGGCGAACAGCTCGTCAGCGCTGCCGGCGTCGTCCAGCCGCGCGTAGATGTCGCCGCGGCGCTCGTCGAGCGGATCCACCGACTCGTCGTCCTCGCCCCAGTCGGAGTCCAGATCGGCTGCCCACGGCGCCCGTGCCGGCGGCGGCGCGGCCCGAGCGACCTCTGCGGAGTGCGTCACCTCGTCCTTCGGCAGGCAGCACTTCTTGTACTTCTTCCCGCTGGCGCAGGGGCAGGGATCGTTGCGACCGATCTTCATGCGGGCCTCGTTGTAGCGACCGCGCGGGCATGGTGCGGCAGCACGCGCAGGCGGCGGTAGGGTCGGTGGTGGGGATTGGCGAGGAAGCCCTCGAGCTGCGGGAGATCGCGCAGCGTCCGCCGGAGCGTGAGCGCCTCATCGCCCGACACGGTCCCGAGGAGCTGGCGGCAGACCGCTGCGCGGTGGGCGTCCTGATCGTTGTGCAGGAACAGCTTGGTGGCGAGCGCGCCCTGCACCTCGTCGGGGAGATCGCCCGGGTACTGCGTGCCGATCGCGCACCCCAGCCCGAACGCGCGCCCCTCGCGGAGGAGCCACGCCAGCTCGCTCGAGGAAGCGACCCGGCGCGCCTCGTCGAGCACCAGCAGGCGGCGTAACCGGCGCGGCTGCTCGCCCCCCAGCAGGTGCGCGTGGATCGCGAGCAGCGCGAGCTCGACGAGCGCGTTGGCGAGCGCGGGGTCGGCGACCAGGTGGAGATCCAGCACCAGCCCCGACGAGAGGAGGGCCGATGGCACATCGCCGCCGCCGCGCAGGAGGCCGAGGTCGACCAGGGGATCGAGCCGCGCGCGCAGGGCCGCCGCGTCGATCGCCGCCAGCACCTCCGAGAAGTCGGGGCCCGCGATGGGCGCGGTGGCGGCGTGCCGGGCTCCGTCGAGGCCGCGCGCGACGTAGCAGGCGATGATCGCCCGCCGGAGGGCCGCCTGCTGCTGGACGCCGAGCCCGAGCACGCGCCCGAGGATGCCCGCCACCTGGTAGGCATGCTCGACGGGACGGACCTCGCCACCGTCGGGCAGGAGCGCGAGCGGATTGCCGGGCAGCCCCTGATCGCGCACGTCGTGGACCCGCAGGCCGGCCGTCGCGGCGAAGTCGGGCGACGAGAAGTCGTTCTTGAAATCGAAGATCAGCACCGGCAGGCCGGCCGCGCGGACCTCGCCAGAGAGCGCGCGCAGCAGCTGCGTCTTGCCCATTCCCGAGTCGCCCGTGACCAGAAATCCGAAGTTGTGCAGCGGCTGATCGGGATGGTCGGGCGACCAGCGCACCTCCGCCCCGGACTCGTCGGTGCCGAGCAGCACGTCGACGGGCGCGGTCGCGGTCGCGCCGAGCGTGGGCCCGTGCCGCTCCCAGCACGGGGCCCGCACCGGACAGGCCACGCAGCGCGCCCGCTCGTCGGTGGGCGGCGCTCCCCCGGGCGACGCGGCCCAGGTCGCCATCGCCGCCACGCGCGCGCCGAGATCCCGGAGCAGCCGCGCGTCGGGCAGTCCGACCGCGCGCAGCCCGACGCGCCCGTCGGGACCGAGCTGGATGACCGCCGGTCGGAGCGGCGCTCCCTCTCCCGCGAGATCGTGCGAGAGCGCGAGGGCATAGAGCGCGGCCTGCTCGTCGGCGGCCTGGGACTCCTCGGCGTGGGTCTTCAGCTCCCACACCTCGACCCGCGCATCGACCTCGTTCCGCACCATGAGATCGAAGCGGCCTGCCAGCTGGGCGTCCCCCGCGGGGGTCGCGAGCGGCAGCACGAACGACCGCTCGGCCGCGACCAGCGTTCGCCGCACGGCGTCCTCCGCCGAGGCCCCCGCGACGCGCGCCCGGCGGACCAGCGTCGAGAGCAGGCGGGCCACCTCCCGGATCGCAGCGCCCGCGCGCAGGAGATCGTCTCCGTCGAAGTGGAGGATCCGGGGGGCGACGCGATCGACGAACAGCGCGTCGCACAGCGCGATCACGCGGGCCGCCACCTCGTCGGGGGCCGGCCTCGCGGGCTGGAGCGACCGGAGGAGATCGGCGTCCGTTGGTGCGGCGGCGACGAAGGCGCGCGCCACGTCGTGGACGATCGCACCCACCGGCGTTCCGCGCGGCCGCTCCGCGCGCGCGCCCGACCGCACCAGCGCAAAGCGGCGCGGGCACAGCCCGGCGGTGACCACCTCGCCGACGGTGACGCGGATCATCCGGTCGGCGTCCGCGCCAGCATCACGATCCGAGCGCCGCCGCGGTCGATGGCAACGTGGACGCGTCCGGTCCGCGCCAGCTCGTCGACCGCCTCCACCAGCGACGACTCGTCGGCCTCGAGCGCGGCCGAGACGCGCGCCCACGGCATGACCGCCGAGGTGGCACCGAGCAGCGTCAGAACGCGCGCCGGCAGATCCTGGTCCGCGAGCGCCGTGGGCGCGGGCCCAGGCGCAGGCGCGGGGAGCGCCACCCGGCTCACCAGGCGCTGCAGCAGGCCGAGATCTTCGTGCTCGAGGAGATAGGCCAGCGCCTCGCTGCGCGTGACCGGCCGATCGCCGGCCCACACCTCCGACGCCGAGGCCGCGTCGAGGAGCAGCTCGGAGGCGACCAGCCGGTGCGCGGCGTCGCGCTCGATCCACTCGATTCCGCCACCACGGGCCTCCAGCTGCTGCACGCGCTCCTGCGTCGCTGTGGCGTGCTCGCCGAGCGGGGCGGCCGCCTCACGGAGCAGCACGCCGAGGTCCGCTTCGCCCCGCTCGACGCGCCCGAGCAGGCGGTCGATGACCCGCCACGCACCGTTCGCGTCGCCGCTGTGCACGTCGAGCGCGATCCGCGTCTTGCCGTCCGGCCGCTCTGCGGTCACCACCAGCGGCGGAGGCGGACCCTTGCGCGGCTTCGCGGGCAGCTCGAGCGCCGCGATTCGCGCACCGCCGAACGCTCGCCCCGCGTCGGAGGCGCCACCGAGGATCTGCTTGACCGCGCTGCGCACGCGCTCCTGCCGGAGCGCCGGCACGCGCAGCTCGTCGCGCATCTCGACCTCGCCGAGCTTGCGCCGGTGCTCGTCGGCGAGCGCTACTTCTGCCGTCGGTGGCCTCGGCGGGCGCTCCTCCGAGACTTTCGCCTCCGCGCCGAGCTCCGCGATCCGCCCGCGCTGCCGCATCACCTCCAGCGCGTCGCCGCAGCGCAGAAATAGCTGCCTCACCGACGGGCGGACGTCGATCACGAGGCGCGACAGCCACGCCTGCGAGAAGGGCCAGCAGGGGTGGGGCGGTACCGTCTCGGCCGCAGCGAACACCGCCTGGAGCCGCGCCGCCACCAGCCGCTCCGCCTCCTCGGGAGTCGGCAGCGCCAGGCGCGGCAGCTCGCGGATCCGCTCGAGGGCCGCCTGCGGGACGAGCGGAGTCAACTCACTCCAAACCTGGGTCTGGCACATGAGCACGATGCACACCGGGAGGTGCTGGTAGATCTCCATCAGCGCGTAGAACAGCTTGACCACGCCGTCGGGGCCGAGGAGCCCGCTGGTCGACTCCACCTGATCGAAGCAGAGCACGAGCGGGCGCGGCGAGACCCGCACCAGCGACCCCAGCACCTCGAAGCAGCGCGACTCGGCATCGAGCGAGCGGGTCACGCCGAGCAGGCGCAAGGACTCGTCGGACAGCTCCTCCCCGCGCAGCCAGTCTCCGACCGCGCGCTCGACCTCCGGATCGGGAATCCCGCACAGCACTCGCGCGAAATCGGGGTCCAGCCCCTCGAGCGGTGGCAGGCCGCGACCGCGCCGCGCGAGCAGCTCGGGCAGCCCGGGATCGTCGCGCACCAGCACGCGAAAGGCGTCGACGTAGCGGTCCCCGCCGAGCAAGGCCGCCTCGACCCGAGCCGCGGTCGCGACGTCGCCCTCCTCGATGGCGGCATCCTGCACGGTGCCGGCCACGCCGCGCAGCACCTCCCAGAGAAAGCGCGCCAGCAGCTTCTGGACGATCAACCCCTGGGCCGCGTAGCGCAGCACATGCTGGAAGGGCGCGCCGGGATCCTTCAACGGCGGGATCTCGAGGAAGTGGAAGGCGTGTTCGTGCCTCGCTGCCGCCCGCAGACGCGCCAGCTCGTGCGTCTTCCCCTGGCCGGCGTCGCCGCGCACCAGGACCATCGCCGCGCGCCCGCTCCCGCCCACGGCGTCGATCGCGCGCCGGAGCTCGTGACGCGTCGCTGCGTGGAAGTTCTCGACGTGGGGAGGGGGCGCGAGCCGCTGCTCCAGCCGCACGACCGGATCGGCGAACGGGTTCTCGGGCGCGTCGAGCAGCGCGCGTTCGTGGGACTTCACGGGCTCCTCGGCGCGACGTAGTAGGCGAGGCCACGGCCTGGCCGCTCGATCCCCGCCGCGCGATCGGGCAGCGTCGCCGGCGACTGCGCGATCAGGAGGTCGATCACGAAGTCACGCTCCAGGGCAACCAGCGCGTCGCTCACCTCCGCGTCGGTCGCAGAGAGGCCCTGCTCGCGCAGCGCCGTGCGGAGCGCCGGGATCGGCACCACGCCGCCGAAGCGATGGCGCGCGTCGAGGTCGCGCACCGCCGCGAGGATGGCCGGGGACAGCGGTGCCGGGCTCACGGCCGCCACCGCACCGTCACTGCGGAGGGCGAGCCGATCGATCTTCGCCTCGAGCCGCGCGAAGCGATCCTCGATCAACGTGCACAGCTCGACCAGCGCCGCGTCCTGCGACCGGCGTGGCGCCGCAGCCTTGCGCGCCTTCGCGGGCAGGCTCGCCGCCGCCGCGCTCCCGTCGGGGGTCAGCGCGAGCAGCACCTTGCGCCCCTCCTTGGTCTGGACGATCAAGCCCCGCGCAGCGAGCTTTGTGATCGCCTCATCGCGGGCGGCCTTGGGCGGCTTCTTGATCTCGCCGGCCGAGGCGCGGCCCTCGTTCACTGCGCGCAGCACATCCGCCTCCACCGTCGAGAACTCACCGAACATGGCCGCGACGATACACCGGCGTGCCGCGGCCGGACAATGCGCTCCGAAGGCGGGTGCGAACCAGGGACGATGTCTGCCCTCGATCTCCGGCTCCACGACGCGGCCGGGGCCTGGGGCGCGGCGTTCTCGCCCGCCGAGGCCTTGGGTCTGTTCGGCCTGGCCCCCGACGAGCCCTTCGGGCGGGACTGGCAGTCTCTCGGCAGCCCGGTCGGACTCGGTCAGGGCGCCCTTGAACGAAACCCACCGCGTGTCGGCGTCGCCGCCGAAGCGACGCGGTGCGCGTTCACGGGCGTCGAGGGTGCACAGGCCCGCGATGGCAGCGGCGTAGAATGCTTCGCGTTGCTCAGCTCGGGATGGGTGTTCCCATCGCACGTCGGCAAGCCGCACCACAATGCATCGGTGATGCGGAAGGCCTTCGTCGATGTCCTGAAGGAGATGGGCCTGGATCGCAAGTTCTCGTCCCACGGGCTGCGCCGGACGGCCAACGATCT
>SHYY01000167.1 GCA_009692555.1 Myxococcales bacterium
CGAGAGCGCGCGCGGCGGAGGCGGCGTCGCGGCGCACGCGGAGGAGGAGCGGGCAGTTGTAGCCGTGGCGGACGATCACCTGGAGAGGGCCGCCGGGAGGAGGAGCGGGGGGATCCTGCAACCGCGCCTCCGATGGCAGATCGGTGAGCCGGCGCTCGAGCAGACGCGAATCGCCGCGGCGATCGACCTCGACGAAGCCGTGGTGCTCGTAGCCTCGGTGATGGAGGAAGACCTCGATCGAGGTGGCGAGCGTGAGCAGCCCGTCGATGCCGGCGGCCCGCGCGGCGTCGTCGAGGGCGGAGAAGAGGCGCGCACCGAGGCCCCGGCCGCGCAGCCCGCTTTCGAGCCACGGGCAGAAGACAAACCAGCGACGGCCGCGCGCCGCGACGGGATAGCCGGCCTCCTCGAGCGGCGCCCAAAGGATGTGGCCGATCAGTCGCTCGCCGCGATAGAGCAGCTTGCCACCCACGGCGAGGCCGAGGCGCTCGCGACAGGTCGCGGCTTCGCCCTGTAGTCCGGCGATCGGGATCTCCTGAACGCACGCGAACAGCGACGGCAGGTGCGCCGCATCGAGGTCGATCACCCGGAGGTCATGGATAGCGCGCTCGCTCGCGGCGAGGGCGATCTCGAGGCTGGCGAGCGACTCCGCCTCCGCCCGCGCCGCTTCGGCGAACAGATCGCAAGCCTGCTCGCGCAGTGACGTGGTGAGCATCCCCGTCGCTGGCGGAGGAAACGGGAGAAGGCGGGCGGCCTCGGCGAGCATCCCGGCGGCGCGGCGAGCGGCGCGCTCGGCAGGGGCGAGATCGAGCGCCAGCGTCGTCGCTGCCGTCGGGAGCCAGCCGGCGACCGCGGCGCGGGCCTCGGCGAGCAGCTGGGCGAGCAGCGCGAGGCCCGAGGGATCGACGTCGCCCGACGCGAGCGCCGTGCACACGAGCTGCCACGCCGCCGCCCCGATGGCGACCCCGCCCTCCGTCGGTGCGTCGCCGCGGCCGTGACGGATCGCGGCGCGGAGGGTGGCCCGCGCAGCGACGGCGGGATCGATCGCCAGCCGCGCGGTGAGCTGGAGCGCGAAGAGCATGCCGGTGTTGCCGCCGAGCGCGGCGCGCGACAGCAGAGGCGGCGCAGTCCCGTCGAGAACGCCCGAGACGATCAGCGCATCGGCGGCGGGATCCACGCCGCGCACGAGGCCGAAGGCGCCGCCGTGGACGCCGAAGAGCAGCGTCGGTCGGCCCGCCAGGGCGCCGGCGGTGGCGAGGGCGAACGCCTCGTCGCGCGCCTCGGTCCAGAGCGGCTCGCCGGGATCGGCCGCGGCCAGCCGCCAGCGACAACCCAGACGCTCGGCAGCAACGGTGAGCACCTCGCGCCACGGGTAGGCGAGCGGGCCGGCGGGGGTCAGGCGGCGATCGGTGGAGATCCGGAAGGCGAGGCCCGACGCAGCATGGAGCGCGGCGGGGGAGCGGGGATCGCCGAGCGCCCGCGCGCACGCGGCGAGGGCGGCCGCGGCGGTGTCCCACGACGCCGGCAGCGTGATCTCGAGCTCCCGTCGCTGCTCCATGAGGGTGGAGCTAGGGAACGAAGTCTTCCGTGACCCGTGGCGCCACGCCGCCGTTGAAGGCCGGGTCGGCGATGCCGGTGATGGTGCTGAACGACGCGCCGGGCGAGGGGAAGGTGCCGCCGTCGCCGACATGCCCATAGACGAAGCGGTACGAGCCGCGGAACTGCGCGCCGCCGAAGGTGAACTCGCCGTACATGTTGGGCGCGCTGACGGTTGCCTTCTGCGCCGGCTTGATCGTCACCAGCATGCCCTCGTAGTTGACGAAGCCCGCGCCGTCCTTGGCGAACAGCTTCGGATCGGGGGTCAGCGGGGTGATCTTCTTGCCTGACCCGGTCTTGGTCATGCTGTCGACGAAGATCTCGTGCTGGATCGCGCCCAGCCCCGCGTCGGTGGTCGGCGCGTAGAGGCTGACCGAGCCCGTGATGGTGAACTCGTCGCCGAGAGTGTCGACCGCGTCGAGCGGCGTGTCGCTCATCGGCGGGAAGTCGCAGCGGCACGAACCCCCGTCGACCGGCTTGCAAACCTTGCCGGTGAGGTAGAGCTTCAGGCCCGCCGGCGCGGCGCCCTTCGGGTCCTGCACCCAGGCGCTGTACTGGCACTTCATCGAGCTCTTGGTCGGTCCGCCGCTGGTGGTGATCCCGACGATGACCGCGCCGGTGACGGTGACCTTGGTCTTCTCCGAGACCATGCCGATATCGATGTCGTGGATGGTCACGTTCATCGCCACCCCGGCGTCCTTGGCGCCGCCGGCCATGTCGGTCGGCAGCTGGCCGGTCATGTCCTGGATGATCCCGGTCAGGTCGAGGTTCGCCGCGGCGTCGCGGATCGGGTTGTTGCCGCTTTCGTTGCGGCACGCGGTGAGGGTGATCAGCGCGGCGGTGCCGAGGGTGAGATAGGCCAAGGTGCGGTTCATAGGTGCCTCCAGGTGCTCCGAAGAGTGGTTCTGCTTAGCCCGGATCAGGCGGTCGAGCAAGAAGCAGTTTCGCTTGACCGCAGGGCGCGGGCGACGGAGCGTGAGCACGTGAATGATCGCGAACCACGCACCGAGCCAGGCTTCGACCAGTTTCTCGCCCGCCTGCGCGTGGAGCCGGACCCGGCGCCGCCCGCCCGCTATGGCGCCTACTCGTCGTACGCGCGCATCTTCGAGCGCCTTGAATCCTTGCGGCGCCGTGGAGCCCGCGTCGAGTGCATCGGCCGCTCCACCGGCGGAGAGCCGATGTGGGCCGTGCGACTCGGAGAGAGCGAGCGCCCGCGCCTCCGGGTCCTCTACTTCGCCAACCTGCACGCCCAGGAGTTCATCGGCGTCGAGGCGGCGCTCGCCACCCTCGAGCGCGCCGCCGAACGGATCGCCGCGCGCGATCCGCGCTACGACGGAGTCGAGGTGACCGGCGTCCCCACCGCCAACCCCGACGGCTACCTTCAGGTGGTGCGCGACCTCGCCGCGGGCCGCCCGCGCTTTCGCCGCAAGAACCTCCAGGGGGTTGATCTCAACCGTAATTTCGCCGAGGGCTACCGCTCCGACTGGCTGCCGCGCCTGCTCCCACAGATCTACAACCCGGGCGCAGGTCCGCTCAGCGAGCCCGAGACCGCCGCGCTCGACCGCCTGTTCGCGCGCCGCTTCGATCGCGCCCTCTCGTTCCACTCCTTCGGCGGCTGGATCTTCTGGCCCTGGGCGACCTCCCGGCGCCCCTCGCCCGACGACGATCGCCTGCGCGCGCTGGCGACGGCGATGCAGTCCCGCCAGGCGCGCCCCTATCGCGCGGTGCAACTCGGGCGCTGGTCGCGCTTTTTCCGCGCCGGAGGGGCCGAGATCGATCACCTCCATGGGCGTCACGGGACGCTGGCGCTGTTGATGGAGGTCTCGCACGGTGGACGCTCCGTGGGCCGGCCGTCGACATGGCTCGATCCGTTTGCCTGGTTCAATCCGCTCGACGTCCGGGGCGAGGTGGAGAATGTGGTGGAGGCTGCGCTGGCGCTGGCGGAGTCCCCGAAGACCCAGGGGACGCTCTTGGAGCCGCCTGCGGCGGGTCGGTGAGGCTCAGACGTGACAGTTGACAGCCCCGACAGCGGTGCAATAAGAGGCGAATACCTTCCAGACGAGGACCCCATGCGTGAGATCGTGATCGTCGGCGCCGCCCGCACCCCCATCGGCAGCTTCATGGGATCGCTCAGCTCCCTCTCCGCGCCGCAGCTCGGCGCGCTGGCAATCAAGGAGGCGCTGGCGAGGGCGGGCATCGGTGGGGGCGAGGTATCGGAGGTGCTGATGGGCTGCGTGCTACCGGCCGGGATCGGTCAGGCCCCGGCGCGGCAGGCGGCGATCTTCGGCGGCGTTCCGAAGGAGGTGCCGTGCACGACGATCAACAAGGTGTGCGGGTCGGGGTTGAAGGCGGTGATGCAGGGCGCGCAGGCGATCGCGACCGGCGACGCCGAGGTGGTGGTGGCGGGCGGGATGGAGTCGATGAGCAACACGCCCTACCTGCTGCAAAAGGCGCGCGAGGGGCTGCGGATGGGGCACAAGCAGCTGGTCGACTCGATGGTCCACGACGGGCTGTGGGACGTCTACAACGACTACCACATGGGCGCGGCGGCCGAGCTGTGCGCGCGCGAGCAGGGGATCGATCGCGCGGCGCAGGACGAGCACGCCAGGGAGTCCTACACCCGGGCGCTGGCGGCGCAGCAGGCGGGGAAGTTTCTCAAGGAGATCGTCGCGGTCGAGGTGGCGCAGCGGAAGGGACCGGCGCTGCGGGTCGACAGCGACGAGGAGCCGGGGCGTGGCGACATCGCGAAGCTGGCCGGGCTGAAGCCGTCGTTCCAGAAGGACGGCACCGTGACCGCGGGCAACGCCTCGTCGATCAACGACGGCGCGGCGGCGGTGGTGCTGATGAGCCGCGATGCGGCGGCGAAGCGGGGGCTGGAGGTGCTCGGCCGGATCCGCTCGTTCGCGCAGGCGGCGCAGGCGCCCGAGTGGTTCACCACCGCGCCCGCGGTGTCGATCGCCCGCGCCCTCGAGCGGGCAGGCGTCGGCAAAGACGGGATCGATCTTTACGAGATCAACGAGGCGTTCTCGGTGGTGGCGGTGGCGAACAACCGCCTGCTCGGCCTCGACCCGGCGCGGGTGAACGTGCACGGCGGCGCGGTCGCCCTCGGCCACCCGATCGGCGCGTCAGGGGCGCGCATCCTGGTCACCCTGCTCTACGCGCTCGCCGACCGGGGCGCGCGCCTCGGCTGCGCGTCGCTGTGCATCGGCGGGGGCGAGGCGATCGCGGCGGTGGTCGAGCGCGCCTAGCAGCCAACCACGCATCGGGCCGCGCAGGGCGTAGGCGAGGAACAGAGTAGTCCCGGGCGCAACCACGCCGATGCGCTTGCCCTGCTGCGGTAGCGCTCGATCTGGGTCGGCTGGCGGCTGGTAGGACGCAGCGGGGTGAAGTAGAGTTCTGCCAATGGCCGCTGCCGACCCACTACACGTACCGCTCGACAAACCTCCGCAGGCGATTTCTCTCACCATTCGCGCGCTGCTCCAACGGGTTCAAGGGGGTGGGATTCGAGTGCCCGACTTCCAAAGGCCGCTCCGCTGGCGCGCCGACGATGTCGTGAAGCTGTTTGACAGCCTGCATCGAGGGTACCCCATTGGCTCGCTCCTGTTCTGGAAGCGTCCGGCGGACGCCGAGGCGAACTATCGGATTGGCGGGGCGCTTCTGCCCGTACCGGCCAACCCGGACGCTTGGTGGATCGTTGATGGTCAACAGCGTGTGACGGCCCTCGCCGCTGCGCTATTGGAGTTAGAGCCGGGGCCGGAAACCCGCTGGGTAGTGCACTGAAGGACTTCGCGGCGGCTGCCCAGACGCTGGTTCCGGCGGTGCACAAGGTCGACAAGGCGCGCACCGATCGTCGCCTGATGACCCCCGAGCTGGCGGCGGCGCGCGTCTCGTGGCTCCAGACCTACGCCGCGGTCAAGTGCGGCGTCGAGTCGGTGCTCCGCCTGAGCGGCCGGATCGACCTCATGCCCGAGGTCTTCTACGACCTCGCGGTCCCCTCGTCGACCAAGGTGACCAAGGCGCCCGATACCATCGCGCAGGGCCCGGCGTAGCCGCAGCAGCCTGCCCCCTGGGTGCGGTTCCCGGTTGCAGGGACAGGCGGTGGGACCGGGAACGATTGACCAGCACTCGTCCGCTTTCCCTTCAACCGGGAACCGCGCCCCTGCCCCTCCCCTCCCCTCCCCTCCCCTCCCTGCCTCCCTTCGAAGTGATATCATCGCGCGATGAGCGAGCCCCAGTGGAGCGACGAGCGCGAGCTCGGGAGCGAACTCGTCGCCGCGCTGATCGAGGAGCAGTTTCCGTCGCTGGCGCCGGTCAAGGCGACGTTCCTCGACGAGGGATGGGACAGCGAGGCCTTCGAGGTCGCGGGGACGTGGCTGTTCCGCTTCCCGAAGCGCGCTGGCAGCGAGCGCGCGCTGGCGGTCGAGCGCGCCCTGCTCCCTCGCCTCGCGCCGCGCCTCCCGGTCCCGATCCCGGCGTTCGCGTTCATTGGCCATCCGAGCGCGCGCTTTCCGTTTCACTTCGTCGGCTACCACAAGCTCGAAGGCACCTCGATGCTGAGCGTGGCCGCACGGCGCATCGCGGTGGAGCGGATCGCGCCCGTCCTCGGCGCCTTCCTCAGCGAGCTGCACGCCTTTCCGATCGCGGAGGCGCGGCTCGCCGGGGTGGCCGACGACGATGGCTCGCGCTCCCTGGCCCGCATGCGCGAGGCGGCGCAGCCCCACCTCTCGTTCGCCCGCCGGGTCGCGTCCGACGCCCTGGTCAACCAGTGCACGCGCGTGCTCTCCGACGAGGCGGTCGTGCATACGCCATCGCCGCTCACCCGCTGCCTTTGCCACAACGACCTCACCGAGGAGCACATCCTCCTCGGTTCCGGGGGGGACACCGTCACCGGGATCGTCGACTGGGGCGACCTGGCAATCGGCGACCCCACGATCGACTTCGCGGGCCTCTTCCACTGGCTCGGTGAGCCGCTTTTGCGCGCGGTGCTCCCGCACTATCGCGGCGCGACCGACCCGGCGCTGATCCCGCGCGCCCGCTGCCTCGCGGCCTGCCTGGGCCTGATGAACATCGCCTACGGGGTCGACACCGGCCGCGCCGAGTACACCGCCGCCGGCTGCCGCGCCCTTGAGAACGTGGCCGCCAGCGCCCGCGAAAAACCCCCTCTTCCAGCGTAGTGCCGGGTGCGGGAGCGAGCACTGCGAGAGCCGCCGCTGCGACCCGATGGGACCCTGCGTGCAGTGCTCCGATCTCGCGCAGTGCAACGGCTACGCGTCGACCAACGGGTTCGACGCGCGGACGGCGCGCGCCTGCAGCAACGGGTTCTGCGTCGAGTGCGTGAACGACGCCCAGTGCGTCGGCTCCCGCCATGGCCACTGCACCTTCGAGCTGGATCGGTAGAAGATCGTGTAATCTCCCCCCGGTGAGGCCCCGCTTCCCTCTCTACTACAAGCTCACCGCCACCTCCTTCCTGGTGGTGCTGATGGTGCTCGGCTTCGTCGCGGTGATCGACTACCGCGATCAGCGCCGCGCCCTCGAGGAGAAGTTCGGGCTGACGCTCCAGCACGTGGCGCAGACCGCGGCGCTGTTCGTCGATGGCGCGGCCCACGATCGCGTGCGCGGCCAGGGCGATGCACCGGGCGGCGACTTCGCACGGCTGCGTGAGGTGCTCGACCGCGTGCGCCGCGAGAACGGCCTGCGCGAGGATCAGATCTACACCCTCCGACCCGTCGGTGGTGGCGCGCTGGAGTTCGTGGTCATGCTGCAGGCGAAGACCTTCATCGCCGACCGCTACACGCCGCCCCCGCGCGTCCGCCCGCTGCTCGAGAAGGTGCTCGGCGACGGCACGCCCCGCTACACGCCCATCTACCGCGACGAGAACGGCGCCTTCATCTCCGCCTACGCCCCGGTGCGCGACGCGGCGGGCAAGATCGTCGCGGTGCTGGAGGTGGACTACGACGTGGCGCGCTTCCTCGCCGAGCTGGAGGCGGACCTCCGCGAGCGGGTGTGGATCGTTCCGGCCGCGCTCGGCCTCGCGCTGGTTCTCTCGCTGCTGGTCGCCCGATCGATCAACCGGTCGGTGCGCCAGCTGGTCGACGGGACGACCGCGATCTCCGCCGGCCAGTACGAGCACGTGGTTGTGGTGCGCACGCGCGACGAGCTGCACATCCTGGCGAATGCCTTCAACGAGATGACGCGCGGCCTGCGCGAGCGCTTCGCGATGCTGAAGTTCGTCCCCAAGCACACCCGCGACGCGATCGCCGACGCCGCCCGCAACGCCTCCGGGATCCACCGCAGCCTCGCCCCGCAGCGACGGGAGGTGGCGGTGCTGTTCTCCGATATCCGCGGCTTCACCGCGCTCTCCGACAAGCTGCCGGCCGACCGGGTGATCGAGATGCTGAACATCTACCTCCGCAAGGAGGCGCAGCTGGTCGAGGCGCACGGCGGCACGGTCGACAAGTTCATCGGCGACGGGATGATGGCGGTGTTCGACGGGCCGGAGCGCTCGGAGGACGCGGTGCGCGCGTCGCTGGCGATCCAGGAGGCGGCGCGGGAGCTGAACGAGCAGCAGGCGTTCGAGCAGTCGATCGAGCTCGGGATCGGAGTCGCGTGCGGCGAGGTGACGATGGGGAACGTGGGCTACGAGACGCGGATGGAGTTCGCGGTGATCGGGCGCTTCGTCAACCTCGCCTCGCGGCTCTGCTCGCAGGCAGCACCGAGGGAGGTTCTGGCGTCGGAGGCGGTGTGGAGCGCGCTCGGCGGGCGCTACGGCGGCGAGGCGCTGCGCCGGATCAAGCTGAAGGGGTTCGGCGAGGAGGTGACGTGCTGGCGGGTCACCCGCGCAGCCGCCGATGCCGGTTGACAGTCGGTTTCCCCGGTGCGCTACTCACACCCGGTGAGCGAACCGCAGATCCAGACCCTAGGCATCGTCGGGGCCGGCCAGATGGGCACCGGGATCGCCCAGGTGGCGGCCACCGCCGGCGTCTCCGTGGTGCTGGTCGACCTGCAGCCGGAGTGGGCGCAAAAGGGCGTCGCACGGGTCGGCGCCACCCTCGACAAGCTGGTCCAGAAGGGCAAGCTCGAGAAGCCCGCGCGCGACGAGATCGCGGGCCGGATCCGCGCCGGCACGGGCTACGAGGATCTCGCGGTGTGCGACTTCGTGATCGAGGCGGCGACGGAGAAGCAGGACCTCAAGCTCGCCATCTTCCGCGAGCTCGACAAGGTGGTGCGCCCGGGGGCGATCATCGCCTCGAACACCTCGTCGATCTCGATCACCCTGCTCGGGGCGCAGACCAGGCGGGCGGAGCGGGTGATCGGGATGCACTTCATGAATCCCGTCCCGGTGATGAAGCTGGTCGAGGTGATCAAGGCGCTCGCCACCGACGAGGCCACCTACCAGACCACGCTGGCCCTGGCGCGCCGCTTCGGCAAGGACGTGGTGACCGCCAAGGACATCCCGGGCTTCATCGTCAACCGGCTCCTGATCCCGTTCCTGAACGAGGCCTGCTTCGCGCTTCAGGAAGGGCTCGGCACCGTCGACGACATCGACAAGGGGGTCAAGCTCGGCCTGAACCATCCGATGGGGCCGTTCGAGCTGGCCGATCTGATCGGCCTCGACACCTGCCTCTCGATCGCCGAGGTCCTGCAGCGCGAGCTGGGCGACGACAAGTACCGCCCGGCGCCGCTGCTCCGGCAGTACGTGGCCGCCGGCTGGACGGGTCGGAAGAGCGGCCGCGGGTTCTACAAGTACTAGGTTTTCCCCGAGAAAGAGGAGAAGGCGCGTGAAAAGCGTTCACGGGTCGAACAAGTGTTTTCGGCTAGTTGCGATCCGAAGGCGCGCGAGAAACGCGCGGTGGGGGGAGGCTCGACAAGGTCCCCTCGTCGAGGGGGGACGGGAACGTCCCCCTGTGAACGGAGAACGCGCGTGAGCTACGAGAACGTGCTCGTCGAGGTGGACGGCCCGGTGGCGATCGTCACGCTGAATCGCCCGAAGGCGCTGAACGCGCTCAACAAGGCGACGATGGAGGAGCTGCTGGCGATCTTCGAGGGGTTCTCGGAGAACGAGGAGGTGCGGGCGGCGGTCCTCACCGGGGCGGGGGAGAAGGCGTTCGTCGCCGGAGCCGACATCACCGAGATGGTGGCGATGGGTGCCGACGAGGCGCTTTCGTTCGCGGCGCGCGGGCACGACCTCGGCGATGTGCTGGCGCAGATCCCCCAGGTCGTGATCGCCGCGGTGAATGGCTTTGCCCTCGGTGGCGGGTGCGAGCTGGCGATGGCGTGCGACTTCATCTACGCCGCGGAGCACGCGAAGTTCGGACAGCCCGAGGTCAACCTGGGGGTCATCCCCGGCTTCGGCGGGACGCAGCGGCTGGCGCGCCTGGTCGGCGTGGCGCGCGCGATGGAGATGGTGGTCACCGGCGAGACGCTCGGCGCGGCCGAGGCGCTCCGGATCGGCCTCGTCAATCGCGTCCTGCCCGCCGCCGACCTGCTGGCCGGCGCGCGCGCCACGGCGAACACCATCGCCGCCAAGGGGCCCTTCGCCGTCGCTGCCGCGAAGCGGGCGGTGCGCGCGACCCAGGAGATGGCGCTGGCCGATGGCAACCGCTTCGAGATGCAGGCGTTTGCCTCCTGCTTCGGTACCCTGGACCAGAAGGAAGGCATGAGCGCCTTCAAAGAGAAGCGCAGCCCGAAGTTCCAGGGACGCTGACAAGGGAACGCTGACCATGGACCTGGAGCTACCGTGGATCTCGAGCTGACCGAGGAGCAACGGCTGGTGCAGGAGACCGCGCGGACCTTCGCCCGCGAGGAGGTGCTCCCGCGCGCGGCCGAGCTGGACCGCACCCACACCCACCCGAAGGAGCTGGTCCAGCGGATGGCCGAGCTCGGCCTGATGGGCGTGGCGGTCGCCGAGGAGTGGGGCGGATCGGGCCTCGACACCCTCTCCTACGTGCTGGCCATGGAGGAGATCTCCCGCGCCTGCGCGTCGACCGGCGTGATCATGTCGGTCAACAACTCGCTGGTGTGCGATCCGCTGGCGAAGTTCGGCAGCGATGAGCAGAAGTCCGAGTTCCTGCGCCCGCTGGCGGCCGGGAAGCTGCTCGGGTGCTTCGCGCTCTCCGAGCCGGACGCGGGATCGGACGCCGCGGCGCAGAAGACCACCGCGACCCGCGCCAGCCCAGAGGGCGACGGCGGCTGGGTGATCCAGGGGATCAAGAACTGGATCACCAACGGGCCGGTGGCCGACGTCTGCATCCTCTTCACGATGAGCGATCGCACGAAGGGGGTGAAGGGGATCACCGCCTTCATCCTGCCGATGAACACGCCCGGCGTCCGCTGCGGCCCGCCCGATCGGAAGATGGGCATCCGCGCCTCGCAGTCGTGTCAGATCTTCCTCGACGAGGTGCGCCTTCCGGACCGCCTGCGTCTCGGCGAGGTCGGCGGCGGCTTCCAGGTCGCGATGGCCACCCTCGACGGCGGGCGGATCGGGATCGCCGCCCAGGCGCTCGGGATCGCGCGCGCCGCCTTCGAGGACGCCACCGCCTACGCGCTCGATCGCAAGACGTTCGGGCAGCCGATCGCGAAGCACCAGGCGATCCAGTGGAAGCTGGCCGACATGGCCACCGAGATCGACGCGGCGAGGCTGCTCACCTGGCGCGCCGCCACGCTCAAGGATCAAGGTGTACGCTTCACAGCGGAAGCGGCGATGGCCAAGGTGTTCGCGTCGGAGGCGGCCAATCGCGCGGCCAAGGAGGCGGTGCAGATCTTCGGCGGAAACGGCTACGTGGAGGACTTTCCGGTGGAGCGCCATTATCGCGATGCCAAGATCACCGAGATCTACGAGGGCACGAGCGAGATCCAGCGGCTGGTGATCGCGTCCAATTTGCTGAAGGAGTGACTGACCATGGGAACCTGTCTCTCGGGCTTCGCGACGCTCCTGTTCACGCTGTCTGTCACTCTGTCTTGTGGGTGCGCCACCTCGTCGGAGGAGACGCGCCGCACGGGGACCACGCCGGAGAAGGAGGTGGAGGGCACCGGCGAGGCGACCAGCGATCCGAGCGCGATCCCGCCCGAGAAGTTCGATGAGCTCGATCAGTACTTCCACGGCAAGGTCGCGACCCTCCAGTTCAACTGCTACAACCAGGAGGTCGAGCGGACGCACCAGAAGTACGAGGGCAACCTGAGCCTCTCGATCCTCGTCAAGCCGGGCGGCAAGACGGGCAGTGTGACGGTGACCAACTCGACGCTGCACTCGCTGGCGCAGGGGGCGGACCCGAAGGCGGCGGCGGGGATCGAGGAGTGCGTGCTCTCGGAGATCAAGGGATGGGAGTGGCCCGAGGTTCCGGCGCCAGCGCCCTACTCCGGGTCGGTCAACTTCAAGCCGGCGTGGTGATGCTCGAGCATCGATCAGTTTACCGCTCCCGTCGCCGGCCGGTCCCATTTCGCGCCCGGCTTCGTTGCTCGTCGGTCACAGGCCGCCAGCCTGCTTCCTCCTCGCGCCTCACCGGACGCGAAATGGGCATCGGCGGGCTCGCCGGCAATAGCCGGCGTGCAGCAAGCTCGGAGAGCAACGGTCCGGGTAAACTGGTCGACGCTCTAGCTTGTCGACAGCACGCGAAGCGGTTCGCCCCGATCGCGCTCGCCGTTCTTGTCCTGGGGGCTCTGTCCGTCGGGGAGGCCGTCGGTGAGGGGGCAGCGCGCGCCGATGACAGCGACGACCAGTTCAAGGTCCAGGGCGTGCTCGGCTCGCTGGAACCGGCGGTGATCGAGGCCGGATTCAAGAGCGGCACCGCGGCGGTGAACGCCTGCTACCGGGAGGGCGTGGGCAAGGCGTGGTTCCTCGGTGGGCGCTTCGAGATCAAGGCCCGCGTCGTCGCCGACGGGACGGTCCGCGAGGCGCAGGGGGTGGCTCCGCTCGGCAACTTCGAGGTCGAGCAGTGCATCCTGCGCGCGGTGCGCGGCCTCCGGTTCGCGACGACCTCAAGTAGCGCGGGCGAGGCGGAGGTCGGCTATTCGTGGGACTTCCAGCCGAAGGCGCCGCTCCGTCGCTGGGACGACAGCGATGTCGGCCGCCACTTCGTGCGCCTCGCACCGAAGCTCAAGGCGTGCGTGCAGAGCGGGCCCACGCCGCTCGGGCTGCGGGTGGCCTTCTTCGTCGGGCCGGGGGGCGAGGTGAAGTCGGTCGGCCTGGGCTCCGACGGCCCGATCACCCCGGCCTACGCGAGCTGCGTGAGGAAGCGCGTGACCGACTGGCGCTTCGATGATCCGCTCGGTCGCATCGCGCGCGCCACCTACCAGTTCCCGACGCCGATCCCCCCGACGATCCGGCAGGCGAGGTAGCGTGGACTTCCGCCTCACCGACGAGCAGCGGATGGTCGCCGAGACCGCGCGCGGGTTCGCCGATCGCGAGCTGGCGCCGCGCGCGGCGGAGCGCGACCGCACTTCGCGCTTCCCCGAGGCGGAGCTGGCCGCGCTGGCGAGGCTGGGGCTGCTCGGGGTCAACGTCCCCGAGGCGCTCGGTGGCGCCGAGGCGGGCGCGGTGGCCTACTCGCTGGCGATGCAGGAGGTGGCGGGGGCCGATGCCTCGGTGTCGGTGGCGATGGCGGTGACCAACATGGTCGCCGAGGTGGTGGTCCGCTTCGGCACCGACGAGCAGAAGCAAAGGCACGTCCCGCGGCTCACCTCCGGCGAGTACATCGCCGGCGCGTTCGCCCTCTCGGAGCCGCAGGCGGGGAGCGATCCCTCGGCGATGACCACCACCGCCACGCGCACCGCCAACGGCTACCGCCTCGACGGGGCCAAGCAGTGGATCACCTCCGGCGACCGCGCCGGGCTGATCGTCGTGTGGGCCAAGACCGACCCCAAAGCTGGCGCGCGCGGGATCAGCGCCTTTCTGG
>SHYY01000168.1 GCA_009692555.1 Myxococcales bacterium
GCGCTCTCCATCCCCTTGAACATCGCCGAGGGAGCGGGCCGGTTCGGAGCGCCGGATGGCGCCCGCTTCTACAGCATCGCCCGGGGCTCCGCGATGGAGTGCACGGCGATCGTGGATGCCTTTGCGGTCCTGCGACTCGCCGAGGAAGACACTCGGCGACAGGCCATGGAGTTGCTGACCCGCATCCTGGAGATGCTCACGCGCTTGTGCCGGAGAGGTGATCCCCCGCGCGCGAGTGCTCCTGAATCGACTACGACTACGACTACGACTACGTGAGCGGAGGGACCCCCTTCTCCGTTAAGCACCCCCCTCGCCCAACGCGCCGTAGACGGGAGCCCCGTTTGATGTAACCTTGCGCGCCGTGTCGGGCCCGCCCCAAAGCCGTCTCTCGTTGGTGTTTCGCTTCATCATCGCGAAGCGCTGGTGGGTGGTGGCGATCTGGGCGGTGCTGCTCGCGCCGAGCGTCTTCTACGCCGTTCGCGTCGAGCAGGACAACTCCCCCGACCGGCTGATCGTCCGCACCGATCCCGACTTCCTCAGCAACCAGGCCTTCGAGGCGGTCTTCGGCAGCGGCGAGTACGCGGTGCTGCTCGCCGAGGCGCCCGATCCCTACACCCCGGCGGTGCTCGCGCGCATCGACGCCATCGAGCGCCAGCTGGAGAAGGTGCCGCGGCTCGAGGTCAACTCCGCGCTGTCCGTCTTCCGCAAGACCCGCAACGGCTTCGACGCGGCCACCCAGTCCGAGGCTTTCCGCAAGTTCGCCACCGGCACCGACCTGTTCCGCAAGCAGCGCCTGGTCGACGACCACGTCCTCAGCATCCCGATGGTGATGAACGTCCACGGCCCTCAGGAGCGGCTGGCGATGATCGCCGCGGTCGACGGGATCATCGCGCCGCTGGCAGAGAACCCCGCGCCGCTGGAAGCCCTGCGCAAGGTCGGCGCGCCCTACGTCAACGCCTACCTCGACGCCGAGAGCAGGCGCCAGAGCCTGCGCTCCTTCCCGATCTTCATGCTGTTCGTGATCGTGATGAACGTCGTGCTCTACCGGTCCTGGCGCACGCTGCTCGCCTTCCTGCTCGCGATCGGGGCGAGCGTGGCGACGACGGTCGGCTACATCGGTGTCACCGGCGGTGTCTTCACCATGGTCTCGGGCCTGGTCCCGATGACCATCCTCATCACCTGCACCGCGACGCTGGTCTACATCCACTCGCGCTTCGTCGAGCACCCCAGGGGGACGTCGGTCGACGAGCATCAGGTGTTCGCCCTGTGCAACAAGTTCCTCGCCTGCACCGCGTCGGTGTTCGCCACCGCGGTCGGCTTCGCGGCGCTGGCGGTGTCGAAGATCCGCCCGGTGCGCGAGATGGGGATCTGGGTGGCGGTCGGCCTCGTCTTCACCTTCTTCTCGGTTTTCACGCTTTTCCCGGCTTTGCAGAAGATCCTCAGGACGCCGACGGCGCAGGACCAGAAGCCGACCGGGGAGTGGTTCCAGAGGCTCACCGGCTGGCTGCCCGGGTTCTCCTACCGCTACCGCTTCGTGCTGGTGATCGGGTCGCTCCTCCTCTGCGCGGCGGGCGCGGTGGCGGCGTTCGGGTTCCCGGGACTGATCGATCCGATGCCGCTGCAGGTCAACGCGCTCGAGTACGTCAATCACGACCACCCGATCTACAAGGACACCAAGCGGATCGAGGCGCACGCTGGCGGGCTGTCGCTGACCGAGGTGTGGCTCCGGTCGACCCAGTACGGCGCGATGACCGAGCCGGACGTGATCCGCGGGATCGATCATTTCCAGCAGGCGCTGGAGGGCGACGAGATGGCGTCGTCGGTGGTCGGGCCGATCACGGTGCTGCGGATGATGCGCTACGTCGGCGAGGGCCAGGACCGGCTCCCCGAGGACGACGAGGCGCTGGAGAAGATGACCTCCAACATGGAGGGGCTGCTCAAGACGGAGCGGAACCTCCAGCACTTCATCGAGCCGAAGGAGATGAGGCAGACCCACGTAGCGGTGGTCACCCGCACCCTCGACTACCCGGGCTGCATGGAGCTGGCGCAGCGGATCCGGGGACACTGGGCGACGGCGCAGGCGCGCGACCCGGCGTTGAAGGCGCTGACGATCGAGACCACCGGCCTCGGGGCGCTGCAGGCGAAGATCTCGCACTACCTCGTGCCGACGCTGGTGGAGAGCTTCGGCCTGACGGTGGTGATCATCTTCGGGACGTTCCTGGTGGTGTTCCGCAACGGCGCGGCGCGGGTGATGGCGATGATCCCGTCGCTGTTCGCGATCCTGGTGATGTTCCTGATCATGCGCCTGACCGGGATGGCCCTGAACGCGGCGACGATCCTGATCGCCTCGACGGTGCTCGGCACGTCGGAGAACGATCAGATCCATTTCTTCTATCACTACCAGGAGAAGGGGAAGGAGGTGTCGGCCGAGGAGCGGCTCCGACACACCTTCCGGATCGCCGGGCGGGCGATCTTCTTCGCGACGCTGATCAACGCGGTCGGCTTCCTCGGCTTCGCGTCGGCGACGCTGCCGCCGATCAGGGAGTTCGGGCTCCTCTCGGCGCTGGCGTTCGTGCTCTCGATGATCGCCGACTTCACCGCGCTGCCGGCGGCGCTGTGGCTGGTGTTCCGCGAGAAGCCGGACGCGCGGAAGGCGAAGCCGGGCGCCGACTCGACGCTCTAGCTACAGCGCGAGGCGGCGGAACTCGGCGGCGGTGGTGAAGGAGGGATCGGTGTCGCCGGGGCTGGACACCATCCGGCCGAGCTCGCCGTGGCACTCGTGGAAGAGGAGCTGCTGCACGCGCGACACGCTGGCACCGCCGAAGACCGCCTGGGTCAGCTCGACGTGCACCCGGAGCGTGTTGGTGAAGGAGAGGAACGGCAAGACCGCGGTGCCGCGCGCGTCGACGGAGATGCGGTAGGTGTCGGTGGAGGCGAAGGGCGCCCCGTCGAGGGTGCCCTTGGTGATCCGCGAGCCGGTGACCCAGCCGTCGCCGAGGCGGACCGGAAAGCGCAGCGTCGCCACCGGCTGCTCGTAGATCAGGAGCGTGCGGTCGGGATCGCGGGAGACGAAGCCGAGGAGCCAGAGCGCGTCGTCGGTGACGCGGAACACGCCGAGGGTGCCGGAGCCGAGATCGGTCACCGTGGCGTAGGTCGCCCCCGGGAACTTCGCTTCGAACCACTGGCCGGCGAGCGGCTCGATCGCCAGCGCGCGCACCTCGCCGGCGGTGGAGGTGAGATCCCACTCGGGGCCGCCGGGACGAGGGGTCCCGTCGGGGTGCACCGGCACCGTGGTCCCCGGTGGGTTGACCAGGTAGTTCACCCGGAGGCCGAGCGGGAAGGCGATCTCGCTGCGCGCGATCTGGCCGTCGTTGTCCCCGCGGCAGAGCGGCGCGAGGTCGGGGGAGCGTCCATAGGCGGCGTCCGCTCCGCCGTCGGGGAGCGGGGAGCTGCCGAAGCAAGCCGCCAGGAGCAGCGCGCCGAACATTGAATAATGCAAACGCATCAATGGATAGTGCAAACGCATCAATAAATACCTCAAGGGATGCTCTAGATCCGGTACATCAGGACGACTTCGAGCGCCTGCGCCGGCTTGGCGTCCAGGCGCAGGTCGAGGTTGCGGAAGCCCGCGCCCGGGAAGAGCAGGCCCCAGCCGACGCTCACCTCGAACGCCGGCTCGTAGCGGTAGCGCGCTGCGAGATCGAGCTCCACCCCGAGCGCCTGGTCCTGCCCGGGCGGCGTCGCGGCGAACAGCGCGTGCGAATCGATCAGCGAGAGATCGAGGGTCACGTTGTGGTGCGGCGAGCCGAACGGCCCGGCGCGCAGCGAGGGCTTGACGTACACCGCGTCGGTGACCTGCCCGACGATGCGCCGCCACAGGATGAGATCGATCCGGTAGTCCGGATGGAAGCGGAAGTTGTCGAGCGTGGTGTCGGTGGGCGGGCGGAGCTGCGGTCCGTCGAGATCGCCCTTCTGCGCGGTGAGCTGCCCGGGCGCCACGCGCGCGCCGAAGCCGGGAGCGTCGTCGCCCGAGGCGCAGCCCACCTCCAGCCGCAGGCGGAGCGGGAAGCCGAAGGCGTAGGCGAGCGAGGCCACGCCGCCGAACTGGGCCGAGGTGATCCGCTGCCGGAGCGAGACCCCCGCGACGTCGGTGGCGTCCTCGATCTTCCCGATCACCGTCGCCGCCTCGAGCTCGGCGCGAAATCCTTTGTGGTGCACCAGCACCCAGAGATCGACGGCGTAGCTGGAGAGGCCGCGCCGGACGAAGTCCTTTGCCCCGTAGGGTCGCCCGAGGCCGCCCGGCTGGGTCCATGCCGGCGCGTCCAGCTCCTGCATTCGGTAGCTGGCGAGGAGGCCGTACTGCACCAGGGTCCGCCCGGCCCGCAGCCGACGCCGCTGCGCCTCGGGGGAGTCGTAGCGCGCCACCGCCAGCGCGAAGCTGTCGACGTGGGCGCGCCGCTCGAGATCGATGTTCTGGCCGCCTTGCCCCGGAGGCGGGGAGGCGTAGGGCCCGCTGGCGGAGAGCTCGTAGAGCGCGGTGACGAGGTGGCCGAGGAGCGGCACCGTCAGGGCCACGCGATCGCCCGAGTCGCCGGAGTCGCAGGCGAGGCAGTCGCCGTTGTTGACGAAGAAGCCGGTGCCCCACGAGACCTGCGCGCCCATCCGTCCCGCGGAGAGCACGCCGAACGGGAGCACCACCTCGCCCCAGGCGCGCTTGACGCGCACCGCGTCGTGCGCGGCGTTGAACCCACCCTCGGGCGACTCGGCGCTTCGTGTTGCAAGCGCAAAACTATTCGATGGGAGCACGTCGGGGGTGGAGCCCCAGCCGACGTTGTCGAGGAGATCGACCCGCAGGTGGAGGCGCACCGCCTGGCCGACCGAGAGCGTCGGCTCGAGGCGCACCCGCATATCGGCGGCGGTGAGGGTGTGCTCGTTGCCCCCTCCCGCCGCGACCGGGAAGAGGGGCTCGCCCGTCGATGGCGTCGGTCCCCGGGAGAGATCGAGGTTGTTCCACACCTCGCCGCGCACCCGGAGGTAGCCGTCGAGGGTGAGGCGGAGCTCGCGCCACGCCGCGGGTGTGACCGTCAGCGGCTGCTCGTCCGGGGCGTCGTCGGCGGAGGCGGGCGCCGCCATCCACAGCGCCGCCGCCAGCGCGATCGCCGCCTGGTGCAACCGCATCAATTCATCCCCCCGAGGAAGGTGCGGATCGCCTCCAGCGTGTCGCCCCGGCACTCGATCATCGGGATGTGGCCGCAGCCGGGGAGGAGCGCCAGTCGCGCGTGCGGGAGGTCCCGCAAGAGCCGTTCGCCGAACGCGGGCCGCGACACGCGGTCCTCGGCGCCCCACACCAGCAGCGCATCGGCGGTCACCTTCCTGTAGTCCGCCTCCCGCTCGGCGAAGCGCATCCCCCGCGCCGCGGCCAGCGCCGCCGCCACCGCCCCGTCAAGGGCCATCTGCCGCTCCACCGACTCCACCACCTCGTCGGTCACCAGTGATGGGTCGTGAAAGTTGAGGGTTAGCCGCTCGCCGATCGACTGGCGGTAGAAGAGCGCGTAGAGCGCCTCGCCGACCCCGGGGACGCGCGCCCAGCGCAGGAACGGGAGCAGCTGATCGTCGAACACAAAGGCCGAGAGGAGCACCAGCTTGGCGGTGCGATCGGCGTGCCGCCGGGCGAAGGCGAGCGCGACCGACGCGCCCCACGAGTGGCCGACCACGTGGGCGCGGAATACCTTCTTCGCGTCGAGCACCGCCGCCAGGACATCGGCCAGCGCGTCGGGCGAGTAGTCGCCGGCGAGGCGGTCGGACTTGCCGAAGCCGGGGAGATCGATCGCGATCACCCGGTAGCGCTGCGCCAGCTCGGGGATCACCGGGCCGTAGCTGGCGGTCGACGAGCCGTAGCCGTGGATGAGGAGGATCGTCTCGTCCGCCTCGGGGTTGCGATCGATCACCCGCAGCTGCCCGCGCGCGGCGATCTCCAGGCGCTCGCCGGCGGCCACCGGCTCCGAGGGGCCGCTCTGGAACGTCGCGCACCCCATGATGCAAACGCAAAAGAATGCGACGGCGTGGTGCCAGATCATCAAAAACCGGATCATCTACTGCGTGGCCAGCCGCCGGTACTCGCTGGCCTGGGTGAAGTCGGCCGAGGCCTCGTTGTCCTTCGAGCGGATGCGCGCCACCGCGCCGAAGCACTCCGCGAGGTGGAGGTACTGGATGCGCTTGGTGACGAGGAGGCCGTAGGTCTGGGTGGAGTTCATCCGGACCCGCAGGGTGTCGAACTTGCCGGCCGGGACCAGCGTCTCGCCGCGCGCGTCGACGGTGAAGGCGTACTTCTCCGAGGCGGCGAAGATCACCCCCTGGACGAAGCCGGAGAGGGTCGACTCGGCGGTCCAGGTGTTGCTCTTGGCGAGCGGGAATTTCAGGACCGGGATCGCGGTGGCGTAGGTGAGCTCGGTCTTCTGCAGGCCGCCCTGATCGCTCACCACGCCGAGGAGCTCGAGCCTGTCGGCGCTGGCACGAAAGACGCCGTAGAGCGCGAGGCCGTCGTCGATCCGCTCGGCGAAGGTGGCGGTGGGGAAGTCGGCGCTCCACCACTGGCCGCCCGGGGCGAGCAGCTGGTCGAACACCTTGCGCTCCCCGCCGACCGGCGCGCTGAAGTCCCAGCCGCCGCCCTTCGGGATCACGCTGACCGGGACGGTGGAGCCGACGGCGTTGACCGCGAACAGCCCGCCCAGGCCGGGGAGGAACGGCGTCTCCGTGCGCTCCAGAACACCGTCGCCGTTGAAGGCGCACGACGGGGTCTGCCCGTCGGGAGGAGGCGCGAGATCGAGGGGCGGCTTGTTGCCGTCGGGCGATGGCCCGGCGAGATCCTCACCGCTCCCGTCGGCGGTGCCGAGATCCTCCGTGGCCACCAGCGGGCGGCACTGTCCGGCCACGCAGGCGCCCGCGGAGCACTCGCTGTCATCGCGGCAGCCCTGGGCCGGCTTCGCCCCGCACCCTGCCGCGGCGAGCCCGGCGAGGATCACGAAATGGTGCAGGTGCTTCATTTTATTGTGCATGTGCGTCAAGTTCCCAGGACCAGGCCGCCGTCGACGCCCAGCACCTGGCCGTTGATGAAGGCGGCGTCGTCGGAGGCGAGGAAGGCGTAGGCGGCGGCGACGTCCTCGGGCGTGCCGAGTCGCCCGAGCGGCGTGCGCCCCTTCATCCCGGCGAGCGCCTCGGCCGGCATCCCGGCGGTCATGTCGGTGGCGATGAAGCCGGGCGCGACGCAGTTCACCCGCACCCCCTTCCGGCCGAGCTCGCGCGCCCACACCCGGGTCATCCCGATCACCCCGGCCTTGGAGGCGGCGTAGCTGGTCTGGCCGAAGTTGCCGTAGACGCCGACGATCGAGGCGCCGTTGACGATCGCGCCCGAGCCGCGGGCCACCATGTGCGGGACCACCGCGCGGGCGCAGTGGAACACCCCGCCGAGGTTGACGCCCAGCACCGCGTCCCACGCCTCGTCGCTGGTCTTTTGGAGCGTGGCATCGCGGACGATCCCGGCGTTGTTGATCAGGACATCGATCCGCTCGGTCTGGGCGAGCGCGGCGGCGACCGCAGGGCCGACCGCCGCGGCGTCGGCCACGTCGACGGCCAGCGCGATCGCTCCCCGGCCGATCGCTCGCGCCGCGTCGTCCGCGCCGGCCGCGTCGCGATCGGCGATGATCACCCGCGCCCCCTCGGCGGCGAAGCGCTCCGCGGTGGCGCGCCCGATCCCGCGCGCCCCGCCGGTGATCAAGGCGACCCGTCCTGCGAACCGTGCTGTCACGAAGGACTCCCTTGGTGCAAGTGCACCATGCTGTGGCCCGGCCGCATCATCGGGGGTGCGGTCGCATCATCCGGCTCCGAAGCGCTGCTTCACCTCGGGGCGCACCACCTTGCCCGAGGGGTTGCGCGGGAGCACGTCGGTGAACACCACCGACTTCGGGATCTTGTAGCGGGCGAGTTGCCCGTCGAGCGCGCGGAGGAGCGCCGTGCCGTCGAGCGCGGCCCCGGAGGCGGGCGCCACCACCGCGCGTCCCACCTCGCCCCACCGCGGATCGGGCACGCCGATCACGCACACCTCGGCCACGCCGTCGAGGAGGGCGATCGCCTGCTCCACCTCCGCGGGGTAGACGTTCTCGCCGCCGGAGATGAACATCTCCTTCCTCCGATCGACCACGTAGTGGAAGCCCTCCTCGTCGCGGCGGAGGAGGTCGCCGGTGTGGAACCAGCCGTCGCGGAGCGCCTCGGCCGTCGCCTTCGGGTTCGCGAAGTAGCCGAGGGTGACCAGCGGTCCCGCCAGCGCCAGCTCGCCGATCGATCCGGCGGCCACCTCCTGGCCTTGGTCGTCGACCAGGCGGGCGCGGAGGTAGAAGTTCGGCCAGCCGATCGAGCCGGCCTTGCGGAAGGCGTCCTCGGGAGTGAGCGAGAAGCAGTTCGGGCCGACCTCGGTCAGGCCGTAGCCCTGGCGGAAGAGGATCCCGCGCTCGCGGTAGGCCTCGATCAGCGGGAGAGGGCAGGGCGCGCCGCCGCACAGCGCCATCCGCGAGGCGGAGAGATCGACGCGCGCGAACGACGGCGCATCGCGGAGCAGCTGGAAGAGGGTCGGCACGCCCATGTGCAGCGTGACCCGCTCGGTGGCAGCGACGGCGAGGGTGCGCTCGGGATCGAAATCGGGGAGGATGACCACCCGCCCGCCGTGGTGGAGGAGCGGCGTGGCGAGGCAGTTCAGGCCGCCGGTGTGGAAGAGCGGGAGAACGACCAGCGTCGAGTCGGACGACGAGAGGCCGATCGCGAGGTCGGTGGAGAGCGAGTTGAAGGCGAGCTGGCGGTGGGCGAGCAGCACGCCCTTTGGCTTGCCGGTGGTGCCGGAGCTGTAGCAGAGCACCAGCGGGTCCTCGAGATCGACCGCCGCGTCTCCGGCAGGACCGTCGCTGCCGAGGGCGAGGAGCGGCTCGTAGGGACGGCCGCCGGCGGAGGGCGCGTCCAGGGCGAAGCGGTGCGGCACGGGGGGGGCGACGGCGGCGGCGAGCGGAGCGCAGGCGGCGTCGTAGAGGAGCACCTTCGGCCCGGCGTCGGCGATCACCAAGGAGAGCTCCGCGGGGGCGAGGCGCCAGTTGAGCGGGGTGAACAGCGCGCCGATTTTTGCACATGCAAAAAGAATCTCGAAGTGCTCGCCGCGGTTGTGGGCCAGGAGCGCCACGCGATCGCCGCGCGCGACGCCGAGGGCGGTCAGCGCATGGGCCAGTCGGTTCGCCCGCCGATCGAGGTGGCGGTAGCTCCAGCTTCGGCCCGAGATCGGCTCGCAGAGCGCCTCGGCATCGGGCGTGCGGCGCGCCCAGTACGCGGTCCAGTCGCCGAGGTGGATCATGGTTTTTTCCGTTGCTGTGCCGGCGCGCGATCGCGCTCCTTCAACCAGGCCGAGACGCGCGGCCAGAGGTGCTCGTGTGCGGCGCGGCCGGTGGAGAGGCCGATGTGGCCGCCCTCGATCGCGATCACTTCGTAGTCCTTCGTGCCGGCGAGATCCTGGAGGGCCAGCGACGAGGCGGGTGGGGTGATGTAGTCCTTCTTCGCCACCAGGGCGAGGATCGGGCAGCGGACCCTGGCGAGATCGATCGCCTTCCCGGCGAGGATCAAGGTGCCCCGGGCGAGCGAGTTGTCGCGGTAGGCGGCGACCCACTGGGCGAAGGCGCCGCCGGGGAAGGCCATCGAGTCCTCCAGCCAGGTCTCCATCGCGAGGAAGAAGCGGAGGAAGTCGTCGTCGCCCACCTTCTCGTCGAGGTGGATCAGCTTGGTGGCGATCCCGATCGGGTCGAGCATCTTGAAGGCGGGCTGGAGGACGTGCGCCGGGACGTTGCCGTAGCTCTTCGCCAGCGCCGCGCCGTCGAAGCCGGGGCTGCGGCACCAGGTGGAGAGGAGGCCGGGATCGTGGAAGTCGACCGGGGTCGCCATCGCCACCAGCGATGCGGCGGGGAGGCAACCGGCGGCGATCGCCATCAGGGCGAAGGTGCCGCCCATGCAGTAGCCGAGGACGTGGAGCTGTTTCTGTCCGGTCGTTTTCAGCACGACCTCCGCGGCGTGCGGCAGGCGCCCGAGGGCGTAGTCGGCGAGATCGAGCGCGGCGTCCTCGCGGCGGGTGCCGCCCCAGTCGAGCAGCCAGACGTCGATCCCGTCGCCGAGCAGGCGCAGAACCACGCTGCGCTCGGGGAGGAGGTCGAGGACGTAGGGGCGGTTGATCAGCGAGCAGACCAGGAGGAGAGGCGGTTTTTTTGCAGTTGCACCACGGGCGGTCGGGGCGCGGTAGCGGAGGAGGCGCGCGCCGCCCTCGCTCCACATCACGTCGCTCGGCGTGGTGCCGACCGCGGGCCATCCCACCGGCGGCTTGCCGAGCGTCAGCCGGCGGCCGTTGATCGCCGAGAGCAGGCCGGCCTTGTAGATCTCCTGCCCGACGCTGAAGCCCGCCTCGAACGGGTCGAAGCGCGCGGGCAGGGCGGCTTTGGGAGCTGGCCCTCTCGGGGTCCTGGATCGGCCGGTCATGCGGTCAGGCCGCGGAGGCCGCGGAGGCCGCGGAGGTCGCGGATCGGTGGAAGGAGCCCATGACTGCTCATCGCACGAAGGGCCGCCGATGGATAGATTGCGGTGCAGTTGCACCACATGCTAGCGTTCTGCGCCCTGAGGAGGACCCCATGCGTCGCGCGCCTTCGTCGTCCCGGAAGACCGACAAGCCCCGGCCCGCCACGCGGAGGACCGCCCAGGCCGGCACAGCGCCAAAGAAGCCCGCCAAGAAGCGGCGCGGGCGGCCCCCGGCGCGGGAGAGCGAGGCGATGCGGGAGAAGTACGGCGACGCGCGGGTGATCAAGCGCTACGGCAACCGTCGCCTCTACGATGGCTCGCTCTCGCGCTGCGTCACGCTCGAGGAGATCGCCGAGTTCGTCCGCCACGGCGAGGACGTCCGGGTGATCGACGCCGACAGCGGCGATGACATCACGCGGCGGATCCTGACCCAGATCATCCTCGAGGAGTCGAGCGGCGAGTCGCTGGCGGTGCTGCCGATTGACTTTCTGCGCAAGATCATCTCCCTGCGCGACGACGCGCTGGCTGGCTGGATGCAGCAGTACCTCTCCGCCGGCACCGGCTGGCTGGAGCGCCAGATGGACGGGGCGAACCAGGCGACGCAGAACTTCAAACCGCCGGTGGCGCAGGCGATGCAGGAATCGATGAGCGCGCTCTTCCCGTGGCTGAAGACCGGCGCCAGCGACGAGCGCCCACCCTGCAAGAGCGCGCCTCCGCCGTCCAAGACGCCGCCCGGGCCCGAGCGCGGGGAGGATGTGCGCGACGAGATCAACGAGCTGCAGCGGCGGCTCGCCGAGCTGGCGTCCCGGGTCAAGCGCCACTAGGAGCCTGCTGGACTGCATCGCTCCTCGAGCCACGCGGTGATCGTTGGCCACAGCTCCTGGTGCGAGCGGTGGCTGGCGGTGAGACCGATGTGGCCGGTGTCGAACTCGAGCAGGCGCTTGTCCTTCGAGCCAACCAGGGGCAGGAGGGCGCGCGACGAGGGGGGCGCGCAGATGTGATCGCGGAGCGCCACCACGTCGAGGAGAGGGGCGGTGAGACGCCTGAGATCGACCGGCGTGCCGCCCATGCGCATCGTGCCGCGGCAGAGCGCGTTGTCCTGGTAGAGCGTGCGGATGTAGTCGCGGTAGACGCCGCCGGGGAAGGCGATGTTGTCCTCCAGCCAGGACTCGAGGGCGACGAAGTGGCGCACCCGCGATTCGTCCGCGCCATCGCGGGCCAGCGCGACCAGCTTGGAGAGGGCGCCCGCTGGGTTCATGAGCTGGAAGCCCGACTGCATCAGCGACGGGGGCATGTTGCCGTAGGCGTCCATCGCGAGGTCGGCATCGAAGAGATCGCGGCGCGTCCAGTCGGCGAGCACGCCGGAAGCGTGGAAATCGATCGGGGTGCCGAGGAGGCAGAGCGCGGCGAGGCGTTCGGGGTGGCGGGCGGCGAACATCGCCGCCATCGTGCCGCCCATGCAGTAGCCGATCACCGCCGGGCGGGCCCCCTTCGAGCGGCGGGCGATCACGTCGGCGGCGCGGGCGATCGTTCCGTCGATGTAGTCGGCGAAGCCGAGGTCGGGGCCGGTGGCGCCGGGGGCCTTCCAGTCGAGGACGAAGACATCGAAGCCACGCGCGGCGAGGCTGCCGATCACGCTCAGCTCGGGGAGCAGATCGAGCACGTAGTAGCGGTTGATCAGCGAGGCGACGATCAGGAGCGAGCCGCGTCGCCGGGAGGTGGCGGGGTAGTGGAGCAGGCGCGCGAGGTCGTCCTCGAGGGTGAGCTCATGGGGCAGCGCCGGGCCGGCGATCGGGGCGATCGGCGGGCGCCCGTGGAGGGCCCGGGCGAGGGCGGCCTGGGTGTGGAGCCGGGCGCGCGCGCCGTGGGCGGAGGCGACGTCGAAGGCATCGGCCCAGGCCAGGCCGGCATCGCGGAAGAAATTATGCATCTGCACCACGATCAGGTCTTCGGCCCAGCGAAGGGTGCCCACGCGGCAGCCCAGGCATCGGTCGCCGCGCGGCGCCAGAGGAGGTGGGCACGCATCAGCCCTGCCCCGAGCTCCAGCGTCCGGGGATCGCGGACCGCGGCACCCGACATCTCGGCCGCGGCCCGCTCCCACGCCGCGAAGGCGCTCCGGAAAGCGTCCCGCGCCGCACCTCCCGGGGTCGCGCTCACGCGCCCTGTCCGGCGGGGGCGAAGGAGGCCATTCCATCGAGGAGGCGGCGGGTGTTCGCCTCGGCGGCGTCGCACAGCGCCTTCGACGCGGCGAGCGCCTGCTGCTGGAGGGCGCGGCCGATCGTGTGCCCCTCGGCGGCCTGCGCGTTGCCGTGGGCGATGAAGCGCTCCGACTGGCTGGCGAACTCGGTGAGGGCCGAGCGGGTCAGGGCGAACAGCGGGGCGGCGGCAGCGGTGAACGGGTTCGGGGCGGACTGGGGGGCGGTCTCTTTGGCCATCTGGATCTCCTTGGGTGGGCGAGCGTTGGATGGCCGGAAGATAAACATGTGGTGCGGTTGCGTCAATAATAAATTATGCGCCTGCATAAAAAATAGCACTGCCCGGTCACGCGGCAACGGCAACGCCAACTGCCTTTGCCGCGTCAGCGGAGTTGTCTCGGCGGGAGCCGAGGGCAACGGCAGCGGCAGCGGCTGGGCAGCGGCGGGTGCTTAACAGCGGAGGGGGCCCTCTTGCTGGCTCTTGCTCGTCACGTAGTCGTAGTCGTAGTCGTAGTCGTCCCGTCCGCGGCGACGGCAATCGAACTTCCTCCCGCAACAAATTCCTCCTGCCAACCGACCCCCCTGGCCTCCAAGGAGGATGCCCCTGCTGGCCGACCAGAAGCTCGACGTCTATCGCCGC